>NZ_JBHXRL010000017.1:0-186603 GCF_042717315.1 Streptomyces sp. NPDC058650
CGGCGGGGGGGTTCACCGGGGTCCCGGGCGCCGGGGGGGCCGCCCCCCCCCCCCCCCCCCCCCGCCCCCCGGGGGGGGGGGGGGGGGGCCCCCCCCCCCCCCCCCGACCACCGGACACAGAGGAACGATGACCGCTCGACAGGTGACCATCGAGGACGTCGCACGCACGGCGGGCGTCTCCCGGCAGACCGTCTCGAACGCCCTCAACGCCCCCCACCGGCTCCGTGCCACCACCCTCGCCCGGGTCACCGCCGCCATCGACGAACTCGGCTACCAGCCCGACCAGTCCGCCCGCAGTCTGCGCACCGGCACCCGCAAGGTCATCGGGTATCCCGCACCCGCCGACAATCCCGCCGACCCCAACCCCCTGATGGGCGGCTTCCTCCAGGCGCTCGTGAGCGCCGCCGACGCCGTCGGTCACCGCATCCTGCTGTTCCGCTGCGACCCCGACCAGGGCGCCGGCGCGGTCGCCAAGTCCTTCCACGGGCTGATCGCTGCCCGCCAGGTCGACGGGTTCGTCCTCTCCGACGTCATTCACGACGACCCCCGCGTCGACGTGCTCGCCGAGGCCGGCTTCCCGTTCGCCGCCTTCGGCCGCACCGCCCCCGGCCGCCCGCAGAACTGGGTGGACATCGACTCGGCCGCCGCCACCGCCGCCCTCGTCGCCCTCCTCCTCGAACAGGGCCACCGCAGGATCTGTTACGTCAACTCCGCCGCCTCCCTGCCCTGGCTCGCCGACCGCCGGGCGGGCCTGCTCCAGGCCGCGGCCGCCGCACCCGACGGGGCCTTCGAGGTCGGCGTCCCCGGTGACGACCCGGCCGCCCTCTCCCACGCACTCCAGCGCCTGCTCGTCGGCCCCGACCGTCCGACGGCCCTGGTCTGCGCGAACGACTGGCTCGCCCTGACCGCCTACCAGGCCGTCCGGGCCGCAGGCCTCACGGTCGGCGCCGACGTCGCCGTCACCGGCTTCAACGACATGCCGCTCTGTACGGTGCTCCAGCCCGCCCTCACCAGCATGCGGCTGCCCCTGTCCCGTATCGCCCACGCCCTGGTCGACCGGCTGATCACCGCCGTCGAGGACCCCACGGCCACTCCGACGAGCGGACTGCTGCTCCCGGCGGAGCCGGTCGTACGCGGCAGCACACCGGAGCGGTAGGCACCTACGGGTGCGCCGCCGTGCCGCCACCCGGCCCGACGGTGGCGGGGACGCGGTAGAACGCGGCGGCGTTGCCCCACAGCACGGCGTCGAGATGTTCCTCGCCGACGCTCCGGGCGACGAGGGCGAGGTCGTCGTCGGTGAACGGGCGGCGGGCGCGGGTCGAGGGCAGGTCGGTGCCGACCATGAGGGCGGTGGGGTCGGTCCTCACGATGGCGTTCATGGTCTCGACGGGGTCGAGGTCGACCCGCCCGAACCCCGTGGCCTTGACCTTGACGCCCCGCTCGACCAGGGCCAGCAGGTGGGGGAGCCCGTCGCGGTGCAGACCGAGGTGGTCGATGCTGACGGCGGGCAGAGCGGCCAGGGTCGTGGCCAGGTCCGGCAGGTCCCGGGCGTCGATGTAGAGCTCGGTGTGCCAGCCGGCGATGTCGTGGACGCGGCGGGCGAGACGGTCCAGCTGGTCGAGCGTGGCCGAACCGCCGCGCCGGACGTTGAAACGGACCGCGCGCACGCCCGCGGCGTCGAGGCCGGTGACCTCCTCGTCCGTGACGCCGGCCGGGACCTGGGTGACGCCGACGAAGGCGGGGCCGAGCGCGGCCAGGGCGTCGCGGAGATACTCCTGGTCGAAGCCCTGGAAGGAACCCGACACGACCGCGCCGCCGCGGACCGGGAGTCCGGAGACGCGCTCGCGGTACCGCTCGACGGTGAAGGCGGGCGGCAGATAGCCGTCGTTCTCGATCAGGGGGAAGCGGGGGTCGACGATGTGGAGATGGGCGTCGAAGACGGGACGCCGCGGGGGAGTGCTCGCCGCCGCGCCCACCGGGGTGGCGGCCGGCTCGGGGATCGGTCGCATACGGTCTTCCGCCCTCGTCGTCGTACGTGTCCCGTTCTCTCGGGTATGTGTATCAGCCCGGGACCTCCGATGAGGCGCGCGTCTCGCACGGCCCGGCGCAGTGCCCCGTGAGACGCCGGGACCCGTCTACCCCACCACGACGCGGGGAGTCCGAACAGCGGTGCTCATGAGCGCTTCCCGCCTCCCAGCGCGCGCTTGAGTTCCGCCTTGTTCATCGAGGAACGGCCGTGGAGGTCGCGGCGCTGGGCCTCGGCGTAGAGCTGGTCGTACGTCGGACCTTCGGCGCCGCTGTGGGAGCGCAGACCGCCGCGGCGCGAGGAGGACATGTCCTCGATGGAACTCCGGCTCGCGGTCTTCGACTCGCCCGCCCGGGCCCGTTCCTTGTTGACCGTGCGCGCCGCGATCTCCTCGGCGCGCTCCTCGCCCTCGCCCCGCTCCAGGGCGCTCTCCTTGATGTGCTCGTACTGCCGCTCGCGCTTGGCGTTCGATCCGCGGGGCATGGTCCACACCTCTCCCGTCGTGTGCGTCCGGCTTCTGCTGGGCCCGTGCCCGATTCCCGCCGGTTCATTCGCGGGATGTTCGTCATCACGGAGTCCGGGCAGTCGCCCAGAGGTGGAGAGGTCGAGAGAGGCACTCTCCGAGCGGGAGCACGAAGGTGGCGATATCCATGGCCGAGAGCGGTGACGGCCATCAGGAGCAGGTGCGAAGGCTGGTGCTGTACGGGACGCGGGGCGTGGTGTCCCGGTGCAGGAACTTCACCGCGGAGGCGTTGACCGACTGGGGGTGGATTCCCGCGGAGAGCGAGGAGGCGGGGGAGCGGGTGGAGGACGTGCTGCTCCTCGTGTCGGAGGTGGTCACCAACGCGTGTCTGCACGCGGGTGGTCCGGAGGAGTTGGTGCTGCGGCACGGGGGCGGCCGGTTGCGGGTGGAGGTGGCCGACGCGAGCGCGGAGCATCCGCGTGTCCTGGTGGGCCGTTCGCCCGGGCTGCCGGGTGGGCACGGGCTGATGGTGCTGGAGCGGCTGGCCGGTGCCTGGGGCAGTGAGGCGAAGGGGCCGGGGGCCGTGGGCAAGGTGGTGTGGCTGGAGGTCGATCGTCCGTCCCGTCCACCGTGACGGCCGCTATCGAAGCGGTCGAGCCTCCTGGTCGGAGAATGCCCGCTGAGTCGTGGTTCGACCGGAATCCTCCGGGAAGCCGCAGGAGGCGGGACCGAGCGAGAGAGGAAGGCATCGTGTCGCTCGACGGCAAGCACGTTCTCGTTCTCACGACGAACTACGGGACGGAGCAGACGGAGCTGGAGAAGCCCATGGCCGTACTGCGGGAGGCGGGCGCCCGGGTCACGGTCGCCGCACGGAAGGAGGAGGCCATCCGGACCGTGGTGGCGGACCGCCGGCCGGGGGCTGTCGTACGGCCGGACACCACCATGGCCGGTGTGACGGCGGACGGCTTCGACGCCGTGATCGTGCCCGGCGGCACCGTGAACGCCGACCGGTTGCGCACCGACGGCGAGGCGCTCCGTCTCGTCTCGGCCTTCGCCGCGGCCGGCAAACCGGTGGCCGCCATCTGTCACGGGCCCTGGCTCCTGGTGGAGAGCGGCCTGGCCAGGGACCGCGAGCTGACCTCGTACCCGTCGCTCCGGACCGACGTGGAGAACGCGGGCGGCAGCTGGCTCGACCGGGAGGTCGTCGTCGACACCGGCGGAGGCCATGCCCTGATCACCTCCCGCAGGCCGGGCGACCTCGACGCCTTCGCGGCGGCGATCGTCCGGGCGCTGGACGCCGAGGCACTCCCCTCCGAGGCGGAGCACGCCGCCGCTGGGTCCGGCGCCGGCCGCCGCGGGGAGTGACCATGCGGAGCACCGGAAGCGCGTACTGGACGGAGTCGCCGCCGCCCCGATCCGCCCGCCCACCGCTGGAGGGCGACCTCGCCGCGGACGTGGTCGTGGTCGGGGCCGGGATCGCCGGACTGAGCACCGCCCACGAGCTGTCCCGCGCCGGGCGCGACGTCCTGGTGCTGGAAGCCGACCGGATCGCGGCCGGGGTGACCGGGCACAGCACCGGCAAGCTGACCTCCCTGCACGGGCTGCGCTACGCCGGACTGCGCCGCGGCCACGGCGCTTCGGCGGCGATGGAGTACGCCGACGCCCAGGAGGACGCCCTGCGCCAGGTGGTGCGGCTCTGCGCGGAGCTGGGGATCGACGCGGAGCTCGAACGACGTCCGGCGTACACCTACACCCTCGACGAGACGCGTGCCGAGGAGATCCAGGCGGAGGCGGCGGCCGCCTATGAGGCCGGCCTGCGGGCCGACGCGGTGACCGACACCGGGCTTCCGTACCCGGTCGCCGCGGCCGTCCGGGTCGAGGACCAGCTGCAGTTCCACCCGCGCCGCTTCCTGCTCGGCCTGGCGGACGACCTGATCGCGCGGGGCGTCCGAGTCCACGAAGGGACCCGCGTCACGGGATTGCGGGAGGGCGCCGAATGCCGTCTCGCGCTGGAGGGCGGAGGCACGGTCCACGCCCGTGACGTCGTCCTCGCCACCCACTTCCCGCTCCGCTGTCACACCACCCTGCTGATGCGGCTCTCGGTGCGCCGCGAGCTCGTCGTCGCCGCCCCCGTCGAGGAACGCCACGCCCCGTACGGCATGTACGTGACCACCGACGACGGCATCCGGTCGGTGCGGACCGCCCCGCTGGGCGAGGGGCGGCGGCTCCTGATCGTCGCGGGCGAGGCGTACGAGCCGGGGAGCGGTGGGGTGCGCGAGCGGTTCGCGCGCCTGGAGGGCTGGGCGGGCGGCCACCTGCCGGGCTTCGCCGAGGCGCCGTCGGTCCACCGGTGGGCGGCCCAGGACGTCCATACGTCCGACGGCATGCCCTGCGTCGGCCATGAGCATCCCGACACCCAACACGTCTACATCGCCACCGGGTTCGGAGGGTGGGGGCTCAGCAACGGCGTCGCCGCGGGCCGCCTGCTCACCGCCCATCTGACGGGCGCGCCCCGCCCGGCGTGGACGGAGCTCGTCGATCCGCGCCGGAGGCTGCCCGTGCACGAGCTGTTCGGGGTCGCACGACGTCAGTCCACGGTGGCCCACCACTACGCGGCCGGCCTGCGGACCGGTCGGCGCTGCACGCACATGGGCTGTGAGCTGGGCTTCAACGAGGCGGAGGAGACCTGGGAGTGCCCCTGCCACGGATCACGCTTCGCGCGGGACGGCACGGTGCTCCAGGGCCCGGCCACCCGTGCGCTGGAGGACTGACATCCGGTGGATTCGGGAGCCGGCCGGGGGTCACCCGACGGGGTGGCCCCCGCTGTCCGTCTGCCCCGCCTGGCTGGAGAACTTGTTCAGGAAGACGTCGTACCGTCCGTCGTCGCGCCGGGCGAGCGTCGCGCCGTCCTGCCAGATCCCGTTCTCCTCCCACCACTGGGAGCCCGCCGGATCGCCCTGGTTCTGGTGGATGTTGTGCATGCCGAGGTCACCTTCGAGATCGTCGGTGAACGGCTCGCCGAAGACGAGGACCCGCTGCCCCGGCACCAGTACCGCCTCCAGCGCGGCGGCGGCGTCGATGTTCGACCCGGCGTGCCACGGTCGCGAGCCCAGCAGGTCCAGGAGCTCCTGGAGCCAGGACGGCGGGCGACGCTGGAACAGGACACCGGTACGGTCCACCAGCTCCGGATGGCGCAGATAGTCCAGGGCGCCGGAGCCGGGGGTGGCGGCGAGATCGTGGTAGCCCGGGGCGAGCGCCGCGGCCGGGCCGAGCGCGGCGGCGTCCACGGTGAAGGTCTTCCACTGCACCCCCACGTTGGACTTGTGGCTGTCGACGTCGACGGCGCAGTGGTAGCGCCCGTCGGGGGCGTCCACCTCCAGGTTGATGTGGAACCAGCGGCCCTGGTTGTCGGGCTCGTCGCGGTAGTGGCGGTAGAGGGTTCCCGTGAGCACGCCGTAGTGAGGGAAAGGCATACCGCCAGTGAAGCACCCTCCGTCACCTCCCGCACTGTTTCAGTGACGCGGGGTAATCGGACGCGTGTCTGGATGCACGTCGCTGACCACGGAAAACGCAGGTGAAGAGCACCCCGAGGTGCTGGTAGATTGATCTCTGTCGCCGCGGAGGTCACTCCGCGTCACGACACACACCTGGTCCAAGTGGCGGAATGGCAGACGCGCTAGCTTGAGGTGCTAGTGCCCTTTATCGGGCGTGGGGGTTCAAGTCCCCCCTTGGACACCAGATCATCCCCTCCCGTCGGGCCGGCCGCGGCCGGCCCGACAGAGGAAGCCCCGGGCCGGGTCAGGCCAGGAACACCGGCAGGTCGAACAGGTCGTTCTGCGTCACGACCGGCTTGTTCCGCAGCTCTTCGCGCGGTACCGCGAGCCGCAGCTCCGGGAAGCGCGCGTACAGCGCGGGCAGCGCCACCAGGGCCTCAAGCCGGGACAGCGCCGCACCCGGGCACACGTGCGGACCGTGGCCGAAGGAGATGTGCCGGTTGGGCGTGCGGGTCACGTCGAACGCGCCCGCCGTCGTACCGTGCTGCTCCTCGTCCCGGCCGATCGCGCCGAACGACACGATCAGCGCGTCACCCTTGGGCAGGACCCGGTCGCCGACCTCGATGTCCTCGCTCGCGAACCGGATCAGTACGTGCGAGGTGGGCGTCGACCAGCGCAGCGTCTCCTCGATGACGTTCTCCCACGGCACCTCGCCCTTCAGCACCAGGGCGCGCTGCTCGGGGTGGGTCTCCAGGGCGACGACCGCGTTCACGATCAGGCTGATCGTCGTCTCGTGACCGGCCGCCACCATCAGCTGGAGCGTGTTGGTGATCTCCTCCGTGCTGAGCCGGTCGCCGCCCTCCGACGCCTCGATCAGCGCGCTGGTGAGGTCGTCGCCGGGCTCCTCGGTCCGCGCCGCCACGATCCCCGAGAAGAGGGCACCGAGGTCCGCCATCATCTGCGGCACCTCCTCGGGCGGCGTCTGCGTCGAGAAGAACTTGTCGAAGAGGGCCTTCATGCGGGGGTGGTCGGCCTGGTCGACCCCCATCAGCCCGCTGACCACGTTCATCGGCAGCGGGTACGCGAACTCCGCCTTCAGGTCCACGACCTCGCCGGCCGGCCGCTCCGCGAGCCGGTCGAGGCTCTCGTTCGTGAGGTCCTCGATGCGCGAGCGCAGCCGCTCCACCCGGCGTGCCGTCAGCGCCTGCGCGACGAGCGTGCGCAGCCGGCGGTGCTCCTCGCCGTCCACGGTGAGCATGGACTTGCCGGGGTTGGCCAGACCGATCAGGGGCCAGTCCATGGGTATCTCGCCGCGCTGCCAGGCGCCCCACACGTCGATGTCCTTGACCAGGCGGGCATCGGTGAGCAGCTTCCGGGCCTCGGCGTGGCGGGTGACGGACCAGCAGGGCACGCCGCCGGGCAGGACGACGCGGGCCAGCGGGCCCGCCTCGCGCAGGCGGGCGCTCTCGGCGTCGAGATCGGCGACGAAGGGGTCGAGGACGATCACGTCGGCGTCGGGCGCGGCGGTGTGGTCGTACGGGCAGCTCATGCGAAGGCTCCAAGGGCGGGGGTCGGGGTGTACGTCACGGGGAGCGCGGTGAGGCCCCGCAGCCAGGGGGACGGGCGGCGGGTGAGGCCGTCCTCCGCCACCGCGAGGTCCACGTCCGGCAGTCGGTCGAGGAGTACCTCGATGCCTGTCCGGGCGATGGTCTCGGCGACTTCCTGCGCCGGGAAGGGGCAGCGGTGTTCGCCGTGCCCGAAGGAGAGGTGGGCGTTGTTGCCGCCGGTGAGGGCGCCGGAGTCGGCCCGGACGTGCGGGTCGGAGTTGGCGCCCGCGAGGCCGAGGAGGACCAGGTCGCCGCGGCCGATGCGGCGCCCGCCGAGGTGGGTGTCGCGGGAGGCCCACCGGCCGGCGACGTTCTGGGTGGGGGTGTCCTCCCAGAGGACCTCGTTCATCGCCTCGCCGACGCTGTGGCGGCCGCCGGAGAGGGAGGCCGCGAACCGGTCGTCGGTGAGCATGAGGCGCAGCGAGTTCCCGATCCAGTCGGCGGTGGGCTGGTGACCGGCGGCCATCATCACCATGAGGTCCTGGGCGACCTCCTCCACGGTGAAGCCGGCGGTGTTGGCGATCATGCGCGAGGCGACGTCGTCGCCGGGCGTCTCGGCCTTGGCCGCGAGCAGCGCGAACATGGACTCGGCGAGGTGGCGCTGGCCCTCCAGGGCGCCCTCCTGGCCGTTGATCATGTCGTTCAAGGCGGTCACCAGGGCCGGGCCCTGCTCGTCGGCGAAACCGTAGATGCTGGCGAGGACGCGGACCGGCAGCAGCATCGCGTACTCGGCGATGATGTCGCAGGCGCCCTTGCCGCAGAGCCCGTCGATGAGTTCGTCGGCGAAGCGCTCGGCCCGTTCCTTCAAGGTGAACGGGTCGACGGCCTCCAGCGCGTCGGAGATGACGCCGGCGCGCTCGCGGTGCCGCTCGCCCACGGTGTAGAGGATGGACGGCTGCTTGCGGCCGATCATGGGCAGCAGCGGCCAGTCCGCCGGGATGGCGTCCCACTGGTTCCACAGCTCGGAGTCGCGCGAGAAGAGGACCGGGTCGCTGGTGACCTGGTGCAGCTCGCGGTAGCCGAGGACCAGCCAGGCGGGCACGTCGCCGTCGAGCACGACCGGGGCGACGGCGCCGTGTTCGCGCCGGATCCGCCGGTACAGCTCGACGGGGTCGGTCTGGAACGCGGGGCCGCTCAGGGGGACGGGCGGGTGCGAGGGCTGGGTCGCGGGGTGGGTCACGGGGTGGGCTCCGGGATCGGCTGCGGGGTCTGCTGCGGGTCCGAGGGGACGAGGGTCTTCAGGTGCTCGACGAGCGAGATGAGGACCTGCTTGCCGGACTCGCGCGACCGGGCGTCGCAGAAGACCAGCGGGACCTCGTCGGCGAGGTCGAGAGCCTCGCGGATCTGGGCGGGGGTGTGGGTGGGCCCGCCGAAGTCGTTGCAGGCCACGACGAACGGCGTGCCGTGGTGTTCGAGCCGGTCGACGGCGTACCAGGAGTCGGAGAGCCGTCGGGTGTCGACGAGGACGACGGCACCGAGCGTGCCGGTGAAGAGCCGGTCCCACAGGAACCAGAACCGCTCCTGGCCGGGGGCGCCGAACAAGTACAGGACGTTGCGCGCGTCGAGGGAGATCCGGCCGAAGTCGAACGCCACGGTGGTGGCCTTCTTCGCGGCGACGCCGACGGTGTCGTCGATGTGCTCGCCGGCCTGCGTCATCGTCTCCTCGGTGTTCAGCGGACGGATCTCGCTGACCGAGCGGACCAGGGTGGTCTTGCCGACTCCGAAGCCGCCGACGATGACGATCTTCAGTCCGTTGTCGGCGGTGCTGTGCAGGGTCTGACGTGGTCGCGGTTCAGAGGCTACGGAGTCCAACGAGCACCTGCTCCAGGATGTCGTGATCGGGAAGGCGGTACGAAGGCCGGGGGTGTCGTGCGCTGATCCGGCCGGTGTCGTGCAGGTCGGCCAGGAGGATCCGCGTGATCGACACGGGCAGGCCGAGCCCGGCCGCCACCTCGACCACCGCCGTGGGGAACCGGCACATGCGCAGGATCGCGGCGTGCTCGGACTGCATGCCCGGGACCGGGTCGCTCTCGGCGACCACCAGCGTCACCACGTCGAAGGCGTCGGATCCGGCGCGCGTACGCCCTCCGGTGACGGTGTAGAGGCGGTCGGGCGAGTCGTCCCGGCCCGGCCTGACCCGCCTCATCCCCGGGGCCTGGCGACGAGGTGCTCGCCCAGCTGCTCGACCAGTTCCGTCATGTTGTGGCCCACGAGTCCGGCGTCGGCGTCCTCGTCGGCGACGAGGGCGAGGTGGGCGCCGTCGCCCGCCTCCACGATGAAGAGGATGCCGCCGTAGAACTCGGCCATCGCGGAGCGGACCCCGCCCGTGCCGTCGCCGAACTCGACGGAGGCACCGTGCGACAGGCTCTGGATGCCCGCGGAGATCGCGGCGAGCTGGTCGGCCTGGTCGACGGAGAGCTCGGAGGTACGGCAGAGCTTGAGGCCGTCGCGGGAGAGCACCAGGGCGTGACGGGTGCCCGGGGTGCGTTCCAGCAGGCCCTCCAGGAGCCAGCTGAGCTTCTCGTCGGTGGTGGTGCCGGTCATCGCGGATTGCCTTCCGAATACGGGGAGTTCGCGGACGCCGACGTGTGCGGTGCGGCCGCCGGGTCCTGGGGGTCGGACGGTACGGGTGTGCCGGCCGGCTGCTCATGGGCGGCCCGGCCTCCCGCGCCGCGCACGGCCCGGTGGAAGCTGCCGAAGCGCGGCGGGGCCCCGGGGGCGGCCGCGCCGGTGCGCGGAGCCTCCTGACCGGTCTCCGCCGGGGTCTCCCCGCTCTTGAGCTGGGCGGCCAGGGTCTGTCCGCGGCGGCGGCGCGGCAGGATGATTCCGTCCGGCTCGCCCGCGTCGCTCTCGCCCGCGTCGCCCTTGACGGCCGTGGCGGTGGCCGTGGCCGTGTCGTGGACGGTCTCGGGCTCGTGGACGGGACGGGGGGTGGCCGGGGTGGCGGGGGGCGTCCGGTCGGGGGTCGGTGCGGTCACCCCGCGGCCGGCCACCGGGAGCTGCGGCTCGCCGGACGAGCCGGTCGGTTCCTCGGGCGCGCGGCTGATCAGTTCCTGCGGCACCATCAGCAGGACGCCGGTGCCCCCGCGTGCCGAGGGGCGGAAGGACACGGTCAGGCCGTGCTTGCGCGCCAGCCGGCCGACCACGTGCAGGCCGAGGCGGGTTCCGGAGAGGCCGGCCAGGTCCGGGGCGGCCGCTCCGACGGCGGCCTCCGCGCGCCTCAGCTGCACGTCGCTCATCGCCAGGCCGCTGTCCTCTACGGTGATGACGAGGCCGGCCGGCACCTCCTCCACGTACACGTGCACTTCCGCGTTGGGCGGAGAGAAGTTCGCGGCGTTGTCGAGGAGTTCGGCCAGGGCGTGCATGATGCCCTCGGCGGCGTGACCGGTCACCGCCGCCTCGCTGCCGGAGTGCAGCCGCACCCGCTGGTAGCCGCCGATCCGGCCCATGGCGCCGCGCAGGATCGATTCCATGACGATCGGGCGCGTCCACCGCCGGCCAGACCGGGCTCCGGTCAGCACGGCGATGGAGTCCGCGAGCCGGCCGGCCTGGGCCGTGCGGTGGTCGAGGTGGAGGAGGTCGGTGAGGACGTCCTCGTCGGCGTGCCGGTGCTCCATGTCCCGCAGGTCGGCCATCATGCTCGTGGCCAGGGCCTGCATCCGTCCGGCCGCGTTGGCGGCGGCGGCCATGGCCGCGGACCGGGCGGACTCCGCGCGGCGCAGCCTGCCCTCGAGGCGGTCGACGTCGGCCGCCCGCGCCGCGACGAGCCGATCCGTCTCGGCCCGGTGCGACCATACGAGCTCCTCCGTCCGGGCCGCGTGACGGGCGGCGGTGGCGGTGGCCTCCGCCTCGTACCGTTCCTTGAGCGCCGCCGCGTCGCGCTCGGCGGTGTCCTTGAAGCGGCCGACGTAGGCCTCCCGGGAGGCGAGTTCGGCGGCGAGGACCTCCGCGCGTCGACCGAGCGCCCGCGAGGTGCGGGTGTACCAGGTGACGGCGAAGGCCGCGGCGGACAGCAACAGGACTCCGCACACGGCGAACCAGCCGAGCGCGGGGCGGACCTCGGTCGGTGCGGCGGTCGTCGCCGCCACGGCGAGCGCACCCCCCGCGGCGAGTGTCAGCAGCGAGGCGATCAGGGCAGGGCGGAACGGGGTGGATGACGCCGACATCAACCAGACTCTCGAGAGCAGGCACACGGGGAAGAGGTTGAACGACGGAACTATAGAACCGTTCTTGATCAGTTCGGAACTCTTGTGATCGGATTGGCCGTCACGTTTCCCCCGAGTCGGAGCACTTCGGTCAGCGCCGCGATGCTGTGCTCGCCGTGGCCGGCCTCGGCCGCCCGCTCCAGAAGGGCGTTGAGCGGCGCCTCCCATGTCGTATCGACGTGCGCCTCCTCGGCCAGGTCCTCGTCATGGGCCGCTCCCGCGAGGAAGAGGTTCACCGACGAGGCGGCGTCGGTGTAGTCGCCGCTGTCGATCTCCGCCGCGTAGACCGGCAGCAGGGACTTGATCATGTCCAGCCACTTCCCGGCGTACCGGACCATGCTCACCGCCGGGAGGCCGCGCCCCTGGACGGCGGCGGCGCCCTGGAAGAAACCGACGAGCGCGGGCAGGAGCAACGCGCCCACCGCCATCTCGTAGAGCGCGGCGAGGTCGGTCTCGTCCCCGAGATGGACGGTGTCGCCGCCCAGTACCCGCAGCGTCGTTGCGTGCTCCTCGAAGACGCTCCTGTCGCCGCCGTAGTAGAGAAGGGTGTCGGGCGCCCCCACGGCCGAGGGCACGTTCTTGACCGCCCCGGCGAGGAACCGCGCGCCGTGGGCGGTGGCCCAGGTCGCGGTCTCGCGGGCGTCGGCGGGGGAGCCGCTGTTCAGGGTGACGAGGTCGCGTCCGCGCAGCACGCCGGCGGCAGGGGCCAGCGCCCGGAGGGTGTCCTCGAAGGTGGTCAGACAGGTGACGACCAGCGGGCTCGCCGCCACCGCGTCCTCCACCCGCTCGGCCTGGACGGCCCCCTTGGCCACCAGCGGCGCGGCCTTGCCCGGCGTCCTGTTCCACACCGTCGTGGGATGTCCGGCGTCGACGAACGCCTCGGCCAGGGCCCGCCCCATCGAACCCAGTCCGAGCACGGTCACGGGTGTGCGGTCGTTCGCTGTCATGGTGCGCTCCACTCCACGCTCTGTCGGTCTTGCGTTGTTTCGTCTCTTCGCCCGGCGCCGGTCCCTCCATGCTGGGTGGTCACGTACATTCCCTCAAGTACCTACATTTTTGTGAGGTACCTACATTTCTGTTCGGAGGAGGAGTGGATGAAGGGCCGGACCTACACCTGCGGGCTCGACGCCGCCATCGCCGTGATGGGGGGAAAGTGGAAGGGTCTGATTCTTTTCTCGCTCGGTGAAGGGCCCCTGCGTTTCGGGGAGTTACGGCGTGCCGTGCCGGGGATCAGCGAGAGGATGCTCATCCTGCAACTCCGCGAGATGGAGCACAGCGGCCTCGTGCACCGCGAGGTCTACCATCAGGTCCCGCCAAAGGTGGAGTACTCGCTGACCGGGTTCGGCCGGTCGCTCAACACCGCGATGGCGCCGCTCGGCGAGTGGGGCGAGACCCACCTGGAACAGATCGAGGCCATTCCGTGAACGCGCGGCAGCGATGCCGGATCACGTGGGCGGCGAGGCGGGTCGTGTAGTCGGGGAAGACGTCGAGCCGGTTGCCCATCGGGGGAGAAGGCGGCCGGCCTTGGGAACGGTGTGAGGGTCAGGGGCCGACGCGGCGGAGCCGGATCAGGCTGCTGGCGTAGTCGCCCTCCGGAAGGCGCGGGTCGATGCCTCGGCGCACCAGGGCGGCCCCGCTGTGCACGCGGTCCAGGTCCGGGTCGAGATAGTGCGCCTCGGGGTCGAGCGCGGGCAGCCGCACCGGGTCGGGGCGGTGACCGAAGCGGGCCGTGGGGCGCCAGACGAGGAGCGCGTGCTCGCTGTCGTCCGGAGCCGCGTAGTGGACGGCGGTCACCGGTCCGCCCGCGGCGACCCGGTGCTGGTGCCCCCGCTGGACGAGCGGGCGGATCTCCTTGTACCGGGCGACGAGCTCGGCCGTCTCCGCGAGCTCCTCCTCGGACCAGGACGTCAGGTCCCCTCCGAGCCCCAGCGCCCCGGCCATGGAGACATGGAAGCGGAAGCGCAGCGGAGTCCGCCGGCCGGTGGTCGGGTTGGGACTGTCGGTGACCCACGCGGCCATGGCGGCGGCGGGGAAGAGCTGACCGAAACCGTGCTGGATGCCGATCCGGTCGACCGGGTCGGTGTTGTCCGACGTCCAGGCCTGGTCGGTGCGGGCGAGCATGCCGAGGTCGACACGCCCGCCGCCGCCCGCGCACGCCTCGATCCGCAGACCGGGGTGGGTGGCGCGCAGCCGGTCCATGATCCGGTGGACGGCCCGTGTGTGGTCGATCCACAGGCGGTCGGGGTCGGGGTGGCCGCCCCGGCCGGCCTCGGTGAAGGCCCGGTTGGCGTCCCACTTGAGCCAGTCGACGTCGTAGGCGCGCACGAGGTGGTCCAGGGTCCGCTGGGCCCACTCCTCGACCTCGGGCCGGGCGAAGTCCAGGACCAGCTGATTGCGCAGTTCCGTCACGTCGAGCCGGGGCGAGTGGAGGACCCAGTCCGGATGGGTCCGGTACAACTCGCTGTCGCGGTTGACCATTTCCGGCTCCACCCACAGTCCGAAGTCCATGCCCAGGCGGTGCACCTCGTCGGCGAGCGGCCGCAGTCCGCCGGGGAAGGCCTCCGGGCGGGGAGTCCAGTCGCCGAGCCCGGAGCGGTCGTCACGGCGTGTGCCGAACCAGCCGTCGTCCAGGACGAAGAGCTCGGCGCCCGCACGGGCCGCCAGGTGCGCGAGCCGGATCTGCCCGGCCTCGTCGACGTCGAATCCGGTGGCCTCCCAGGAGTTGTAGAGCACCGGCCGGTCCCGTTCCGGCTCCGGCAGCACGTGTCCGCGTACGTACGCGTGCCAGGCGCGGCTGGCCGCGCCGAAGCCGCCGGACGAGTAGAGGCCCGCGTACGTCGGGGTACGAAGGCTCTGCCCCGCGCGCAGGGTCCAACTGGTCCCCTCGTGACCGAAACCACCGGTCCAGGTGGTGCGGCCGACCGGGTCGCGATGGACCGTGACGCGCCAACTCCCGCTCCAGGCGAGTGCGGTGCTCCACACCTCGCCCAGCTCCTCGGTCGCGGTGCCGTCGTCGACGGCCAGCCACGGGCTCGCGTGGTGCCCCGTGAGTCCCCGGCGGCTCGTCAACACGGTCTCGGCCACGGGCAGTCGGTCGTTCTGGAGCTGGAACTCGCTGTTCCAGCCGCCGACCAGATGACTCAGCCGGTAGTCGGCCAGCGGGGGAGCGGTCCAGGAGGCCGAGTCCAGCCGGTCGACGGTGACGGGATCCGGCGGACCGTCCGGCGTCCCGGTGTGGGTCAACTCCGTCCAGCGTTCGACGACATCGGTGTCGGCCCGGACGCGGTAGCAGAGTTCGGCCCGCAGGGGGCGGTGCCGGTCGTCGAGCCGCAGCCGGAGCTCGCCGCCGTCGACGGAGTGGCCGGCGAAGCGCCACTGGGTGCCCCGGGTCCCGTCGGCGTAGCGGACTTGAAGGCCCGCGGGTCCGAAGCGCGCCCCGGTCTGCGGCGCGAGTTCGTCGGGCGCGGCATCGGCCTCGAAGCTGCTTGCGGCGGGGGAGGTGGCGTCGGGGAGTCCGGCGAGGGTGAGGGTGTCGAGTGGTGCGCCCCAGTACAGGTGCCGGGGGCTGCCGTCGGCGCCGACGCGCAGCGCGTACAGGCTGTTCGGCGTGCGCAGGACCGCGAGACCGCGACCGGGATCGAAGGTGATGGGCGGGAGCGTGGCGAGCACGGATGGTCCCCTGACGTGCGGAGGAGGAACAGGCCGGAATCCAGGGCGAGATGGCGGGACAGCGACACCGACGTCGAGTGTCCTGGGCAGGGTGAGGAGGCGGGCTGAGCGTAGGGCGGGGCCGACTTCCAAATCAATACTGGAAGAAGTTATTTATTTGCTCTACGTTGCTCCCGTGTTTCGACATCACTCACAGCCCTTGGTCACCGCACCCGCCGAGACGGCGGTGCTCGCCCTGCTGCTCGCCGAGGGTCCGCTCAGTCGAGTGGAGCTGGCGCGGCGGACGGGGCTCTCCTCGACCGCCGTCACCAAGGCGGCCCGGCCCCTCATCGACGACGGCTACCTGTACGAACTGCCGCCGGAGCGCACCGCACCCGGTGCGGGGAGGCCGGTCAACCCGCTGGCGGTCGCACCGGACAGGGAGTACTTCATCGGGCTGAAGATCACCCTCGGCCGGCTCTTCGGTGCCGTGTGCGATCTGCGGGCCGGCATCCGGGCCACGGCCGTCCGGCCCGTCGGCGAGTGCACCCCCGAGGCCGTCGCCCGCCTCGTCGCCGAGCTCGTCGACGAACTGCTCGACAGCGAACCCGCGTTCCGGGACCGTACGCGTCACCTCGGCGTCGCGGTCAACGGCGACGTGGACCGCGACAGCGGCCTGCTCCGCCACTCCGGACTCCTCGGCTGGCGGGACGTACCGCTCGCGGAACTGCTCGCCGCCTCCACCGGTCTGTCGGTCACCGTCGAGAACGACGTCAGGGCACTGACCGTCGCGGAGCACTGGTTCGGCGAAGGCATCGGCACCGGCCATTTCGCGCTGGTCACCATCGGCGCGGGCATCGGTTCCGCCCTCGTCGTCAACGGGCGCCTGCTCCGGGGTGCCCATGGCGTCGCGGGAGAGGTCGGGCACCTCTGCGTGGACCCGACCGGTCCGCGCTGCTGGTGCGGGGCGCACGGCTGCGTCGAGGCGATCGCCTCGACCGACGCGATCCTCGCAGCGGTCCGCCGCGACACCGGCATCGGGAACCTCACCTTCGGCGAGGTCGTCGACATGGCCCGCGAGGGACATCCCGCTGCCCGCGGGGCCTTCGCCCGGGCCGGAACCGCGATCGGGGTCGGCATCGCCGCACTCGTCAACCTCGTCGGCCCGGAGCGGGTCGTCGTCAGCGGCGAAGGTGTCGACGCCTACGACCTGCTGGGCCGTCACATCCAGGACGCGTACGCGGCGCAGGCCTTCGGGGCGGCGTCCCGGTGCCCGCTGTCGCTGCGCCCGCTCCCCTGGGAGGAGTGGGCCCGCGGCGGCGCCGCCGTGGCCATCCAGGCGCTCTTCCCGCAGTACACGGCCACGCCCACGGCCGGCGCCGGCTGATCGCTCCCGCAGCCGTCACGGACGACTCCCCACCGTCGTGTGCGACTCCCCCTGCCGTCACGCACGACTCCCTGCCGTCACGCACGACTCCCTGCCGTCACGTATGACTCCCCGCCGTCACGTACGACTCTTTGGCCGTCGCCCTCCTCTGCCGGCAAGCACGGACGAAGGCGCCGACCAGGTAGCACATCCGCCCTGCACACACCCTCACAGAAGGACGGGACATGAGCGCACGCAGAACCGAGCTCAGCCGACGCGGATTCCTCACGGGATCGCTGCTCGTCGCCGCCGGGAGTGTCCTGACGACCGCCTGTAGCACCGACCCCACCGGCGGCTCCGCCTCCGGAGCGAAGACCACCCTCAACGTCTGGTACCACGCCTACGGCGAGGCCGGCGCCCAGCAGGCGGTCCTCCGCTACGCCACCGCCTTCACCAAGGCCCATCCGGACATCGCCGTCAAGGTGACGTGGGTTCCCGGCGACTACGCGGGCAAGCTCAACGCGACACTGCTGACCGAAGCCGCCCCCGACGTGTTCGAGATCGGCGACTTCAGCGAGAGCCTCGCCCGCCGGGGCCAGATCGCCGCGCTCGACGAGGTGTACGGCAGCGCGAGAAGCGACTTCAACAAGAACGCCGTGGACGCGGTCGGCGTCGACGGCAAGCTCTACGGCGTCAAGATGATCGACGACGTCATGATGCTCTACTACCGCAGGAGCGTCCTGTCGAAGGCCGGGATCACCCCGCCCACCACATTCGACGGCCTCGTCGCCGCGGCGAAGGCCCTCACCACCAAGAAGAACAAGGGCCTGTTCGTCGGCAACGACGGCCTCGGCGACTCCGCGACCCTCGCCGTCTTCTCCAACGGCGGCGACCTCGTGACCCGCGACGGCAAGGTGGCCTTCGGCTCGCCGCAGGCCCTCGAAGCACTGACCGGACTGAAGCGCCTGCACGACGACAAGTCGCTGCTGCTCGGCTTCACCACCGACTGGTGGGACCCCGCCGCCCTCACCCAGGGCGTCGTGCCGATGCAGTGGGGCGGACTGTGGTCGATGCCGGCCGTCACGGCGGCGCTCGGCGACGACTTCGGTGTGGTGCCCTGGCCCGCCTTCAAGGCCGGCGGCGCCCCCGTCGTCCGGGTCGGCGGCTGGACCAGCTGCGTCAACGCCAAGGGCAGGAACGTGGCCGCGGCCAAGAGGTTCGTCCAGTGGCTCTGGGTGGAACAGGGCGACCTGCAGAAGGACTTCGCCGAGAGCTACGGCTTCCACGTCCCGCCGCGCACGTCCGTGGCGGCCACCGCGAAGAAGCTCTCGGCCGGCCCCGCCAAGGAGGCCGTGGGGCTCGCCCAGAAGTACGGGAAGCACTACCCGGGCACCTGGGACACCGCGGTGAGCAGCGCCTTCAACGCCGCCGCGGCGAAGATCGTCGGTGGGCAGGGCGAACCGGCCGGCCTCCTGGCCGACGCGGTGAAGAAGGCACAGCGCGAGATAGACAAGCAGCTCGGCCGATGAACCCGGCGACCGACCTCACGCTGACGCCCGAACGTGCCGGGCGCCCCGCGGACTCCCCGCGAGGCGCCGGCCGTACCGGCCGTCCCCGTACCGGCCGTCCTGGCATCGGCCGTCCCGGCACCGGCCGTCCCCGCGTCGGCCGGTCCGCCTGGATCGCGTTCGTGGTGCTGACCGCGCCGACGCTGATCGGGCTCGGCGTCTTCAAGTACGTCGCGATCGGCTGGAGCTTCCTGCTCAGCCTCAGCGACGCGCGCGGCACCATCGCCCTCGGCCAGTGGGTCGGACTGGAGAACTACCAAAGGCTCCTGGCCGACGAGGCGTTCCGCGACTCGCTGCTCCAGATCCTCGTGTTCACCGCCTTCATCGTGCCGGTCACCTTCGCCGCCTCCCTCGGGCTCGCCCTGCTCGTGCACCGTGTCCGCCGGGGCCGGGCGCTGCTGCGGACCACCTTCCTCATCCCGGCGGCCGTCTCCTACGTCGCCGCGTCACTGCTGTGGAAGATGTCCCTGTTCAACGGCCTGCCGGCGGGCATAGCCAACACCATCGGCGGCTGGTTCGGAGCGGAACCCGTGGCCTGGCTGCAGTCCTCCTCGCCGCCGCTCTACTGGGTCGTGCTCGTCACCCTGCGCCTCTGGCTCCAGGTCGGCTTCTACATGGTGCTCTTCCTCGCCGGGCTCCAGGCCATCCCCCAGGAGGTCAACGAGGCCGCCGCCCTCGACGGCGCCACCGGCCGGCGGCTCCTGACCAGGATCACCCTGCCGATGCTGCGGAACACCTCCGTCGCCGTCCTGATGCTCCTGTTCATCGCCGCCTTCCAGGCCTTCGACGAGTTCTACAACCTCTTCAACAGCGGGCTCTCCGGAACCGGCACCGCCCCCGTACAGACCCCGCTGGTCCACCTCTACAACACCGCCATGGGAAGCCAGAACTACGGCCTCGGCTCCGCCGGCGCCTTCGTGCTCACCGCCGTCATCGTCGGAGTGACCCTGATCCAGGGGCGGTTCACCGGCTTCGGCAGGAGCGGAGAGTGAGCCACCCGTGACGACACCCGTGATCACCCTGCCCGGACTCTCCCGCGGCGCGCGCCTCCTCGTACGCGGCCTCCTCATCGGCCTGCTGACCGCGGCCTTCCTCGCGCCCTTCTACCTGATGCTCCGCAACTCGCTGATGGACTCGCGGAGTCTGACCGCTCCGGAGTGGACGTGGTGGCCCTCGACCCCGCACGTCGAGAACTTCACCGCCCTGTTCGCCGACCCCACCGTGAACATGGCCCGAGCCCTCGGCAACTCGCTGCTGATCGCCGGCATCACCGCGCCCGTCTCGACGCTCCTCGCGTCCGCCGCCGGCTACGCCCTCGCCCGGATCCCCGTCCCGGGACGCGGTGTGCTGCTCGCCCTGGTGGTGGCGACGCTGATGATCCCCGGCTCGGTCACCTTCGTCCCGACGTTCGTCGTCGTCGGCTCGATGGGCGGCGTCAACACGCTCTGGGGCCTCATCGTGCCCGGTCTCTTCAACCCGTTCGCGGTGCTGCTGTTCCGCAACTTCTACCTCCAGTTCCCGACCGAGATCGAGGAGGCCGGCCGGCTCGACGGCCTCGGCTGGCTCGGTCTGTACCGGCGGATCGCACTGCCGAGCTCCGGAGCCATGCTGGCCTCGCTCGGGGCGCTGTCCTTCATCGACAGCTGGAACTCCTTCCTGTGGCCCCTCGTCATCGGCCAGGACCCGTCCGCCTGGACCGCGCAGATCGCGCTGTCCACCTTCCTCACCTCGCAGACGATCAACCTGCCGGGGCTCTTCGCCGGCGCCGTCGTCACCATCACCCCCCTGGTCGTCATGTTCCTCGTCGCCCAGCGCTACATCGTCGAAGGCATCGCCACCAGCGGCCTCAAGGGCTGACCCGCGGCTCCACAGCCCCGCCCCTCATGAACCGCATCACGAGAACAGGCTCACGACCCCTTCCGTAAGGAGATCCCGTGCCATCTCGCCCACTGCTCCGACGCGCCACAGCGGCCCTCGCCGTGCTGTCCGCGCTGCTCCTCGGTACACCCGCCTCCGCCACCTCGCTCCAGCCCGCCGCGGCGGAGGCGGTGGCACCGCCCGTACCCCTGACCGGCCCGCAGCTCGCCGCGTCCTGGACCGCACCGCTCAGCACCCGGGGCCGCTGGATCGTCGACGCCGACGGCAACCGCTTCAAGTTGAAGTCGGGCAACTGGGAGGGCGCCCAGGGCACCTGGACCGGCAACGGGGACATCAACGACCCCGCCAACCACATGCACGGCATCAAAGCCGACAACATGCCCCTCGGCCTCGACCGGGTCCCGATGTCCACCATCCTGGCCGACTTCCACCGCCTCGGCCTCAACAGCATTCGGCTGCCGTTCTCCAACGCCCTCGTCCACAACACCACCCCCGTCCCGGACGCGGCCGTCGCCGCCAACCCGCAGCTGAAGGGCAAGACCCCCCTCCAGGTCCTCGACGCGGCCATCGCCGCGCTCACCGCCGACGGCTTCGCGGTGATCCTCAACAACCACACGACCACGGCCCGCTTCTGCTGTGGCCTCGACGGCAACGAACGCTGGAACAGCGGTCAGACCACCCAGCAGTGGGTGAACGACTGGGTGTTCCTGACGAACCGCTACAAGGCCAACAAGCGCGTGGTCGGCGCCGACCTGCGCAACGAGGTCCGCCGCGACACCTGGGACAACCCGAACTGGGGCTGGTACGACGACCACGACCTGTACGCCGCGTACGAAGAAGCCGGGAACAAGATCCTCCAGGCCAACCCCGACATGCTCATCGTCATGGAAGGCATCAACTGGTACGGCATCCCGCTCGACGGGCTGGAGCACGGCCGCCCGCAGCTGAAGCCGGTCGCCACCCTCTCCCACACCCTGATCCAGTCGGACAAGCTCGTGTACGCCGCCCACTTCTACGGCTACACCGGCCCCGCCAACACCGGAGCCGGCAGCGGCCCCGGCTCCACCAGCGACCCCCGCTACGAGGACTTCACCGCCGAGCAGCTCGCCCGGGTCGTCGACGACGAGGCCCTCTTCGTCACCCGGTCGGGACAGCACTTCACCGCACCGGTCTGGATCAGCGAGTTCGGCGCGGGCGGCCGCGGTTCGACCAGCACCAAGGAACAGGCCTGGTTCCACCGCTTCACCGACATCCTCGTCAAGAACGACACCGACTTCGCGATCTGGCCCCTCGTCGGCTGGACCGACGCCTCCGGCGCCCAGATGGACAACTGGGCCCTCCTCGGATACGGCGCGAACGGCAGCCGCCAGGGCATCCAGGACGGCGGCGACTGGCGCGCCGACGACTGGAACAAGCTCGTCGCCGGGGGCCGGACCGGACCCATCGCACCGGCCACCCGCTGGAACATGCTCGACCTCGACCACACCGACTACAACGTCTCCGCCACCATGCTGGCGAAGCCGGACTGGTCCCCGGGCAACCGCAAGGGCAACTGCCCCGACACCCAGCGGCTCGTCGGCCTCGGCCGCGGTGACAACCGCGGCCTGTGCACCGACGCCGGTCAGCCGGCGAAGGCGAGCGGCCCCTGGACCGTCGTCACCGACGAGCGGTACGTCACCGGTGGCGACTGGGCGAGCGGCTACGACAAGCGCCAGTGCCCCGACCGCACCTTCGCGGTGGGCTACAGCGTGAAGGGCAACGCCATGTCGGCCCTGCTGTGCGCGCCCGCGACCGCCTCTCTCCCCACCACCAACCGCGTGCTCTGGTTCGACAAGGGCGACAACCGGCCCGCCACCGGAGGCTCGAACGCCAGCGACTGGGCGCCGGGCTACTACAAGGGCCAGTGCGACGACGACGAGTACGTCGCCGGCGTCGCCTTCACCTGGAAGTGGAACCACGGCGGCGCCCCCGACGCCCTGCTGTGCCGCCCGCTCGCCTAGAACCGACCGTCAGGGGGTGTCCGACACCCCGATAGCCCGCTGAGGAGCACCGCCGCCATGCCCCGACAGAGCGCCGTCGACGACTCCCTCGGCGCTCTCGTCGACACCGAGCGCCTCTGGCGGCGGACGGTCGAGGACTGCGCCGCGCATCTCGCCCCCCGCCGCCGAGTGCCGAGGGCCGACAGGGGAAGGGGGCAGGGCCGGGGGGGTCAGTGCTCGGGCGGCTCCGGCAGCCAGTCGCGTGCGGGGTCGTACTCGAGCCATCGGCTGCGCCGTGCCTCCGCGGCGCAGGCGGCGGTGAGCCCGTGCAGCCCGGGGTGTCCGCTGCCGGTGCGCCACAGCAGCGACCAGGCGTACAGCGGTGTGGGGTCGACGAGCGGGACCGAGCGCAGCCCGGGGACCTCCGGCAGGGGCACGTCCGCGGGCAGCAGCGAGAAGCGCCGCGGGTTCGCCGCCACTTCGCCGAGGAAGTGGGCGAGGCCCAGGTTGACGCTCGCGGCCCGGTCGCGGATGCCGAACCGGTCGGCGAACCGGTGGAGGAAGTCGAGCCGGTCCAGCGGACCGGGTGCCCACAGCACGCTGTCGCGCAGCCGGTCCGGGCGCAGTGACGATTCGGCGGCGAGGGGATGGCCCGTACTGAGGACGGCGTCGACCGGTTCGAGCCGGACGAGCCGGTGCGTCAGCCCGGCGCGCAGCGGAGGGTGGACCCGGCCGACCGCCGCGTCGATGTCACCCCGCAGCAGGGCCTCCGTCACCGACGGCAGGTCGCGTCCGTGCCCCGACACCAACTCCCCGGCCTCTCCGGCGATCCGGGCGAGGGTCCTCATCGGCGCGTAGAGGTGCCCCCAGACGTCCACGCGCAGCGGACGGTCGTTGCCCACGGCCGCCGCGACAGCGTCGTCGGCAGCGGCCAGCGTCTGCCGGGCGGGCGCGAGGAAACGCCGTCCGGCCCCGGTGAGGCGGACGCCGTTGCCGCCGCGCTCGAACAGCCGGGTGCCGAGCAGGGATTCCAGCCGCGCGATCCGCTTGGACAAGGCCTGCTGGGAGACGTCGAGCGTCCCGGCGGCCCTCCCGAAATGCAGCTCCTCGGCGGTGCGCACGAAGGCGCGTACCTGTGCCATGTCGAGATCCACGGCTCTCACCATAGGTGACAACCATGCGTTGTCGGCGTCGTCCGCCTGTTGTTGGATCGCGGGGCGGTCGCGGATGTTGCATCGTGCCCATGCGAAGACTGATTCCCACCGGGGAGGCGGCGCGTCCGGTCGCCTTCGCCGAAGCACCCCTGCCCCTACCGGAGCCCGGCGAGGCACTGATCAAGGTCGAGGCGTTCTCGCCGAACCGCGGCGAGACGTTCCTGCTCGAACACCCCCGGCCGGGGCTGCTGCCGGGCAAGGACGTCGCGGGGCTCGTCGTACAGGAGGCCGCGGACGGCTCGGGCCCCGGCATCGGCACCCGCGTGGTCGGGCATCCGGCGTGGGGCGGGTGGGCCGAGTACGCCGCGGTGCCCACGCACTCCCTCGCCGTCCTCCCGGACGGCATCGACAGCGTACGGGCGGCGGCCCTGCCCCTGGCCGGGATCACCGCCCTGCGTCTGCTGCGCACGGCCGGTTCGCCGGCCGGCCGGCGCGTCCTGCTGACCGGTGCCTCCGGCGGGGTCGGCCACTACCTCACCGAACTGGCCGTGGCAGCGGGAGCCGAGGTCACCGCCGTCACGGCCACCCCGGCGCGCGGCGCACGGCTCACGGAGCTGGGCGCGCGGGTGGTGCACGACGTCGCGGCGGCCCGGGGACCGTTCGACGTCGTACTGGAGTCCACGGGAGGGCCTGACCTGCCGGTCGCGCTCGCGAAGGTACGTCCGGGCGGCACGCTCGTCTGGTTCGGCCAGGCCGGCCGCACCCCCGTGACGCTCGACTTCTTCGACCTCCTCGGCGGGCCCGAAGGCGTCACGATCCGGCACTTCCACTACGCCGGCGCCCCGTACGCCGCCGATCTCGCGACCTTGGTCCGCCTCGTGGAAGGGGGCAGGCTGCACCCGGAGATCGGCCGGACCGCCGACTGGTCCGATACCGCCGACACCCTGGTCGACCTGCGGGAACGCCGAATCCGGGGCAAGGCCGTCCTGACGACGGGAGCAGCACGATGAACGCCGCCGACTTCGCCGCCGCCCAGTGGACCCGGGCCACCGGCACGGGCGTCGACGCGCACGAGTACCGCCGTGTCACCGACGGCCTCACCTCCGTCGCCAGCTGGGGCCCGTCCTTCGTCCGCACCGGAGAGGCGTACCTGGAGCGCGCGGAAGGCGCGGGTTCCCCCGTCACGGCGGGGGAGTACCTGCTGACCGCGGCCAGGTGGTTCCACCTCGCCACGCTCGCGCCGTACGCCGAAGCCGGCCGCGCCGCCGCAGCGGCGGACCGGGCCGTGGGCCAGGCGCTCAAGGTGCTGGAGCCCGGCGCGCGGCGGGTGACCGGCGAGGGATTCACCGGCTGGCTGCGCGGCCCCGCCGACGCCCCCGGCACCGTGGTCGTCGTCCCCGGCCTCGACTCCGCCAAGGAGGAGTTCCTCGATCTGGTGGACGCACTGCTGGCCAGAGGCCTCGCGGTGTACGCCATGGACGGCCCCGGGCAGGGCGCCCTCGCGGCCACGACGACCCTGACGCCCGCCTACGAGCAGGTCGTGGGCCGGGTCGTCGACGCGCTCGGCGTGCCGCGCGTCGGGCTGGTCGGCCTCAGCCTGGGCGGCTACTTCGCGGCCCGTACCGCCGCACTGGAGCCGCGCGTCGCGGCGGTCGCCACCGTCAGCGGGCCTTTCCGCCTCGACTGGGCGGAACTGCCCGCGCCCGTAAGGGACATCATGGCGCGACGTACCGAAGGGGCCGACGCGGCCGGGGAGTTCGTCCAGAGCGTGGACCTCACCGCCCTGGCACCCCGCATCGCGGCCCCGCTGCTGGTCGTGGACGGAGGCCGGGACGTCATCCCCGGCGTGACGAACGGCGAGCCCCTGGCCCGGCTCGCACCGCACGGCACCTACCTGTCCGTCGCGCACGGCGACCACCTCCTCGGCAACGCGCGCCCCGACTGGCTGCCCCGGCTCGCCGACCACCTCACGAACACCCTGGTCGGAGCACGGGTATGAACCGCTTCACCGGCAAGACCGTCCTCGTCACCGGCGGAACCAGCGGCATGGGGCTGGCCACCGCACACCGCCTCGTCGCCGAGGGCGCCCACGTGGTCGTCACCGGCCGCACGCGCGACCGGGTGGACGCCGCCGTCCGCCGGCTGGGCCCCGGGGCGTCGGGCGTCGTCGCCGACGCCGCCGACCTCGGCGCGGTGGACGCGCTGATGGAGACGGTCCGTGAGCGTCACGGCCGTCTCGACAGCCTCTTCGCGAACGCCGGAACCGGTGTGTTCCTACCGTTCGAGGACATCACCGAGGCGGCGTTCGACCAGGCCGTCGACGTCAACCTCAAGGGGGTGTTCTTCACGGTCCAGAAGGCGCTGCCGCTCCTCGCGGACGGCGGCTCCGTCGTCATCAACGCGTCCTGGACGCTGCACCGGGGGAACAGTGTCCTCACCCTGTACTCGGCGACCAAGGCCGCCGCGCACAACCTGGCCCGGACCCTCGCGGCCGCGCTCGCCCCGCGTGGCATCCGCGTGAACTCCGTCAGCCCCGGCTACATCGACACCCCGATGTACCCCTCCGCCGCACTGAGCGAGGCGGAGGCGAAGGACGTGACCGGCCGGATCGTCGCGGGCCGCTTCGGACGCCCGGAGGAGGTCGCCGCCGCCGTGGCGTTCCTCGCCTCGTCCGACGCCTCCTACGTCAACGGCCAGGACCTCGTCATCGACGGTGGCCTGGTGGGAGCCGTACCCGCCTGACGACCGGCGGACCGGTGCTCAGCGGATGAGGGAACGGCCGGTGGGAGCCAGGCGCAACGTCCGGGGGACACCCGTCTGCTCCCGCCCGACGGCCGGCAGGATCTCGTCCCGTGCCACGGGATGGGCCCGGACCTCGGCGAGGTGCCGCCGGTGCGCGCGCTCGTCCGGGTACGAGGTGAGGACCACGGCGACGTTCTCGCCGGTGCGGACCGGCAGCCTGGGGAACGTGTTGCGCGCCGTCTCGGTGGTGAGGACGGCGAGCGGCGCGGGACCCGTCTCGTGGAGCAGGGGGAGGAGACCGTCCCGGATCAGGTCGACGCCGCCCCGCCGACCGGGAGGGAAGGACCACACGGTGGCGGACACGAACCCCGCCGGTACGGGGGCGCCGGCCCGGGGCCGCTCGGACGGGGAAGCGGCGAAGCCGGTGTCGCCCGAGAGGTGGCGCAGCAGCAGGACGTCGTCGGAGTCCAGCATCGTGGCGTTGGCCCGGGGGCCGGACCCGGCCCAGACGGGGCCGCCGTAGAACGCGGTCAGAGCCCGGTGCCGGGCCGCCATGTCCCGGAACCCGCGCAGCCAGACGAAGCGGTCCGGGTCGTCGAGGTCCCGGAACTGGCCGAGCACGAGCATCCCGGTCGCTTCCTGCGTCTCGACGAACTCCCGGTCGAAGAGGTCGATGAGCTCGTCGCGTCGGCCCGGCCGCAGCGTGTACTGGCGAAGCTCGATCACGGTGGGGCGGCCGACCGGATCGGTGGCGGCTTCGGTAGGGCGCACGTCAGGGCTCCTGTTCACGTCATGTCCGAGTGGACCGACCGTAGGGCGGCCGTGTGTCAGGGGCTGTCAGGGTTTCCGTGTTTCCGGAGAGAATGCGTTCATGTCCGCCGGTCGACTGTTGTCAGTGCTGCTGTTGTTGCAATCCCGTGGTCGCGTCTCCGCGCGGGTGGTCGCCGACGAGCTGGGAGTGTCCGTGCGGACCGCCTATCGGGACATGGCGCGGCTTCAGGACGCCGGGGTCCCGGTCTACGCGGAGCCGGGCCACGGAGGCGGCTACCAGCTGCTCGACGGCTACCGCACCCGGCTGACCGGGATGAGCCAGGGCGAGGCGCGTGCCCTGTTCTTCGCCGGGCTGCCCGGTCCCGCCGCCGACCTGGGACTCGCGACGGACGTCACGGCCGCACGGCTGAAGCTGCTGGCCGCCTTGCCGGAGGGGCTGCGCGAGGAGGCGGCGCGGACGGCGGCGGTGTTCCACCTGGACGCTCCCGCCTGGTACCGGGAGCCCGAACGGACACCGCATCTGCCCCTGTTCGTCGACGCGGTGCTCACCCGGCGTGCGGTGGACGTGCGGTACCGCCGCTGGCGCGAACCGCGGGAGGTGTGCCGCCGGCTGCGCCCGTACGGCCTCGTGCTCAAGTCCGGCGTCTGGTACCTCGTGGCCGCCACCGAGAACCGGACCTCGACCTACCGGGTCACCCAGGTCCTCGACGCGACGG
Source organism: Streptomyces sp. NPDC058650 (assembly GCF_042717315.1). Classification (NCBI taxonomy): domain Bacteria; kingdom Bacillati; phylum Actinomycetota; class Actinomycetes; order Kitasatosporales; family Streptomycetaceae; genus Streptomyces; species Streptomyces sp. NPDC058650. Next base: position 27,618 of record NZ_JBHXRL010000017.1, read on the forward strand.
CGAGCGACGAGCGGTTCGACCGGCCGGAGGACTTCGACCTGGCCGCGCACTGGACCTCCTACCTCGATGACTTCCAGGCCCGCCGCTACACCGGCACCGCCACGGTCCGCCTGTCCCCGCGCGGCCGTCGACGCCTCGCCGACAACGTCCCCGCGGAGGTGGTGCGAGCGGTCGAGGCCACCGAGAACCCGGTCGGCGACGACGGATGGGTCGAGGCGGTCGTCCCGACCGAGAGCACCGAGCACGCGTGCGGCGAGCTGCTGCGGCTCGGCGCCGACATCGAGGTCCTCGCACCCCCGGAGCTGCGCCAGGCCATGGCCGACACGATCGGCGTACTCGCCCGTCGGTACGGAACCGCCTGACCGGGCGGCGGGGCGCTCGTTCACTGTGGTGACCAGCGCCTTTGGCGTGTCGATGACTGCCGCGTCACGGCGGTGACCTGGTGGGTGGCCTGGCGCCACGATGGTGCGGCATGATCATCGAAGGCAAGTTCGACGCCGGTAGCCGGAAGCCGGAAGCCGGGAATCAGCAGGGGGAGACAGTATGGCCAAGGCCGTGCACGCGCAGCTCGGGGCGAAGAGGATCCGCTGCCTGGTCTGTGACGGCGACGTCTTCCGGGAGCGGGAGGTGAAGCTGAACAGCTCGGGGATGGAATTCCTCAACCTGGCGTGGGCCAACGAGTCGGCGAACGGTCTCATCTGTCTGTCGTGCGGCTACGTCCACCTGTTCGTCCGCGGCCAACTGACGCTCTACCGCGCTCAGGGCTGAGACCCGCACGCGTTCGACGGCATGCGTCTGCTGCGCGATGCCGAGGGCGGACAGTCGAGGTAGCACCGGGTGCCGGGCGACTCGACGGGTGATCGTCCGCGCGGGTCGACGGTCGACGGGCCGCTGGACGTCCTCCTCCGGCACCTGGTCACCGGTCCGCTCGGGCTCCGCGACTTCGGCTGACCGGGAGACGTCTCAGGACTCCTCGTGGCGGTGGACCGGAGCCGGGTCGGCCACGCCGGGGCGCTCCTGCCAGAACGCCGGTGCCCACAGGCGCCGTACGCACATGATGACCACCCCGGCGACGGCGATGCAGATGCCGATGACGAGCGGCGGCCCGAGGCCGAACCACGAGGTGCCGCTGTACGAGTTCGCCGGATCGGACATGTCGGAGACCGACCTCACCAGGAGCCACGCCAGGAGTCCGGCACCGACCAGGGGGCCGAGGCCGATCAGCAGGAGGTTGTGGAGGCTCTTGAAGAGCTGGCGGCGGTAGTAGACCACGCAGGCGACGCCTGTGAGCGCGTAGTAGAAGGCGATCAGCAGCGAGAGCGCGGTGAGCGAGTCGAAGAGGGCGTTGGCGCTGATCTGGTTCACCACGAGGTACCAGGCGATGGCGATGCCGGCGACCCACCACGTACTCACGTCAGGGGTGCGGAAGCGTGGGCTGATGTGGCCGTAGTGCGCGGGCAGCGCCCGGCGGCGAGCCATGGAGAGCGCGGTACGCGAGGCCGGGATGATGGTGGTCTGGGTGGAGGCGATCGCGGAGGTGCAGACGGCCAGCAGCAGGACCCAGTCCCAGCCGCCCAGCACGTCCCCGGCGAGCTGCGCGAAGATGAACTCCTCTTCCCCGGCGTTCTCGGCCAGGAACACCGGACCGGCGTAGGCCACGACCGCGAACCCCACGGACACGTACGTCACGAGCAGGATGACGGTCGACCAGAGCCCCGCCTTGCCGGGGGCGGTCGCGGAGTCCTTGACCTCCTCGGTGAGGTTGACCGCCGACTCCCAGCCCCAGTAGATGAAGACGCCCAGGAGCAGCCCGCCGGTCAGCGCCGCGCCACCGGCGCCGAACGGGTTCAGCCAGCCGAGGGCGGGTTCGACCGAGTCGTACTTGCTCGTGCCGGCGTAGACGGCGTAGAAGGCCACCCCCACGAAGATCAGCAGGCAGACGACCTGCGCCAGGATGAGGACGTTCTGCAGCTTCGCCGACAGCTCGGTGCCGATGACGCACACGGCCGTCATCACGAGGATGAGCAGCACCGTGAGCAGTTGGCGTACGAAGGTGTTGTCCACCCAGCTGTCGAGGCCGACGGCGAGCAGGCCGAAGGTGACGGCGACGTCGGCGAGCGAACCGACGACCAGGACGCCGGTCATGGCGATGGCCCAGCCGCCGAGCCAGCCCGCCCAGGGGCCCATGGCCCGGGTGACCCAGGAGAAGGTGGTGCCGCAGTCCTGGTCGACCTTGTTCAGGTAGTAGAACGCCGACGCGATCAGCAGCATCGGCACGAAGGCCGCGAACATCACGCCGGGGGCGTAGATCCCGACCAGCGCGACGACGGGGCCGATGACGGCCGCGAGGGAGTACGCGGGGGAGGTGGAGTTGAGCCCGATGACGAGGGCGTCGACGAAGCCGATCGCGTTGTGCTTGAGTTCCGCCGGACGTCCGGCGGGCTCGGCATGCTCGGCTGCTGCCATGTTCCCTCGCTTCGGTCGAACCCCGAAAGAACCGCGAGACCTATGCCTTCATGGTAGGAAGCCCCGGCCGCACGTGCATGCGCGGGATCCCGCCGGCGGTGACGGGGTCGTCACCTTCCGCGCATGTCCGATGACGTCTTGCGCCGGTTTCGCCGGGGCCGGCCGAGGGGAGCCGGCCCCGGTGGACCGGCTTACTTGGACTGCGTGGAGAGGGTCACACCGCTGAAGCCCTGCGCGGCGGCGAGGCTGAAGTAGACCCAGCCGGACGGCGGGTTGTCGATGGTCAGGGTCTCGTTGTTGCCGGCGTTGGCGGACTTCGCCTGGTAGTTGCCGGTGGTGGCCCAGCTGCTGCCGAAGTACAGGTCGGCGTTGCCGGTGCCGCCGCTGCTGGTGATGGTCAGCTGCTTGACGCCGGCCGGCAGGTACACGAAGTGGTAGCTGTAGTTGCCGGTGGTGGCGGCGAGGTTGTCCCGGCGGCAGTTCTTGTCGAACTGACGGGGGTCGCTGATGGTGCAGAGCGGGGCGGCGGGGGCCGAGGCCTCCGGCAGCGGGCCGCAGTCGTTCGTCGCGCAGGCGGTCGTCAGCCAGGTGGCGAAGTCGGCGTCGTAGCCGGTGCCGATGGTCTGCTTCAGGAAGGTACGGGCGCCGTTCCAGTCACCCGTGCGGTACTTGTCGAGCACGGTCTCGATGTCGGCGGGGTGCGCCTGGAGCATGTAGCGGACCGCGAGGAAGCCCCAACGGTAGACGCGGTTCGAGTTGACCTCGGGGTCCTCCTCCTGGCCGTAGACGGTGTCGAAGAGGTCGCTGAGCTTGTACGTCTTCTTGCCGGCCTCGGCGATCGCGTCGGCGTTGCGCTCGTCGCGGTAGCCGAACGAGATGTTCTCGGCGATGCCCTCGACCCACCAGATGGTCGGCGTGGTCATGCCCGCCTCGAAGTCGCCGGCCATGTTGTAGCGGCCGTCGAGGTAGTGGGTGTACTCGTGGTTGAGGTTCCAGATCTCGAAGTCCGGGCGCAGCCAGTGGGCCTCGTGGGCGATGAAGCGGGCCTGGTTGCCGGCGGCGGCCGGGTTGCCCTCCTCGTACATGCCGCCGTTGTCCACGTCGATGTTGTAGATGGCCCAGGCGTACAGCGAGTAGTTGGTGTAGTCGTCGAAGACGACGACCTCGAGGTTCGTGTTCACGTCACCGGGGATCGCGCCCTTGTCGCCGATGACCCGGTGGAAGTACGCGTCCTGGTTGACCAGGCTGGTGCAGGTGGCGGCCAGCTGCCCGGGGGACATGTCCTGGGCGCGGATCTTCAGGGCCGGGGTGCAGGTGTGCTGGATCGGCAGGATGGCCGGGAGGACACGGTCGCCGAGGTCGCAGACGGCGTAGGCCGCGCAGTTGTTCCTGTCGTACTGGCGCGTGTACCAGCCCAGGTTCATGGTGATCGGCGCGGTCGGGCCGACGTTCGGGTAGCGGTTGATCAGGTCCTTCAGCAGCGGCCGGACCCGGTCCTTGAGCTCGGGGACGTCGAGGGCGTAACCGAGGAAGCGGCCGACGTTGCTGACGACGTCCAAGCGGTTCAGCTGCGCGCTGTTGCGGGTGATGAAGCCGGCCCAGGTGTCGAGGATGGCGGGGTCGGCCTTGAGGGCGGCCCGCCAGCCGCGGTCGTCGTTCTTGGCCTTGAAGCCGTTCTCGACGACCCACTCGACGTGCTGCATGGAGAGGTTCATCTGGCCGGGCCAGGTGCCGTCGTAGCTGCCGAGCATCCACTTGACGACGCCGGCGTACCGGCCCGCCGCGTGGGTGCTGTCGATCAGCGTGACGACCTCGTTGAGGATCTCGCCGTTGGCGTCGGTGACGTCCTTGCTGCGCGGGGAGGCGAAGAACGCGTCCAGCGCGCCGAGCGCCGCGCCGTCCAGTGCCGTGCCGTAGTCGCCGACGACGTCCGCGTGGTTGTCCTGCACGTAGAAGCCGGCGCGCAGGAACAGCACCAGCTGGCCGATGGCGGCGGTGTTGCTGCCCGAGTAGGTGGCGGAGGCGTCGCGCAGCGCGTGGGCGACGGTCACCATCTGGGGCTCGCGGAAGGCCTTGCGCGCGTCCTCACCGGTGAGGTTGAACAGCGGGTAGGTACAGGTGATCCGGGGGAGGGCCTTGAGCTGTTGGACCAGCGCGCTGCCCGTGGCGTTGATGACGCCGGAGAGGTCACCGCACTCGTCCGCGGCGGCGGCCGAGGACTGCTTGCCGACCTTGACGGGCTTGACGGCCGGGGCGGGTGCCGGGGAGGACTCCTCGGCACTGTCCTGCGAGGAGATCCGGAAGCGGGACGCGTTGCTCATCGCGTCGGGCGACTTGGGGACGGGGATCGACCGCGGCGCCGGGGCCGCGGTTCCCGTCGCGTTCGCACTGACCGCGGTCGTGGCGCCGACGGAGGCGGCCTGGCTCTGTGGCGTCAGCAGGCCGAGCGCGATGAAGACGGCCGCGCCGAGTGCGGGAAGTCTTCGCCCGTTGGCCTTCGATATCCGGAAGGGATGCATCTGCGGGGGCCTCCGGGGCCGTTGTGGCCGCGTGCGGGGACACGCGACAGCTGGTGTGTGACATGTAAAATTTCACATGTCGCATCGCACCGGAAGCCTTTCGGCCAGATTGATCGGCTCCCTCAACGGAAACGTTGTCCATTGCCGAGCCCGGATCGTCGCTGTTGAGGTGGTGGAGGGACATCGGAACGCATGCCGGTGCTCGCGGGTGCCCGGCGGTGGACGCGCGGGGCCCTGCCGCGAACGGCGGGCCCCGCGTGAGGGGTTCGGTCAGCCGGTGCAGCCGGTGCAGCCGGTGCGGCCGGTGCGGCTGGGGACGCTGTTCGGCGGGGCGCGGTTGTTCGGGGTGTTCGCCCTGGCCGCGGTGTCGTTCAGCGTGACCGTGCCGGCGGCTTCGAAGACGCCCCCTCCGTCGGCGGCGCGGTTGGTGGTGACGGCGCTCTGGTCAGCGCGTGTTGCCGCAGAACGCCACTCGCAGGAACATCCTCAGGACCGCCGGTGGTCTTTCGGCGGCGATGACCCAACGAAGGAACGACCGGCCCGGGCCTCACTCGCGAGGCCCGGGCCGGCCGCTCGGGTGACGTCGTCACACGTGACGCGTCACCAGGTCGACGTCACTTGCCGAGCCACGCGTTGTGGATCGTCAGCGTCGACGCGTTGCCCTGCTTGTCCGTGACCTCGGCGTGGAGCGCGACGCCCTTGTCCTTGGCGGGGTTCTTCACGGAGATCCTGCCGTTCTCGACCTTCACGAGCTGCCAGCTCTGCCCGTCGTCGTAGCTCACGGACACGGCGAGCGACGCCAGGTTCTTCCCGGCCGCCGCGCCCTGCACGGTCACCGGCACCAGGACCGACGCGCCGGCCGGCGCGCGCGAGGTGAGGTCGACGGGGGCCGCGAAGCGGACCGTGGACACCGGAAGCGCCGTCGTGGCCGCCACCTGCTTCGAGCGGAACGTGAACGCGGCGTCGATACGGGTGGAGGCCGCGGCGACCTTCGCCGAGCGCTCCACGGACGTCGTCAGCCGGTACTCGGCGTCGCCGGAGTCGACCGTGAAGGGCTGCTCCCCGGTCAGCGCGTCGTCGTTCTCGCCGACCTTGACGCCATCGCGGTACAGCGCCGACGTGGCCGAGGTGAGCGTCGTGAGACCCGCGTGGCCCTTGCCGTCGGCGAACAGCGGCAGGGCACCGACGAGCTGCTGCTCGCCCGTGTCCGGGTCGGGCGCGGTGCGGAAGACACCCATCTTCTCGCCGAGCAGCGGTCCGAAGACGCCCGTGTTGAACGTCTCCCGGTACGTCTCGCCGGCCCGGTAGCGCTTCGGCCGGACCATCTCGTAGACGCCCTCGAAGGTCGGGTAGCCCCACTGGTCGGGCTCGCCGAACTGATTGAACTTGGTCAGCCACTTGACGCCGTCAGCGGTGGAGACGTGGAAGGTACGCGTGCCCGGAGCCGCCTGCTGCGCCGAGAAACCGACGCCCAGCGGCGCACCCGGCAGCTGCGAGTGCGGGGAGGACAGCGTCGTCTTCCCGGGAGCGGAGGAGCCGAGGTCGACCTTGAGCGTGGCCAGCTCGTTCGCCTTCACGTGCCGGGAGTAGCCGGTCGCGACCTTGCTGACCTTCCCGCCGAAGGACACCGAGTACTGCGTGGTGGGATCCTTGACGAGGTGCGCGTCCCAGGTCTGCAGGAGTGAGCCGTCGGTGATGGCCGGACCCTGGTGGGCGGTGCGGAAGCCGGTGAAACCGCTGAGGACCCAGCCGCTGCCGACGCCGCCGAGTTCGGTCTCGCGCTCGTAGTACGCCCCGCTGTAGTCGACCTTGTCGAGGCCGGGCACGGACATGTGCACCGGCTTGGTGGTGCGCGCGTCGGCGATGATGGTGGTGTCGCCGGTGACCTCCAGCTTCGGCTGGGCGATCCAGTCGGTGCCCTTGGTGAGGTCCGACGGATCCTCGTAGACAGCCGTGTCCAGGGTGTACGAGCCCTTGGGCACACGGATGGTGTGCGGGCCCGGCTCGCTGTCGATCCGCGTCTGGACGTCCTTGGTGGCTTCGGAGACGCCGGTCAGGGTGCTGGTGAAGTTCTGGGCGTCGGCGCCGTCACGTCCGATGGTCCGGAGCGTGACCTCGTAGGACTCCGCCTCGCGGACGGCCACCGCGGCGGTGCGGACGGACTGGCCCGCGCCGGTGGCGGTGACGTAGCCCGAGTAGGCGCCGTCGGCGTCGCCGATCCTGGTGTCGGCGGTCAGGTCGACGTCGGCAGTTCCGCCGGCGGGCACGGTCACCGTGGAGGCGCCGACCGCGAAGAACCCCGGGACCGGCTTGCCCGCCGGGTCCCGCGAGGTCACCGAGAGGTCGAGGGTGACGTCGGTGCTGCCGAGGTTGCGGTAGACGACCTTCTGGGTGAGCGGCTTGTCGTCGGCGTGCGGCCACTGCGCCATGCCGAAGTTCAGCGAGACCTGCTCGGCGATCACGCTCTGCGTCAGCGCCTTGTCGACCTGGACGCGGCCCGAGCCCTGCTGGAAGGCGGTGTGGTCGCCGCCCTTCGTGGACGCGATCAGCGCGCCCTTGAGCTCGGTGGACTTCCAGTCCGGATGCCGCTGCTTCAGGATCGCCGCCGCGCCCGCGACGTGCGGGGTGGCCATCGAGGTGCCGTCGATCTGCAGGTAGCCCGGAGCCGGGTGCGGTGTGCCGGGGCGCTTGTCGATCGTGCTGCCGGCGGCGGCGGCCGCCGTGATGGCGACGCCGGGTGCGGTCAGGTCCGGCTTGACGGCGCCGTCGCCGACGCGCGGGCCGATGCTGGAGAAGGGCGCCAGGTTGTCGTCCTTGTCGACCGCGCCGACGGTCAGCGCGGCGTCCGCGCTGCCCGGCGAGCCGACCGTCGAGCTGCCGCCTTCGCCCTCGTTGCCGGCCGCGACGGCGAACAGGATCCCCTGCTCGGCGGACAGCCGGTTCACCGTCGCCTCCACCGGGTCGACGCCGGGGCTGTCACCGCTGCCGAGGCTGAGGTTGACGACGTCGGCGCCTTCGGCGGCGGCCCACTCCATGCCCGCGATGACGGCGGAGTCGTCGCCGTAGCCGTCGTCGTCGAGGACCTTCCCGCTGATCACCTTGGCGCCGGGAGCGACACCCTTGTACTTCCCGCCGGACTTGGCACCCGTACCGACGGCGATCGACGCGACGTGCGTTCCGTGTCCGACCCGGTCAAGGGCGTCGGGGGAGGCGGAGAAGTTCTTCTCGCCGACGACCTGGCTGCTGAGGTCGTCGTGGGTCTTGTCGACGCCGGTGTCGAGGACGGCGATCTTGACGCCGGTGCCGTCGAACCCGGACTCCCACGCCTTGTCGGCGCCGATCTGGCGGACGCTGCGGTCCAGGCTCGCCTTGCGCACCCCGTCAAGCCACACCTTGCCGATGCCGGAGCTGGTGGCGCGCAGGCCGCTCGGGCGCGGGTTCGTCAGCGCCTCCCACACCCGGGCCACGTCGTCCTGCGACGCACGGAGGGCGTCGGCGTTGATGGTGGGGAACGTGCGCCGCAGCTGGGTGTCACCGGCCGAACGCACCTCCGCCCGCGCGGAATCGGCTCCGCCGTCGTACTGCACGATCAGCTTGAGCCCGTCGCGGTGGCTCTCGCGCAGCAGCGGATCGCTGAGCTCGTCGACGTCGAAGAGCCGCTGGTCCAGCTTGCCCGTGGAGATCAGGCGCTGAGCGTCGTTGGGGACCACCAGCGTGTGGTCCTTGGTGCGTTGTATCCGTACGGGTATGTGCTCACGGCCCTTGGCGGGCTCGAAGCCCACCATCCGGCCCTTGGCGTCGACGACCAGCAGGTCGCCCGTGATCAGCTGGATCCGCTGGTCGCCGTGGGGACCCGTGGTGTCCGGTGTGGCCGTCGTGTGTGCCGCGATCGCCGTGACGGGGCCGGTCATGCCTGCCACGAGGGCCACCGAGGTGGCCGCCGCGATGGTGAAGGCGCGTGCTCTGTGCACTTGTGCGCGCAAGTCTCCCCCAGGAGCTTGGGATGAAGTCGAGTGGTCGTCTCCAGCCATGGGCGCACTGTCGCCCGTCGCTGGTCAGCCCGGAGCGCACTGGCGCCCGCTGCTGGTCAGCGCAGTATGTGAGGGGAGAGGGGTGTGATCAACGGCGGTCCGTGCGTGAGGGATCACGTGACGTGTGTTCAAGCCATCTTGAGGGCTCCGAGTTTGATGGGGCGACGATGGCAGTGTGACGACCGTGTGACACCCGGGCGATGCTTCCGCGACAGCGGCGCGGGCGACCCCTCCGGATCGCCGTCCGGACCGGGCCTTGCGCGCTTTTCGAGGGCCGGCGCCGCTACGGCCGGAGCGTGCTCCTCCAATTGGCCCGTATCCGCACCCGGAGGGAACGGCCTTCCCTCCACCCCGAGGGAACGGCCTTCCCTCCGGCCCCGCCCTGCCGCTGTCCCGGGCGGGCGGGGGGCCAGGGTGTCTCCCGAGTCCTCCTTCCTGTTCCTCGGCGTCGATGTGCCGCACTACCGCCCTTCCTCAGCCGCACGCAAGCGGTTCGACAAGGAAATCCCGGTCGTCGCACTAGACTGGCGGGCTGTTTGGCGCTGGATCGGAACAACCCGGGCAGACCCGGGCTCCTCCGGCGACCCGGACGTTCCGGGAGCGAGACACGAGGGCCGATGTCAGCCACACCTGAGCGCGGTGAACTCACTCTGCTCGACGAGGGGGAGACGTACGAGGAGCCCGGCAAAGCGGCCCGGTTCTCCGCCGGACCCGCCGCCCCGCCCCGTACGCTCGTCGACATCCTCGACGCGACCGTCCGGGCGTACCCCGACGAGCCCGCCCTCGACGACGGCACCACGCAGTTGACCTACCGCGCGCTGGCGGCCGAGGTCGAGCGTCGGCGTCGCGACCTCGCCGCGGCCGGCGTCGGGCTCGGCGACCGGGTCGGCGTACGCGTGCCCTCGGGGACCAACGAGCTGTACGTGGCCATCCTCGCCGTACTCGCCGCGGGCGCCGCCTACGTGCCGGTCGACGCTGAGGACCCGGACGAGCGGGCCGAGCTGGTCTTCGGCGAGGCCGCGGTGCGCGCGGTGCTCGGCGCCGGACAGTCCGTCGAGGTCACCCGGGCCCCGGAGCCCGGCCACGCCCCCGCCGCCCGCCCCGGGCCCGAGCACGACGCGTGGATCATCTTCACCTCCGGCTCCACCGGCGTGCCCAAGGGCGTCGCCGTCGGCCACCGCAGCGCCGCCGCGTTCGTGGACGCCGAGGCCGCGCTCTTCCTCGCCGAGGAACCGATCGGACCCGGCGACCGGGTCATGGCCGGTCTCTCGGTCGCGTTCGACGCCTCCTGCGAGGAGATGTGGCTGGCCTGGCGCTACGGCGCCTGCCTCGTGCCGGTCCCGCGCTCCCAGGTGCGCAGCGGCGCCGACCTCGGCCCCTGGCTGGTGGAACAGGAGATCACCGTGGTCTCCACCGTGCCGACCCTGGCCGCGCTCTGGGAGCCCGACGACCTGGGCGAGGTCCGGCTGCTGATCTTCGGCGGCGAGGCCTGCCCTCCCGAACTGACCCAGCGTCTGGTCACCGAGGGCCGCGAGGTCTGGAACACGTACGGCCCCACCGAGGCCACCGTCGTCGCCTGCGCCTCGCTCCTGACCGGTGAGGAACCGATCCGCATCGGTCTCCCGCTGAACGGCTGGGAGCTGGCCGTGGTCGACGAGTCCGGCGAGCCGGTGCCCATGGGCGGCAGCGGCCAGCTCGTGATCGGCGGCGTCGGCCTGGCCCGCTACCTCGACCCCGCGAAGGACGCCGAGAAGTACGCCCCGCTCACCTCTCTCGGCTGGCAGCGCGCCTACCGCAGCGGCGACCTCGTCCGCGCGGAACCGGAAGGGCTCGTCTTCCTCGGCCGCGGCGACGAGCAGATCAAACTCGGCGGCCGCCGCATCGAACTGGGCGAAGTGGACGCCGCGCTCCAGGCCCTGCCCGGCGTCGCGGGCGCCGCCGCCGCCGTCCGCACCGCGCGCAGCGGCAACCAGCTCCTCGTCGGCTACCTCGTCACCCAGGAGGGCTGGGACCACCCGACGGCGGTCGAGCGGCTGCGCGCCGAGCTGCCCGCCGCCCTCGTACCGCTCCTCGCGCCGGTCGACGACCTGCCCACCCGTACCTCCGGCAAGGTGGACCGGGACGCGCTCCCCTGGCCGCTGCCCGAACTGGAGACCACCGGCTCCGCCGAACAGCTCTACGGCACCGAGGCCTGGCTCGCCGAACAGTGGAGCGCGACCCTGGGGGTCGCCGTCACCGGCGCCGCCGACGACTTCTTCGCGATCGGCGGCAACAGCCTCGCCGCCGCCCAGCTCACCACCCGGCTGCGCGCCCGCTACCCGAGCGCGGCCGTGGTCGACATCTACCAGCGACCCACCCTGCGCAAGCTCGCCCGCCACCTCGAAAGGTCCGCACAGGACGACACCGCGGCCCGGACCGTCGCCCCCGTCCCGCCCCGGACCCAGGTGACGCAGTCGCTCCTCCTGCTCCCGCTGTTCACCCTGGTCGGCCTGCGCTGGACGGTGGCGCTCCTCGCCCTGGGCAACGTCCTGCACCGGTTCGGGCCCTACCCGTGGGCGCCCACCGCCTCGTGGTGGCTCGTCGCCGCCGGCGCGGCCCTGCTCTACAGCCCGCCGGGCCGGCTGGCCCTCGCCGCCGGCGGCGCACGCCTCCTGCTGCGCGGGGTCACGCCGGGACGCTACCCGCGCGGCGGAAGCGTGCACCTCCGGCTGTGGACCGCCGAACGCCTGGCCGAAAGCGTCGGCGCGACCTCCCTCACCGGGTCCTGGCTGGAGCGCTACGCACGGGCCCTCGGCGCCAAGGTCGGACCCGACGTCGACCTGCACTCCCTGCCTCCCGTGACCGGCATGCTCAAGCTCGGACGCGGCTGCGCCGTGGAGTCCGAGGTGGACCTCTCCGGGCACTGGCTGGACGGAGACCGGCTCGTGATCGGCCCGGTCAAGGTCGGTGCGGGCGCGGTCGTCGGCACCCGCAGCATGCTCTTCCCCGGCGCACGGGTCGGCAAGCGGGCCGAGGTGGCCCCCGGTTCCGCCGTGACCGGACAGATCCCGACCGGCCAGCGCTGGGCCGGAGCGCCCGCCGTCAAGCTCGGCAAGGCCAAGCGCAACTGGCCCGAGGGGCGCCCGCCGCGCGCCGCCCACTGGCGCGCCCTGTACGGAGCGGCCGGCTTCTGCCTCACGGCCCTGCCCGTGCTCGCCGCCCTGCCGGCGCTGCTCGTCGTCAGCCTGTTCGTACCCGCCGACGCCACGCTCGCCGAGGCCCTGCGCGGCGCACTGACGGCCGTGGTGCCGGGCGCGCTCGCGTTCGGTCTCGCGTACGCGCTGCTTCTGCTCGTCTCGGTGCGTCTGCTGAGTCTCGGGCTGCGGACCGGGACACACCCGACGCACAGCCGGGTCGGCTGGCAGGCCTGGACCGTCACGCAGCTGATGGACCTCTCCCGGGAGACCCTCTTCCCGCTGTACGCCGGGCTGATCACCCCCGTGTGGCTCCGGCTGCTCGGCATGAGGATCGGCCGGGGTGCCGAGGTGTCCACGGTGCTCGCGCTCCCGAGCCTGACGACCGTGGGCGAAGGCGCGTTCCTCGCCGACGACACCCTGACCGCCCCCTACGAACTGGGCGGCGGCTGGGTCCGCATCGGACACTCCGAGATCGGCCGCCGGGCGTTCCTCGGCAACTCGGGCATGACCGCCCCGGGGCGCAGCGTGCCCGACGACGGGCTGGTCGGCGTACTGTCCGCCACCCCGAAGAAGGCCAAGAAGGGCAGCTCGTACCTGGGCCTGCCGCCGGTCAAGCTGCCGCGGTCCGCCGCCGCCGCGGACCGGAGCCGCACCTACGATCCGCCCGCGCGCCTACTGTGGGCCCGGGGCCTGGTGGAGCTGTGCCGGCTCGTCCCGGTGTTCTGCTCGGCCGCGCTCGCCGTCCTGACCGTGGCCGCGCTGTGCGCCCTGGCCACGACGGACGGGCTCGGGACCGCGGGGACGGCACTGCTCTCCGGAGTGGTCCTGCTCGCCGCCGGGGTGGCCTCCGGGGCGGTCTCCGTCGCCGCGAAGTGGCTCCTCGTGGGCCGGCACCGGACGGGGGAGCACCCGCTGTGGAGCGGCTTCGTCTGGCGTAACGAACTGGCCGACACGTTCGTCGAGGTCCTGGCCGTGCCCTGGCTCGCCGGATCGGTGCCCGGGACTCCGCTCCTCGCCCTGTGGCTGCGCGGTCTCGGCGCCCGGATCGGCCGGGGCGTGTGGTGCGAGAGCTACTGGCTGCCCGAGACGGACCTGGTGACGCTCGGCGACGCCGTCACCGTGAACCGCGGCTGTGTGCTGCAGACGCACCTCTTCCACGACCGGATCTTGAGGACGGATACTGTGGTCCTCCGCGAGGGCGCCACCCTGGGCCCGGGCGGAATCGTCCTGCCCGGAAGCACGGTCGGGGCCCGCAGCACACTGGGACCCGCCTCTCTCGTGATGGCCGGGGAATCCGTCCCCGCCGACACCCGCTGGCTGGGCAATCCGATCGAGGCGTGGCGGTCCTGAAGGGGCCACGGCGTACGAGCACAGCGCAGGGAGCGGAAGCGGCAGTGAGCGGCCAGCGGACAACGGCGTCGGACCCGTACTTTCCGGCCAACGGCGACCCCCGATACCGCGTACACCGGTACGAGATCGCTCTGGACTACCGTCCCGGCCCCAACCGGCTGGCCGGGACGGCCCGGCTGAGTGCGATCGTCGGCCGGGCGCCGCTCACCGAGTTCGCCCTCAACCTGTCCGAGTTCAAGGTCGGCCGGGTCCAGGTGAACGGCCGGGCTCCGCACTACACCCACCGGGGCGGCAAGCTGCGGGTCCGGCCGGCCAAGCCCCTCACCCCCGGCGCCGCCTTCACCGTGGAGGTCCACTGGTCGGGCAACCCCAAGCCGGTACGCAGCCCCTGGGGCGGCCTCGGCTGGGAGGAGCTCACCGACGGCGCGCTCGTCGCGAGCCAGCCGGTCGGCGCGCCCTCCTGGTACCCGTGCAACGACCGGCCCGCCGACAAGGCCTCGTACCTGATCTCGGTCAACACCCCCTCCCCGTACACGGTGGTCGCCGGCGGGCGGCTGCTGACCCGGACGACGAAGGCCTCCACGACCACCTGGGTGTACGAGCAGACCGCCCCGACCTCCAGTTACCTGGTCGGCCTGTCCATCGGCATGTACCAGACCGTGCTGCTCGGCGACCCCGGGCTCGGCGGGGTTCCGCAGACCGCCCACGTACCGGCGCACCTGCTGCCGAGGTTCTCCCGGGACTTCGCCCGGCAGCCGGCGATGATGCGGCTCTTCGAGGAGCTGTTCGGCCCGTACCCCCTGGGCGAGTACGCCGTCGTCGTCGCCGACGAGGAACTGGACGTGCCGGTGGAGGCCCAGGGGCTTTCGCTCTTCGGCGCCAACCACGTGGACGGTGTGCGGGGTTCGGAGCGGCTCATCGCCCATGAGCTCGCGCACCAGTGGTTCGGCAACAGCGTGACCATCGGCGACTGGCGGCACATCTGGCTGAACGAGGGGTTCGCGAAGTACGCCGAATGGCTCTGGTCGGAGCGTTCCGGCGGTCGTACCGCGCAGGAACTGGCGGCCGCCGCACACCGGTTGCTGGCTTCGCAGCCGAAGGACCTGGTCCTTGCCGACCCCGGCCGCAAGCTGATGTTCGACGACCGCCTGTACCAGCGCGGGGGGCTCGCGGTGCACGCGATCCGCTGCGCGCTGGGCGAGGGCCCGTTCTTCCGCATGCTGCGGGACTGGGCCACCGCGCACCGCCACGGCGTGGTGACCACCGCGGGCTTCACCGCGCATGTGGCCCGCTACGCGCCCGAGCCGGTGGACGGCCTGCTCGCGTCCTGGCTCCACGAGCCCGCCCTCCCTCCGCTGCCGACCCCGCCGGCCGGCCACCCGCCGATTCCGTCCCGCCCCGGGTACCCGCCGACGAACGGCGGGTCGGGGGTCGGCTGACCTCAGGTCGGTACGGGGCCGTGGCGGGGCGGCGGGGTCACGCGGACGTCGGCCGGCCGGGCGGCAGCGCGTGCGCCAGGAGGAACTCGGTCGCCCCCGCGATGGCCTCGGCGTAGGTGCCGTGGACGGCCTGGGACTCCTGGGTCCGCCCGTCCGCGGCGGTGGCGCTGTACCACCAGGCGTCGGCGTCCGGGTCGTGGTGGATCACGGCGGAACCGCCCGCGTAGCGGAGCGGGATGGGCTCGCCGGCGGACTTCTTCACCACCGCGTGGGGCCACTTGAGACGGGCGGACTGACGCTTGATGCCGCCCCAGGCCGCACCCAGCTGGGCGTAGTTCGCTCCGCTGCGGCCGGCGACGGTGGCGGCGCTCTCCGCCAGCCGGTCGACGGACTGCTTGGCCTCGTACAGCGCCCGCAACAGCGCCAACTGCACATCGGGCGAGGCCATGAGCGCGGGGTCGAAGGGCTTGTCCGCGGCGCGATAGGCCAGAGAGCGCGTCGAGATCCGCTCGGCCAGCGCGCGGACCGCGTCGTGGACCCTCTCGTCCATGGCGAACGAGTCGTCCAGGGTGGGTTCGTTCCAGGCGGGCTCCGTCAGAGTCAAGACGGTGGTCCAGAAGTTCTCGTCGTTCTTGTCGGGAGTAGGGATCCCTGCCACATCATCCATGCGACAAGTCTACCTGTCGAATGACCTGAGCGACAGGAATAACTGTCGAAGGTCGCGACCGTCTCACCCTCCCTCTGGCTGTCTTGCTTCCTTGTGGCCACGAGGCCGTCACGACAGGGACTCGGGTGCGGCCGACCGGCCGGCGGGCGTTCTACCGTGAAGGCCGATCCGGGGGGTGCGATGCGGCGTCGGTGGTGGTGGGGGCTGCTGGTCGTGGTGGTGGGGTTGCTGCTCGCGGGCTGTTTCGCCCCGCAGGGGCCGATGTTCGGTGACGGTTCGGCGGTTCCCGAGGAGGCATCGCGTGATCGGCTGCCGGTGACGTTCACCTGCCATCATGATCGGCATGGACGCTAGATTTCTCGGTATCGCTGATCTGGTCGAAGCCCCGTCCGTGGCGGTCGTGGTCGACGTCATGCGCGCTTACACCGTGGCCGCCTGGGCCTTTGCCCAGGGCGCGGAGAAGATCGTTCTTGCCGAGTCGCTGGACGATGCCCTGGCGCTCACAGCCCGCCACCCGGAGTGGGTGGCGCTCAAGGACGGTCCGCCCGCGCCCGGGTTCGGTGCCGTCAACTCGCCGGGCCTGCTGCGCTCCATCGACCTGAGCGGACGGACCGTGGTGCAGAAGACCACGGCAGGCACCGTCGGCGCCCTCGCGGTGAAGGAGGCGTCGCTGGTCCTGTGCGCCGGCTTCGTGGTGGCGGAGGCGACGGCTCGACTCCTGCGGACACGGAAGACCGACAGTGTCACCTTCGTGGTCACGGGCGAGGACGGGAAGGCCGAGGAAGATCTGGCGTGCGCTCAGTACATCGCTCGGAGGGTCACCGAGACGGGGGCGGACGCCGGCGAGTTCCTCCGCCGCGCCGCCGCGTCACGCGCCGCTTTCGAGCTGGCGGAGGGCGTGCGGCAAGGAGCACATCCCGATGACGTCGCACTCTGCCTTGAGCTCGACCGGTTCCCCTTCGCCATGGTGGCAGCCTTGGAAGGCTCCCTCATGGTCCTCCGCCCGTGCCCCGTGCCTCCCGACGGCCACGCCCTTCAGGGCGACGCGCCGTAGAGCGTGGCGACCGCGGCGGCGCGGTCGCGCAGTGCGGTGCGCAGCGACTCCGGGGCCAGGGCTTCCGCGTCCGAGCCGAGCTGCCACAGCGCCCATACGGCGTGTCGCGCGTCCTGGAAGGTCACATCCAGCAGCAGCCGGCCATCCGCGTCGGGGTCTTCCGCGCGGACGGCGAGCGCGGCGTCCAGCAGCTCCTCCCGCCGCGCCGGGTTCACCCGTACCCGTACGACGATGTGGTCGCCACCGGACAGGAACCGCGCGGAGCGCTCCCGCCAGATCCGGTCCAGATCGACCCGGTTCGGTCGCTCCGCCGTTTCGGGGAGTTCCTCGGCGGCCAGCACCCGGGACAGCCGGTAGGTCCGGTCCTCGCCCGATCTCGTGGCCAGCAGGTATGCCCGGTCGCGTACGGTGACCAGCCCGATCGGGTCGACCGTGCGCCACTCCGGTGGCCGGCCCGTCGCCGCGTAGTGGATGCGCAGCTTGTGTCCGGCGAGCACCGCGCGCCGGACCTCGACCATCGTGGTGCCGGGCACCTCCTCGGTGACCAGCCGACGCGACAGCAGATCGGTCTCCGGGTCGACGAGAAATCGCTGCGCGGCGTCGCTCGCGGTGGCGCGATGGCCTTCCGGCAGCGCGTCGACCACTTTCCGCATGGCTGAAGCGAGCGCCGAGCCGAGGCCGAACACCTGCTCGCCGCGCCCCGATCCGGCGGTCAGCAAGGCCAGGGCCTCGTCGTGGTTCAGACCGGTGAGCTCGGTCCGGAAACCGGGCGACAACGCGAAACCACCGTGCCGCCCGCGCTCGGCGTAGACCGGGACGCCCGACGCGGACAGCGCCTCGATGTCGCGCAGCACCGTACGGGTGGAAACCTCCAGCTCACGGGCGAGGGTGTCCGCCGTCAACTGACCGCGCTGACGCAGCAGCAGTACCAGCGAGACCAACCTGTCGGCGCGCATCCGAGAACGCTATCGGAATACATGACCAAGGGTGTCGTGATTTGCTGCGAGGCTCGTTCACGCGACGTCGAAGCCGGTGGTTACCGAGGCGATGGACGTCCGTACTCCCCATGAATCGAATGGAGCTGACGTGGCGATGGAACGAACGGCGATCAACCCGGTGACGTGGTCGGTGGACATGGGCTTCAACCAGGGGGAGCTCGTCGCCGGGCACACCCGGACCCTGTACATCTCGGGGCAGACCGCGATGAGCGGCGAGGGCAAGCCCCAGCACGACGGTGACATGGCGGCGCAGTTGGCGCTGAGCATCGACAACGTGGAGGCCGTGCTCGGCGAGGCCGGCATGTCCCTCGCCGACCTTGTCCGGCTCAACGTCTATACGACCGACGTCGATCTGCTCTTCCGGCACTACGGCGTGCTGGCGGCGCGGCTGGGCGCCGCAAGGGTGGCGCCGACCACCACGATGCTCGGAGTGACGCGGCTGGCGATCCCCGGCCAGTTGGTGGAGCTCGAGGGAACCGCCGTCGCGTGAGGTGACCCGGTGACGTCCGCTCCTCGTGCCGGGTGGATCGGTGCGAGGAGCGGACGCGGCGGGGCTCCTGGGGCGGGAACTCCGGCCCGGTTCAGCCACACTCTTCGGAACACGTGAGCACCGTCTTGGCGATCGTGGTGCGCGCTTCGAGAGCGGCATGGGCGTCCGCCGCGTCGGACAGGGCGAACCGCTGCCCGATCCGGACCCGCAGCCGCCCGTCGCGGACCAGCTGGAGCACGGCCGTTCCGCGGCGGAGCAGCTCTGCCCGGTCCTGGATGTGGTGTGTCAGGTTGGGGCGGGTGACGTACACGGACCCGGCGGCGTTGAGGCGCTGCAGATCGAAGGGCGGCACGGCGCCGCCGGACTGCCCGTAGACCGCCAGGACTCCGCGCGGGCGCAGCGAGGCGAGGCTCTCGTCGAACGTCGGGCCGCCGATGCCGTCGAACACCGCGGCGGCGCCCAGGCCGCCGGTGCGCCGCCGCACCGCCTCCAGCAGCGCGCCCGGCCGGTAGTCCACGACCTCGACGGCGCCGGCGGCACGCGCGGCCTCCGCCTTGGCCTCGGTCGACGCGGTGCCGATCACCGTGCCGCCGCGCAGCCGCACGAGCTGAGTCAGCAGCATGCCTACGCCGCCCGCGGCCGCGTGTACGACGACGGTGTCGCCGGCCTGGACCGGATAGGTGTCGTGGCACAGGTAATGCGCGGTCATGCCCTGGAGCAGGGTGGCCGCCGCCGCCTCGGGTGCCAGTCCGTCCGGCACCGGCACCAGCCGGTCGGCGCTCAACAGCGCGTACTCCGCATAGGAACCCGGCAGGTTCGCCCAGGCGACGACGTCACCGACGGCGACCTCGCGCACCCCGGGCCCGACCTCGACGACGGTGCCGGCGCCCTCCTGCCCGGGCACGAACGGCAGTTCATGCGGATAGAGGCCGGATCGGATGTAGACGTCGACGTAGTTGACCCCGGCGGCGGCGAGCCGCACCAGCGCCTCGCCCGCCCGCGGCGAGGGGCGTGGCAGGTCGACGAGTTCGAGCACGTCGGGCCCGCCGGCCTTACTGACCTGAATCGCTTTCATGACGGGGATCGTAGGACGGTCGTCCGCCGCTGATCGAGTGCCGGGCGGTTCAGCAGTCGTCATAGCCGGCCTCTTTGGCGAGGTCGCGGACGAGTGGCAGGACCTTGCGGATCTCGGTCTCGTGACGGAGCCACTTGTCCGGGTCGGGAACGGTCTGGGTCATCACGACGGGGAGGTCGCGGCGGCCCCAGGCATCGGCGAAGGGCAGGTCCACCGCCTCGGCCACGGCCTCCATCGTGGCCACCGGGTCGGCCTTGACGTCCTCGTAGCGGACGAGTACGGAGTTGCCGGTGGGGGCCATGGCCTGGGCGGCGTCCAGGACGGCCCGGTTGTGGGCCAGCCAGTTGTGTGCGCAGACCTCGGCCAGGGGCAGGTCCACCCAGTCCTGCCAGCCGGGCGGCAGGCTCAGGTTCCACCACTGCTTGCCCCACGGGAACACGTCCGAGTAGCCCTTGATGCGCAGCGGCACCGGCATCGGGTAGGAGAAGAACATCCGCGGGTTGAGCCAGGCGTCCATCAGGGAGCCGATGCTGGTGCGCGGATCACGGACGACGAAGACGTACTTGGCGTCCGGGTAGAGGGCCTGCAGGAACGGGATCCGGAAGCAGGACTGGATGCTCTTCTCCACCAGCCGGATCCCGTCGGCGAGGTCGGCCTCGGTGGGGCGCGGGCCGCGCGGCGGGAAGCAGAACGGGGTGATCTCGTCGAGTTCGCCGCCGTCCCGCGTGGTGGGCGGGCCTACCGGCACGTCGCCCGGGAAGCGCTCCTGGAGGGCCTTGAGCGGCACGTCGTAGTAGTGCGGCTGGAGGCCCTGGGCGCTGATGAAGTCGAGGAAGTCGAGCTTGTCGCCGACGGACCACTCCGCGCCGGGCTTGCGCGCGGCGGCGAGCAGGTCCGCGTTCAGCTGGGCCGCCACCTCGGGGGTCGCGTCGGAGGCGTCCAGGGCGTTGGAGTGCCAGCCGCGCCGGCTGGGGTGCAGGCCGTCGCGTTCCCAGATCGGCTTGCCTTCACGGCCGATGCTCCAGACGTGCTCGCTGCGTTCGATCAGGCTGCGGACGAGGCTGGTGCCGGAACGGGGGTGACCGACGATGAAGATGGGCTGCTTGAGCATGGCTGAGGTCGCTTTCGTGAGGAGGCGGGTTCTCATGCGGGCCAGCGAGCGGACCTGACGTGCCGGTTCGCGAGCCCGGCCACGGTGATCAGGGCCTGGACGACCGTGATCAGCACGATGGCGCCGGTGACGCCGAGGAACTGCAGGGACAGACCTCCGACCAGGGAACCGAGCGGGGATCCGGCGCCGATGAGGGTGATGGTCGCGGCGATGGCCCGGCCGCGCCGGTGGTCCGGGGTCTGCCGGAAGATCATGATGTCGACGAGGATCTTCAGTGCCGGCAGCCCGAGTGCCGACAGGGTCAGCATGGCGAAGACCCAGACCGGTCCGAGCGGGAGCGCCAGGAGGGCCACCGCGACCGTGGTCAGCGCGGACGCGGAGAGCAGGAGCGCGCCGGGGCTGAGCCGCCGGTTGAGCCGCGGCACCAGCGCCGAGCCGACGAGCATGCCGACGGCGGTACCGGACAGGGCCAGACCGATCGTGCCCGCGGAATGGTGCTGGTCGCGCAGGGTCACCATCACCATGAGGATCGCGGCGGTGATGCTGAAGTAGAAGATGCTGACCAAGAGCAGCGCGGACCGCAGCAGCCGGTCGCCGATCAGTTCGCGCAGTCCGGAGAAGACGTCGGCCAGCGGACTGAGCGCGCTCTTCTGCTCGTTGCTCACCGGCTCCGTGACCTCCGCCGCCTTCGGCACGCGAATCGCCAGGGCGCAGACGAACGAGATCACGAAGCCGGCGATCGCCGCGATGAACGGGAACGTGCGGGAGACCAGGTAGAGCGCGCCGCCGAGGGGCGGTCCCGCCAGGGCGGCGGCTCCGCTGCGAGCCTCGTCCTGACTGAGCGCCGCGGTCAGCTGATGGTCCGGCACGACAGCGCGGATCAGCAGCATTCGGGCCGGTGCGCCGAAGGCCGTACCGGCGCCCAGGACGATCGCGGCCAGGATCAGAAGGGCGAAGTTCGCCCGGCCGGCCATCAGAATGAGGACGATGAACGCCAGTGTGAGTGCGCGGACCGCTTCGGAGATCAACAGGATGCGGCGCCGGTCCCACCGGTCGACCACCGCGCCGGCCGGTAGTCCGACCAGGAGAGCGGTGCCGATCTGCGCGAAGCCGAACAGGCCGGCCAGCGCCGGTGATCCGGTCAAGGACATGATCAGCAGGGGATAGGCGACCTCCACGGTTTCGAGGCCGAGGTTGGCTGCGGCCGCCCCGATCCACAGAATTTGGAAGCGCCGGTTACGGCGCAGGGGCACGGGCGTGGCAGGAGCTTCGCTATCACGCTGACGTAAGCGTTCACTCATGCGTGAACGGTAGCATGCAGGTGAATGGTTCGCTATGAGGAAACGGAGATGGGTCAATGGCTGACGGGTCAACGGCTGACGATGCCGACGCGATGGCGGTCGTCCGGGAGGTGGACGACGTGGAGACGCTGAAGGCCCTGTCCGACCCGCTGAGGTTGGCGATCCTGCGCACGATGATGAGCGACGTGCGCGGGTCGCACCGGGTGAAGGACATCGCCCAGCTACTGGACCAGCCGCCCACCCGGCTCTACCGGCACATCAAGGTGCTCGAGGCGGCGGGCCTGATCAAGGTGACGCAGACCCGGATGGTCTCCGGGATTCAGGAGAGCCAGTACCAGGTGGCGCAGTTCGCCCTGCGGCTGAGTCGCGATCTGCTGGCCGCGCCGGGCAACGCGGGCGAACTGGCCGACGCGTTCGCCGTGGCGCTGAACGACTTCCGTGACCGGCTCGTACGGGACATCATCAGCGGTCGCTTCCAGCCGGGGCCGGAGCCCGAGGCCGCGGAGAAGCCGGATCCGCTCGGCCCGATGGTCGTGGCGCTGGACCGCCGGCTGACGCCGGAGCGGGCCACCGAGTTCCGGTCCCGCCTGTCCGCGCTGATGGAGGAGTTCAACCGCCCCGACGACGAGGAGAACGCCGTCGTGCCGGTCGAGTTCCTGCTGATGTTCTGGGCGCCCAAGGAACCCACGGGGGAGTCGCCCGCGTAGTCGCGGGATCCATGGCGGCATGCCAGTGACCGCGCCAGACGTCTTCTCACGTCTCGGCGCGGTCATGGGCATGCAGGGAGGAACACGTCACTCCGGGCACGACTGTCAGGTGTTCACGACGACCTACTTGGTCGTGATGAAGAGCCGGCCGCCGGGGAACCGGTGCGGCACGCACCGAGCCTGGTCGAAACCGGCCTGCCGGAAGCGGGCCAGCCAGTCCTCCTCCGGAGGCAGCGTCACGTTCATGAACCCGGCGTGCAGATAGGTGAACAGCGCGCTGAACCGGCGCTCGCGCTCCGCCGACGCGTACGGCACCGAGTCGGTGATCGCCATGATGCCGCCCGGACGCAGCGCCTCCCGGCACCTGCGCAGCACCCGGTCGAAGACGTCGCCCTCCTGCGCGATGTCATGGAAGACGAACCCGGCGTGGATGACATCGGCACCGGCCAGCGGCGCGGGGTCGTCGGCGATGGACTGGATCGGACGCTCCACCACTTCAAGACGGTCGCCGACGCCCGCCGCCAGCGCGGCACGCGCCGCCTCCTGGCACGCGCCGGCACTCATGTCCAGAGCCACGCCGGTGCTCTCCGGCAGCCGGCCGAGCAGGTCGATCAGCAGACCGGCGGCACCGGCGCCGAGGTCGACGATCTTCTTCGGCCGGGCGGCGAGGATCGCCTCGGTGGCGGCCGGGTAGAAGCCCTGGCTGCCGATCCACCGGGAACTGACCGCCACCTCACGTCCGTTCCGCTGGTACTGCGCGGCGGAACCGGCCGGGTCGCGCAGGAACGCGGCGGGGTTCTGGAGGTACGGCTGGTTGGCCCGCAACGACCAGGTGAGGTAGCCGGACTCGTAGATCCGGTCGGCGAAGTCGTCCGCGACCCGGAACTCCTTGACGCCGGTCGGCACCAGCAGCGCCGCGGCCACCAGTGCGGACAGGAAACGGCCCATGCCCTCTTCCGGCACGTCCGCGGCCACGGCCAGCTCGGCCACGGTGACCGGCTCGCCGCGCTCCAGCAGGGGGACGATGCCCAGCCGGTCGGCCATCTCCAGCAAGGCGGCGACGGCTGCGAGATCGGCTGCGGTCTCCGGGGGACTGATGCTTGACATCGCGTTCTCCCACTCCATTTCGACGATCATCTCGAGTTCCACGGTGCCGGGCCGGAAGGGTGTCCGGCCGGCGGGCCCGGCACCGTCGGCGCCGTGCCGGTCTTCGGTCCCGCTGCCACCGGGTGGCAGGGGAGAGCGGGTCAGGCGGCGCGCGCGAACCGGTCGGGTTCGTCGAGGTCCGCGCCGCCCGGCACGCCGGCGGGGTGGTTGCCGTGCCGACCGGTCCGGTCGGCACCGACACGCAGGATGTTCGCCCGTGGCCTCATCGGGCACCGCCGTCGTCACCGGCGGGGCCGGTGCGCCGGCGAAGTCTCGGCCGGCTGCGGTTCGCGGCTTCGCCGAGGCGTGCGGCGAGTGCGACGACCGTCGGGGCTTCGAAGAGCACGGCCACGCTGAGGCTCGCGCCGAACCGGGTGCGCACCCGGTTGAGCAGACGGGTGGCGAGCAGGGAGTGGCCGCCGAGGTCGAAGAAGTTGTCGTGCACGCCGACCCGCGGTGCCTTCAGGACCTCGGCGAACATCGCGCACAACGCGGCTTCCCGCTCGTCGCGGGGTGCCACGTAGGCCGTGTGGGACGCGCTCGGGTCGGGAGTCGGCAGTGCCTTACGGTCCACCTTGCCGTTGCCGGTCAGCGGCAACCGGTCCAGCGTGACGAACACGCTCGGCACCATGTAGTCCGGGAGCGTCCGGGCGGCGTGCTCCCGCACGGCGGCCACGTCGACATCCGGGGGCACGAGGTAGCCGATCAGCCGTTCACCGTCACCGGTGACCGTCGCGTGAGCCACGTCCGGGTGGCCGGTCAGGGCCGCTTCGACCTCGGCCGGTTCGATCCGGAACCCCCGGACCTTCATCTGCGCGTCGGCACGGCCGTCGAACTCGAGCACCCCGTCGGGGCGGTACCGGGCGAGGTCGCCGGTGCGGTACATACGCCCGCCGGCCGGGCCGTACGGGTCGGCCACGAACCGGGCGGCGGTCACGTCCGGCTGATGCGCGTAGCCCCGGGCCAGTCCGGTCCCGGTCACGTACACCTCACCGGGCACCCCGGGGGGCACCGGCTGCAGGCGCTCGTCGAGCAGATACAGCCCGGTGTTGTCCATCGCCCGGCCGATCGGCACCGTACGGGCCGGCGCCGTGGCGATCGGGTACCAGGAGGAGATGACCGTGGTCTCCGTGGTGCCCCAGGCGGCCGCGACGGCGGTGCGCGGCGCGTCCGCCAGCAGGTCCCCGACCGACGCGGGCGACACCACGTCACCGGCCACCCACACGAGCTCCAGCGCGGACAGTGCCGGTCTGGCCTCGGCCACCATGAGGTTGAACAGCGCGGAGGTGAAGACCGCGGTCGTCGCCCTCCCGTCGACGATGGTGCGTGCCAGCACCTCGGTGTCCAGGTCGCCCTCGGGCGCGATGACCACCCGGCCACCGGTCAGCAGGGGCAGCCAGATCTCGAACGTGGACGGGTCGAACGACGTCGGCGAGTGCATCAGCGTGTCGGCCGGTCGCAGTCCCTCCCAGGCGCGGTCGGCGACGAACTCGGCGACACTGCGGTGCGAGACGCTGACCGCCTTGGGCGTGCCGGTCGAGCCGCTGGTGAACATCGTGTACGCGGTGCGGTCCGGGTGGGTGGTGGTCGTGGGGCCGTGCTCCTCGGTGCCGGGGGAGGGCGTGACGATCGTGACCCCGGTCAGCCCGGTGGGACCGTCGGTGACGAGCAGGGAGGCCCGCATGTGGTCGACCATCCGCTGCTGCCGGGCGAGCGGCGCGGACCCGGGCAGGGGCAGATAGCCGCCGCCCGCCTTGATGACGGCGAGGACGGTCACGAGGTACTCGATACCGCGCGGCTGGCGCACCGCCACCGGATCGTCGGGCGCGCAGCCCGCCGCCACCAGCGCGTGCGCCAGATGGTTGGCGCGCCGGTCGAGGTCCCGGTAACTGATCGACCGGTCACCCTCGACCGCGGCGATCGCGTCCGGGGTAGCGGCGGCCCTCCGGGCGAACAGGACGGCGAGGTCCTCGTCGACGACCGGCCGTGCGGTGTCGCCCCGGCCCGACAGCGCTGCTCGTCGTTCGACCTCGGAGAGCAGGTCGATCCGCCCGATGGGCGCGTCCGGATCCGCGACGGCCGCGCTCAGTACCCGCAGGAGGCGGTCCATCAGGGCGGCCACGGTGTCCTCGTCGAACAGGTCGGTGCGGTAGCGCACCTCACCGGTGACGCCCTCGGGCACCCGGCCGTCTCCGTGGTGCTCGACGAAGCTCAGGTTGAGGTCGAAGTCCACCGGGCCGACCCGGATCGCCTCGACCGCCCCCTCGGCAGGCGCCGGCGACACCTCCACGCCGGACAGCGCGAAAGCGGACTCGGCGTTGTTCTGCAACACCAGCATGGTCTGGAAGAGGGGGTGCCTGCTCAGAGTGCGGGCCGGGTTGAGCGCGTCGACGATCCGGTCGAACGGCAGCTCCTGGTGCGCGTAGGCAGCCAGGTCCAGGTCCCGCACACGGCCCAGCAGTTCACGGAAGCTCGGATCCCCCGCGGTGTCGGTCCGCAGGACCAGGCTGTTGACGAAGCAGCCGATCAGATGGTCGAGGTTGTCGTCGCTGCGCCCGGCGACCGCGGTGCCGATGGGGATGTCGGTGCCCGCGCCGAGCCGGGTGTAGAGCGTCGCGAGTGCGGCGTGCAGCACCATGAACAGCGTGGTGTGGGTACGCCGGGCCAGGTCCAGCAGGCCGGCGTGCAGCGGAGCGGGCAGGGTGACCGGCAGTAGTGCGCCACGCAGGTCCGAGGAGTCGGGCCGGGGCCGGTCGTAGGGCAGTGCCAGCTCCTGTGGGAGCCCGGCGAGTCGCTCGGTCCAGTACTCCGCAAGACGTTCCCCGGTCGGTCCTTCGAGGAGGGCCCGCTGCCACAGCGTGTAGTCGGCGTACTGCACGGGCAGCGGGCGCCAGACCGGCACGTCACCACGGACGCGGGCGGCGTACGCCTGGGCGAGGTCGTGGGTCAGCGGGGCCAGGGACCATCCGTCGCCCGCGATGTGATGCATCAGCAGCAGCAGCGTGTGCCGGTCCGGGCCGGTGGTGAACAGGTGCAGCCGCAGCGGCAGATCGGTGGTGAGGTCGAACTGGTGGAGGGCGGCGGCCGTCAGCTCCCGGTCCAGGCCGGCCGGGTCCACCGGGGCCACCCGCAGCACCTCGTCCGGGTCGGCCTCCTTCAGGACCTGCTGGCTGGGCGCCCCGTCGACCTCCGGGAAGTGGGTACGCAGCGTCTCGTGCCGCTCCAGCAGATCGCCCACGGCGGCGCGCAGCGCACCGAGGTCCAGGGCCCCGTCCAGGCGCAGCACCAGCGGCCAGCCGAGACCGTTCCATCGGGACAGGAACCACAATCGTTCCTGGGCGTAGGACAGGGGCAGCGGACACGGCCGCGTGGCCGGCAGCAGGGGGCTGCGGGTTCGGCTCGCCCCGTCGCCGGTGCCGAGCCGTGCGCCGAGCGCCGCCGCCGTCGGGGCTTCGAACAGGTCCGCGATGCCCAGGTCCGCGCCCAGGTGGGTGCGGACCCGGTTGACCAGGCGGGTGGCGAGGAGCGAGTGGCCGCCGAGGTCGAAGAAGTTGTCGTGGGCGCCGACCCGGGTCCTGCCGAGCAGCTCGCCCATGAGCTCGACGAGGATCTCCTCGGCAGGGGTGCGCGGCGCCGTGTATCCGGTGCCCGTCTCGAACTCGGGCTCCGGCAGGGCCCGCCGGTCGACCTTGCCGTTCCCGGTGAGCGGCAGCCGGTCGAGGACGACGAAGGCACTGGGCACCAGGTAGTCGGGCAGTGCCGCGGCGAGCCGGTCCTGTACGTCGGCGACGTCCAGGTCGTCGCCGCTCGGCACCAGGTAGGCGACGAGCCTGCGGTCGCCGCGGCGGTCCTCGTGGGCGGTGACGAACGCCTGCCCGACCCCCGGCAGGGCCGTGAGCGAGGACTCGACCTCGGCGGGTTCGACCCGGAAGCCGCGGATCTTCACCTGGGCGTCGGCCCGCCCGACGAAGTCCAGGGTGCCGTCACTTCGCCACCGGGTGATGTCCCCGGTGCGGTACATCCGGCTGCCCGGCGGTCCCCACGGATCGGCGGTGAACCGTTCGGCGGTCAGGTCGGGCTGTCCGGCGTACCCGCGCGACACGCCCGAACCGGCGATGTAGAGCTCGCCCGGGACCCCGGCCGGCACCGGCTGGAGGTTCCCGTCGAGCACGTACAGCCGGGTGTTGTCCATCGGAGTGCCGATCGGCACCCGGCCGGGCACGGCCTGCGCGCCGGACATCGAGAACCGGGTGGAGCAGGTGGTGGTCTCGGTCGGACCGTACAAGGCCCTGACGGTCAGGCCGGGGTGACGGTCCAGAAGCCGCCCGACCGCCGCGGGCGGAACCACGTCGCCGCCGGTGAGGACTTCCCGGATTCCCGCGAAGCAGTCCGGGTTCTCCGCGAGAGCCGCGAACAGGCCGGAGGTGAGCCAGATCCTGTCCACGCCGTACGCGGTTACCGCGCGGGCCAGGCCGGCGTCGTCGAGGATCTCCTCGGGAGCCACCACGACCGTTCCCCCGGTCAGCAGCGGTGTCCAGATCTCGTGCACCGACGCGTCGAATCCGGTGGCGGAGTGCATCAGCACCGTGCCGTCGGCCCGCCAGACCCGGTCGCGGACGAACCCGGCCGTGTTCCGGTGCGTCAGGACGACGGCCTTGGGAGTACCGGTCGAGCCGCTGGTGAACATCACATAGGCGGCCTGGTCCGGGTGCGGGTCCCGGCGGGGAGGCTCGGGCGACTCACCGTCCCCCGGTGCGAGGACGGTCAGTCCCGCCAGGTCGTGCGGGCGGTCCGTGACGAGCAGCGTGGCGCCGACCTGGTCGGCCATCCGGCGCAGTCGGTCCGCGGGGGCGGTCGACGGCAGCGGCAGGTACGAGGCGCCGGCCTTGAGCACCGCGAGCATCGATACGACCAGGTCGGCCGAACGTACCTGCAACAGCGCCACCGGACGGTCCGGGGCCGCGCCGGCCGCGACCAGTCGGTGCGCCAGATGGTTGGCGCGCCGGTCCAGTTCGGCGTAGGTCAGGGTGTCCGGCCCGGTGACCGCCACCGTGTCGGGGGCTTCCGCGGCGCGTGCGGCGAACAGCCGGGGGATCGACGCGTCCGGCAGCGGTCGCACCGTGTCGTTCCAGGACCGGAGGATGGTGTCGCGCTCGTCGCCGTCGAGCACGTCGAGCCGGCCGAGACGCTGGTCGGGGTCGGTGACGACGGCCTGGAGGACGCGGAGGAACCGGTCCGCGAGCGAGCGGACCGTGTCCGGGTCGAAGAGCCCGGTGCGGTAGACGACCTCACCGACGATGCCGTCGGCGATGCCGTCCCGCCGGTAGGTGTCGGTGAGGTTCACGAAGAGGTCGAGCTGCGCGGCCGACGGCGTCGACCGGACCACCTCGACGTCCAGGCCGGTCAGGCCGAAGTCGGCGTCCGCGTTGTTCTGCAGGACCAGCATGGTCTGGAAGAGCGGGTGGCGGCTGAGTACCCGCGACGGGTTGAGCGCCTCGACGAGACGGTCGAAGGGCAGCTCCTGGTGGCTGAGGGCGGCCACGTCGTCGGTCCTCGTGCGTTCCAGGAGTTCGCGGAAGGTCGGGTCGCCCGCGGTGTCGGTGCGCAGCACCACGTTGTTGACGAAGAAGCCGATCAGGTCGTCGAGTTTGTCGTCGCCGCGCCCGGCGACCACGGTGCCGATGGGGATGTCGGTGCCCGCGCCGAGCCGGGTGTAGAGCGCGGCCAGGGCGGCGTGCAGCACCATGAAGAGAGTGGTGCGGCTCTGCTGTGCCACGGTCAGCAGGCCGGCGTGCAGCGACGCGGGTATCCGCAACGGGAGCAGCGCGCCGTCGTGGTCGGTGCCGCTGGGGCGGGGCCGGTCGTAGGGCAGGGCCAGTTCCTCCGGGAGCTCCGCCAGGTAGTCGCGCCAGAACCCGGTCATCTGCTCCTGGTACGCCGTGGTGAGCAGGTCCCGCTGCCACAGCGCGTAGTCGGCGTACTGCACCGGCAGCGGCTGCCAGACCGGCGCGGTGCCGGCGACGCGCGCCGCGTACGCGGTGGCCAGATCCTGGGCCAGCGGCTGCATCGACCATCCGTCGCCGGCGATGTGGTGCAGCACCAGCACCAGCACGTGCCGTTCCGGCGCGGTGCGCAGCAGCCGGACCCGCACCGGCGTTTCCGCGGTGATGTCGAAGGGCTCCCGGCAGGCGGCCCGTACGGCCTGGTCCAGGTCGGACTCGGCCACGTCGAGCACCCGGACCGGATCGCTCGCCGGCTCCGGGGGAAGGATCCGCTGGTAGGGCCGGCCGTCCTGCTCGTCGAACACGGTGCGCAGCGACTCGTGCCGGACCATCAGGTCCTCGACCGCGGCGACCAGCGCGTCCCGGTCGATCGGGCCGGCCAGGCGCAGGACCACGGGCAGGTTGTAGGTCCAGCCGAGGGGGTCCATCCGGTTGACGAACCACAGGCGCTGCTGGGCCCAGGACAGCGGGACGTGTTCCGGTCGCGGGGCCGCGACCAAGGCCGGCGCCTCCTGTCCGGCGGTCTCGGCGATGGTGGCCGCGAGGCCCGCGATGGTGGGCGTGGCGAAGAGCGCGTCGAGCCCGAGCCGGACGCCGAAGGCGCTGCGGATCCGGTTGAGGAGGCGGGTGGCGAGGAGGGAGTGGCCGCCGAGGTCGAAGAAGTCGTCGTCGATGCTGACCCAGGCCCGGTCGAGCAGTTCGGCGGCGAGTTCGCAGAGCAGTTTCTCCCGCGCGTCGCGAGGTGCCCGGCCGGACACGTTGCCGCGGAAGTCGGGCTCGGGCAGAGCCCGCCGGTCCAGCTTGCCGCTCGCCGTCAGGGGCAGCGCGTCGAGCACCATGAACGCGGAGGGCACCAGGTAGGACGGGAGCCGTTCCTTGCCCCAGTCGCGCAGGGCCGCGACGAGCAGCCCGCGACGGCGGGTGGCGATCGGGTCATTGGTGAAGCCGGTGCGCCTGGTGGGGCCGGTGTCCTCGACGGAGCCGGTGGGGCCGGTGGGGCCGGTAGAGCCAGTGGAGCCAGTGGAGCCAGTGGAGCCGGTGGAGCCGCCGTGCAGGTACACGCCGTCCAGCACCTGCGTGCCGTCGGTGGCCGGGAAGAGGACGTCGAGGAGGTCCGGGCCGTCCGCGGACCAGGTGACCACGGCGGTGCGACCGTGCGTCGCGGCGAGCGAGTGCCAGTACTCCGGGTCGATCCCGTCGCCCGGTCCTTCGAGCGCGGCGCGCGTGGTCTCCAGCGGTGCGACCGCCTGGACCGCCCGCGCGGCGGCGACCTCACCCGCGACCCGGGCGTTACGTATCCCGGTGAGCCGCAGCGCGGTGCCGTCGGCCAGACGCGCCGCCAGGTCCTCCGGACCTCGGACATCGAGGCCCCAGCTCAGCGCCGGGACGGCCGACAGGTCCTGCGCGTCGGTGCCGGCCTTGTGCAGCACCACGTCGTAGCGGTGCTTCGTCAGTTCGTTGTGGTCGGCGCCGCGCTTGAGCCGCAGGTCCACCGCGCCGGCACCGACGGTGCCGAAGAAGCCCGGATCGACCAGGAGCTCCTTCTCCAGGGTCACCGCCTGTTCGATCTCGCGGCGCAGCACCTCCGGCCCCGGATCGTGGTCGAGTTGTCCGAGCCGGACGCCGGTCCACATGCTCTCCACGAGCGGCAGACACCGGACGTCGCCGACGAGCACCCGGCCGCCCGGCCTGAGCAGGTCAAGCAGCTTGGCCAGGACGTCCCGCAGGTACGCCTCATGGGGGAAGTACTGCACGACCGAGTTGATGATGATCGTGTCGAAGTGGCCGTGCGGCAGGCCGGTGGTGACGTCGGCGGCCTGGACGCGCAGGGTGACCTTCCCGGCGGTGTCCGCTTCGCCGGCGAGCCGGTCGCGGAGCCCCTCGATCGCGGACGCCGAGTAGTCGGTGCCCCAGTACTCGTCCACCTGGCCGACCAGCGGCGTCAGGATCAGGCCGGATCCGACGCCGACCTCCAGGACGCGCCGTGGCGCGAAGCTCCGTACACGGGTGACGATCGCCTCCCGCCAGCGGGCCATCTGCTCGACCGGGATGCCCTCACCGGTGTAGGTGGAGTTCCAGCCGGAGAAGTCGGCGCCGAAGGCCGCGCTGTCGGACTCGTCGTAGAACGTGTCGTAGATCTGCTGCCACTCGTCGACGTGCCGTTCGGCGTTGCCGTCGTCGGTCTCCGGCGCCTGTGCGGCGACCAGGTAGGCGGCGAGCCGCTTCTCGCCGAGCTGGTCCTCGTGCACCAGGACCCGGGCCTGCTCCACCGCCGGGTGCCCGGCGAGGACCGCCTCGATCTCGCCCGGTTCGATCCGCAGGCCTCGGATCTTCACCTGGTCGTCGGCCCGGCCGCAGTAGGCGAGCTGTCCGTCCGGCAGCTGCCGCACCAGGTCGCCGGTGCGGTACATCCGGGTGCCCGGCGCCCCGAACGGGTCGGCGACGTAACGCTCTGCGGTGAGCCCGGCGCGGTCGACGTACCCGCGGGTCACGCCACCGCCTCCGCTGTACAGCTCGCCGATCTCGCCGGGGGGCGTCGGGCGCAGTGCGTCGTCCAGTACGTACAGGTGGGTGTCGCCGGACCGGTGGCCGATCGGCGGCGCGTCCGGCCCGGGCACGAGCGGGGCCGAGAGGGTGATCGCCATGCTGGTCTCGGTGGGTCCGTAGCCGTTGACCATCCGGCGACCGCGGCTCCAGGTGTCCACCAGTCGCGCGCCACACGCCTCACCACCGACCATCAGCGACCGCAGCACCGGCAGATCGGTGCGCGGTACGGTCGCCAGCACCGACGGCGGTACGAACGCGTGGGTGATCCGGTTGTCCGCGAGGAACGCGGCCAGGTCCTCGCCGACCAGGGTGTCGGGGGGCGAGACGACCAGGGTGCCGCCCGGCACGAACGCCAGCAGTACCTCGATGATCATGGCGTCGAAACTGGGCGAGGCGAGCTGCGACACCACGGAGTCGGGGCCCGCCGCCATCCGGTCCGTCAGGTCGGCGCCGAACGGTGGCACCCCCCGGTGCGGTACCGCGACGCCCTTGGGCCTGCCCGTCGAACCGGACGTGTAGATGACGTACGCCAGTGACAGCGGATGGTCCACCGGGTCAGGGGCGGTCACCGGCGCCGTCGCCGCCTCGGCCAGGAGCTCCGCCAGCGACAACTGGGCGGTGCCCGGGGTGTCCGGCAGCCCGGGCAGCACCGCCTCGGTGGCCAGGAGGGCGCGGGGCGCGCTGTCGGCGCACATGAAGGCGATCCGCTCGGCCGGGTGATGGATGTCGACCGGGAGGAACGCGCCGCCGGCCTTTCCGACCGCGAGCATGGCGACGATCAGGTCGGCCGAGCGGGGCAGCGCCAGCGCCACCACGTCCTCGGCGCCGATGCCGCGACCGCGCAGCACGTGGGCCAGCCGGTCGGCTTGGGCGTCCAGCTCGGCGTAGCTCAACTCGACCTGGCCGCAGCGCAGTGCCGGCGCGTCACCGCGCCGCGCCGCGTGCCGGGCCACCAGGCCATGCAAGGACCCGCGCAGGTCGGTTCCGGCTGACGGCAAGCGCTCCGGCGAAAACGGCATCGCGGCTCTCCATGATCGATGTGTGCCGGTGGTCCATGCGGGCTGGCTCATGATGGGCGGAGGGCGAGTTTTGCGACAACCCCTAGATGGGGGCGCCAAAACCCCTTGGGACACGGCCCTTTCGAAGCCGCTGACCTTGCTTTCCGCGGAACCGTCCTATCGTGTGCGGCCGACGACCGTCGATGTCTCGCAGGCGCAGGAGGATCCGTGTTCCCGTTGTCTTTCGCGCAGCAACGCCTGTGGTTTCTCAACCGGCTCGACACCGAGGCCTGGACCTACAACCTGCCGCTCGCGCTTCGGCTGGAGGGTCCGCTCGACACCGCGGCCCTGCGCTCCGCCCTCGGTGACCTGGTGGACCGGCACGAGAGCCTCCGCACGGTGTTCCCGGAGGTCGACGGCGAGCCGTGGCAGCGGGTCCGCGACACCGTGGACGTCGCCGAGTTCGTCACCGACCTGGAGGTCACGGCGGCCGAACTGCCCACGACGCTGGACCGGCTGGCCAGGCACGCGTTCGACCTGACGGCCGACCTGCCGCTGAGGGTGTGGCTGCTGCGCACCGACGAGCGAAGCCACACGCTGTACATGGTGCTCCATCACATCGTCGGCGACGGCTGGTCGATGGCGCTGCTCGGCCGTGACCTGGGCGCCGCCTACGCGGCCCGCCGGGCCGGTGGCGCGCCGGACTGGGAGCCGCTGCCCGTCCAGTACGCCGACTACGCGCTGTGGCAGCGGGAACTCCTGGAGGGCCAGGACGGCGCGGACCTCCTCGCCCACTGGTCCGGGCGGCTCACCGGCCTGCCCGACGAGCTGCCGCTGCCACTGGACCGGCCCCGGCCGGACGTCTCCGGTGACGACGGCGGTGAGGTACGTCTCGACCTGCCGGCGGCCCTGCACGGGCGACTGCTGCGGCTCGCGCGCGATGCCGACGCGTCGCTGTTCATGGTCGTGCACGCGGCCCTCGCGGCCCTGCTGACCCGATTGGGCGCCGGCACCGACGTTCCGCTCGGCACGATGGACGCGGGCCGCGCCGACGAGGACCTGGAGGACCTGATCGGGTTCTTCGTGAACACCCTGGTGCTGCGGCTGGACACGAGCGGGGACCCGACGTTCCGGGAGCTGCTCGGGCGGGCCCGGGAGACGGACCTCGCCGCCCTCGCGCACCCGGAGATGCCCTTCGACCGGCTCGTCGAGGCGCTCAACCCGAGCCGGGCGCTCAACCGGCACCCGCTCTTCCAGGTGGCGCTGGTGCTCCAGAACAACGCTGCCGCGCAGTACACGATGGACGGCCTGACCGTCACGGAGCTGCGGAACCGGACCATCGCGGCACACTTCGACCTGTCGGTCGCCTTCACCGACCGGTACGCCGCGGACGGCACGCCGCTCGAACTCTCCGCGCAGCTCGTCTACCGCACCGAACTCTTCGACCGGGACACGGTCACGGCGTTCGCACACCGCCTGGTGCGGCTGCTCGAAGCGGTGGTGGACGACCCGGACCGGGCCCTGTGCGACATCGACCTGCTGGGCGCCCGCGAACGTGACACGGTGCTGCGCGAGTGGAACGGCACGACCCGACCGGAACCGTCGATCGGCCTCGCCCAGGCGTTCGCCCGGCAGGCCGCCCGGACTCCCGCCGCGCCCGCCGTGTCCGATACGGGCGGCACGCTCAGCTACGCCGAGCTGGACCGGCGAAGCGACCTGCTGGCCGGCCGCCTGAACCGGCTGGGCGTGGCGGCGGAGACGCGGGTCGCGATCCTCCAGCAGCGCTCCGCCGACCTGATCGTGTCGATGCTCGCGGTGCTCAAGGCCGGCGGCTGCTTCGTACCGCTGCCGCTCACCGCGCCCACCGAACGGCTGCGCGACATGCTGGACCAGTCCGGCGTGGACCTGCTGCTGGTCGACGACGCGCTGCGCGACCACGACGTGCTGACCGGCGCCGACGTGGAGACCCTGACGGTGACCGGCTTCCTGGCCACGGCGGCCGACCGCGCCGCCGTACCGGCCGGTGTCGCGCACCCCGAGCAGGCCGCGTACATCATGTATACGTCGGGCTCGACCGGTGCGCCCAAGGGGGTCGTCACCACCCAGCGCGGCGTACTCGCGTTCGCCCACGACCGGTGCTGGCAGGACGAACGACCCCGCCGCGCGCTGCTGCACTCACCGCACGCCTTCGACGCGTCGACCTGCGAGATCTGGGTGCCGCTGCTGTCCGGCGGAGAGGTCGTCGTCGCACCGGTCGGCGATGTCGACGGCGCCGTCGTGCGGGCCGCCGGCCTCACCGACGTGCTGCTGGTCTCCGGCCTCTTCCAGGTCATCGCCGAGGAGGACCCGGACTGCTTCGCCGGACTGCGCGAGGTGATGACCGGCGGCGACGTGATCAGCCCCGCCGCGGTCCGCGCGGCCCTGCGCCGCCACCCGGACCTGCGCGTCCGCGCCACGTACGGTCCCACCGAACTGACCATGTGCTCGGTGCAGATGCCCCTGGACGACCCGGACACCGTGCCGGACAGCGTGCCGTTGGGCCGGCCGATGGACAACACCGCCGTCTACCTGCTCGACGACCGGCTGCGGCCGGTACCGGTCGGCGTGGTCGGCGAGCTCTACGGCGCCGGTGCCGGTCTCGCCCGCGGCTACGCCGGCCGTGCCGGGCTCAGCGCCGAACGCTTCGTCGCCGACCCGTTCGGCGCGCCCGGTACCCGCATGTACCGCACCGGCGACCTCGCCCGGTGGCGCGCCGACGGGACCCTCGAATTCGCCGGCCGCGCCGACACCCAGGTGAAGATCCGCGGCTTCCGGGTCGAACCCGGCGAGGTGGAGAGCGTGCTCGTCCGTCACCCGCACGTGGCGCAGGCCCACGTGCACGCCCGCGAGGACCGGCCGGGCGACAAGCGCCTCGTCGGATACGTGGTCCCCGCCGTACCGGCGCCGGACCTCGCCGGGATCCGCGCCGCGGCGGCCTCGGTACTGCCGCCGTACATGGTGCCCTCCGCGCTGGTCACGCTCGAACAGCTGCCGCTCACCCCGAACGGCAAGATCGACCGGCGGTTGCTGCCGGCACCCGATCAGGCCGACTCCGGCACGGAGTACGTGGCACCCCGCGACGACCGGGAACGCGCGCTGTGCGCACTGTTCGCCGAGGTACTGCGGGTACCGCGGGTCGGTGTGCACGACGGCTTCTTCACGCTCGGCGGCCACTCGCTGCTCGCGATCCGGCTGATCAACCGGATCCGAGCCACGTTCGACGTGGACCTCGGCGTGGCGACCCTGTTCCAGGCGCCCACCGTCGCCGAACTCGCCGTCCGGCTCGTCGAACCGGACAGCCGCCGACGGATCCCCGCCGCCGCCCGAACCGCCGCGCTGCCGCTCTCGTACCAGCAGGAAGGCCTGTGGTTCCTGGACCAGCTCGATCCCGGATCCCCGGTCTACAACGTGCCGCTCGCGCTGCGCCTGCGCGGCCGGCTCGACGTCGACCGGCTCTCCCGCGCCCTGGGCCGACTGGTCGCCCGGCACGAGAGCCTGCGCACCCGGTTCGTCGCGGTGGACGGCGTTCCGGTCCAGGTGACCGATCCCGCACCGCCGGCCTGGCCGCTCGCGGTGACCCCGACCCATCCGGACGACGTGCCGGAGGCGCTCGCCGAGGCCGCCACCCGCCCGTTCGACCTGGCCACCGACCGGCTGCTGCGCACCGAACTGCTGCGGCTCGGCCCGGTCGAGCACGTGCTGGTGCTGTGCACCCACCACATCATCGCCGACGGCTGGTCGGCGGGCGTCCTCCTCGATGAACTGTCCACCCTGTACACCGACCCGGACGCCGCCCTGCCGGCCCTGGACATCCAGCCGGCCGACCACGCCGTCTGGCAGCGCGCCTGGCTCGCCGACGACGTCCTTGACAAGCAGCTCGGCTACTGGCGCGAACAGCTCCACGCGCTGCCACAGCTGGACTTCCCGACCGACCGCCCGCGCGGCACCGGCGCCGGGCACCCCGGGGCCACCGTGGAACTGCACCTGCGGGACGGTCTCGGCGCCTCGCTGCGCGGACTGGCCGACGCCGAACGCGGATCACTGCTGTCCGTGCTGATGGCCGGCTTCCTGGTGGTGCTCTCCCGGCACACCGGGCAGGACGACATCGGCATCGGTTCCGTGTTCTACGGCCGTAACCGCCCCGAACTCGAGCCGCTGGTCGGCTACTTCGCCAACACCGTCGTGCTGCGCGCCGACGTCGCCGGCACCCCGACCTTCCGGGAGCTGGTGCGCCGCTGCGAACTGGCCGTGCAGGGCGCCACCGAGCACCAGGACCTCCCCTTCGGCACGCTGGTCGAACAGCTGCGGCCCGCGCGTGAACCGGGCCGCAACCCGCTCTTCCAGATCAGCCTCACCCTGCATGCCGACGAGGTCTCGGCGGCCGCCCCGGCGCTCGGCCAGGTCACCGTCGAACCCCTGCCGGTGGCCGGTTCCGTCGCCCGCTTCGACCTGGCCGCGCACGCCACCGTCACCGCCGACGGCGGACTGCGGTTGCAGGCCGAGTACGCCACCGACCTGTTCGACGCCGACCGGATCACCCGGTTGCTCGAACACCTGGGCCGCGTCCTCGCCCATGCGGTGGCGGCCCCGGACGCCGGCGTCTGCGACGTCGCCCTGCCCGGGCCGGACGAGGCGGCACAGCTGCACCGGTGGAGCGCCGCCCGGCGCGAGGTGCCGGCCGACGCCTCGCTGTGGGACCTGTTCGCCGAACAGGTCCGGCTGCGCCCCGACGCGGTGGCGGTGGTCGCCGGCGAGGAGCGGACGACGTACCGGGAACTGGCCCGGCGTGCCGAACGGCTGGCGGCCCGGCTGGCCGCCCGAGGAGTCACCCGGGGGAGCCTGGTCGGCCTGTGCACCCGGCGGGACACGGACCTCGTCGTCGGGATCCTGGGCATCCTGCGCGCCGGCGCCGCATACGTGCCGCTGGATCCCGACTATCCGGCGCAGCGGCTGTCCTACATGGCCGCCGACGCGGGCCTGTCGGTGGTGGTCACCCAGCGAGGACTCGACGTGCCCGCGACCGCGCTGACGCTGGACGACGACACCGACGGGGACCTTCCGGTACCGGACGCGACCGTGACCGGCGCCGACCTGGCCTACCTGATCTACACGTCGGGCTCGACCGGGGAACCCAAGGCGGTCACCGTCCCGCACGGCCAGGTCGTCCGGCTGATGCGGGCCACCCAGGACTGGTACCGGTTCGACGAGCGGGACGTGTGGACGCTGTTCCACTCGTTCGCCTTCGACTTCTCCGTCTGGGAACTGTGGGGCGCCCTCGTCCACGGCGGCCGGCTCGTCGTGGTGCCGTTCTGGCAGACCCGCTCGCCCGAGGACTTCCAGCGGCTGCTGGCCCGCGAGAAGGTCACGGTGCTCAACCAGACCCCGGCCGCCTTCCGGCAGCTGGTCGCGGTCGACGAGGCGCGCCCGGAGGAACTCTCCCTGCGGTACGTGATCTTCGGCGGCGACGCGCTCGACATCGACTCCGTACGGCGCTGGTTCGACCGGCACGGCGAGGACCACCCGCGGCTGGTCAACATGTACGGCATCACCGAGACCACGGTCCACGTCACCTACTGCCCGCTGACCCGGGACCTCCTGCGGGACAACGCCAGCCCCATCGGCGAGCCGATACCCGACCTGTCGCTGTGGGTCGTCGACCCGGCCGGCCATCCGGCACCCATCGGCGTACCGGGCGAACTCCTCGTCGGCGGCGCCGGTCTGTCCTGGGGCTATCTGCACCGGCCCGACCTGAGTGCCCAGCGATTCGTCGCCGACCGGTTCGGCGGCACACCCGGCGCCCGGCTCTACCGCTCCGGCGACCTGGCCCGGCGCCGCGCCGACGGTGGTCTGGAGTACCTGGGCCGCATCGACCAGCAGGTCAAGATCCGCGGGTTCCGGATCGAACTCGGCGAGATCGAAGCCGTACTCGCCGCTCACCCCCGCGTCGACAACGCGTGTGTGACCGTTCGTGACGACCGTCTCGTCGGGTACGTGGTGACGAAGGCGCCGGGCGACCTCGGCGACCTCGGCGAGCTCCGCGCGCACCTGGCGGCCCGCCTGCCCGACTACATGGTGCCCTCCGCGCTGGTACCCGTCGAGCGCATCGCGCTGACCGCCAACGGCAAGGTGGACCGCGGCGCGCTGCCTGCCCCGGAACCGAGCCGCGCCGGCGAGTTCGTCGCGCCGCGCGGCGACATCGAACACGCGGTCGCCCGGGTCTGGTCCGCTCTGCTGGGCACCGACCGGATCGGCGTCCACGACAGCTTCTTCGACCTGGGCGGCACCTCCCTCGACCTGACCCGGCTGCGTGCCGAGATCCGCCGGGAGTTCGGTGTCGAACTGGACATGCGCGACCTGTACTCGGCTCCGACCGTGGAGATGACCGCCATGCTGCTCGATCCGTCCCGCGAGAACCGGACCCAGCCGTCACCGCTGGTGCCGATCAAACCCACCGGCGGCCGGCCGCCGCTCTTCCTGGTCCACGCCGTCGGCGGATCCGTGGTGCCGTACCTGCCGCTGGCCCGCCTCATCGACCCCGAGCAGCCGCTCTACGCCCTGGAGGATCCGGGCCTTGACGGCGGCCCGGTCACCACGTCGCTGACCGCCCTGGCCGCGCGGTACGTCGAGGCGATCCGCGCCGTCCAGCCGCACGGCCCCTACCATCTCGGCGGCTGGTCCCTGGGCGGCGTGGTCGCCGCGGAGATGGCCGGTCAGCTGACCGCCGCGGGCGAACCGGTCGCGCTGGTCGTCATGCTGGACACCGGAATGCCCCCGTACCTGGGCAAGGAGACGCCGGACCGCGCGGTGCTCCTCGGCGGCTTCGTCCACGACCTCGCCGGCCTGGCCGGCGTGCCGGCACCCCGGTACGACGAGGCCGCGCTGCGGGGGCTGTCGCCGGACCGCCAGGACGAGGCGCTGCTGGACCTCCTGGAGCGCGCGGCGCTCGTCCCGGAGGGCATCCGTGACGACATGCGGGAGCGGATAGGGGTCTTCGAGGCCAACACCCGCGCGCTGCTGCGGCACCGCCCGGGCCCTGTCGACGGCCGCCTGGTGCTGCTGTCGGCGCAGCAGCAACCGCGCAGGCCGAAGATTCGTCCGTGGCGCGTCCTCGCCCGTGCCGGATTCGAGCTCCACACAGTCCCCGGTGACCACCACACCATGCTGCAGCAGCCCCACCTGACCACTCTGGCGGAGACGCTGCGCGGTGTCCTGGACCGGCTTGCCCGGTCGTGACGGTGGCCGCGTTCCCCGGGGGCGGAGCCCTCGGGGAACGCGGCCGGGCGAGTGCACGCGACAAGACGGCGGGAGCGAGGAATCCGCTCCCGCCGTCTTGTCGATCGGGGGGTCAGGACCGATCCGGAGACCGTTCCCCGGACAGGCCGAGCTGGTCGGCGAAGTCCGCGAGGACCGGGTGTTCCAGCAGGACCCGGACCCGGACCGTGATGCCGAGGCGCAGGCGCACCGCGGCCACCACCTCCATGGCGGCCAGTGACTGACCGCCCAGGGCGAAGAAGTCGTCGTCGTCCTCGACCGGGACGCCGAGAACCTCCTGCCAGATCTCGGCGATTGCGGTGGTACCCATCGTCTGTCGGCTCCTTGGCGGGCTCAGGCCGGGCACAGCCGCACCGGCAGGCTGGTCAGTCCGTGGATGAAGTTGCCGGCGCTCCAGACCGGCGTTCCGGCCGGGTCGATCGTGCGTACGCGGCGGATCAGCGCGGTCAGCAGAGCGGTCAGTTCGAGCCTGGCGACCCGGGCCCCGACGCAGACGTGGGGGCCCCAGCCGAACGCGAGGTGCCGGTTGGGGGTGCGGTCGGGCCGGAAGGTGTCCGGGTCGGCGAAGACGGCCGGGTCGCGATTGGCCGAGCAGATCCAGGCGGTCACCAGCTCGCCGGGCAGCAGGTCGGTGCCGGCGACCGTCACCGGGCGGGTCACCGTGCGCAGCGCGTGCAGACCGGGGCTGGTCCAGCGCAGGATCTCCTCGACGGTGGTGGGCAGCAACTCCGGCGCCGCGCGCAGCGCCGTCCACAGTTCGGGCCGGTCGGCGAAGACCAGCAGCGCTCCGGCCGCCGCGTACCGGACGGTCTCGCTGGCACCGGTCAGCACGCCGCTGCAGTTGATGATCAGCTCGTCGTCGGTCAGGTCGCCATCGGCCGTCAGCAGTGCGCTGATCAGGTCGTCGCCGGGGCGGGCACGGCGCCGGCGGATCAAGTCGGCGAAGTAGCCGAAGATCTCCGCGTTGGCGTCCAGCCGGTCGATCGGGTCGGGGGAGTCCAGGCCGTCGGTGGTGAGTCTGCCGATCAACGGCCAGTCGGCCCGGGGCAGATCCATCATGGCGCAGATGACCTGGTTGGGCAGCCGCTGGGTCAAGTCACCGACGGCGTCCCGGATCAGGGGCCCGGCCGCGTCGTCCGGCCGATCGCCCACGGGCCCGCCGACACCCGCGTCGACCACCTCGTCCACCAGATCGGTGACGCCGGCGACGATCCGGTCGTGCCAGAGACGGAGCGACGCCGGGGTGAACGGCGCACCCACCACGCGGCGGATCCGGCCGTGCCGCGGCGGGTCGCTGACCACCATCATCCGGTCGGCGACCAGGCGGGCCGCCTCGTCCGTGCCGCCGATCCTGATGCCGGCACGGGAACTGAACGTGGCCGGATCACCCAGTACCGTATGGACGTCGTCGTACCGGGCGGCCACCCAGAACCCGGGACCGTCCGGCTCCGGATGCCAGGTCAGGCCGGGGCGGGCGCGGACGGCCGCGAGCTGGTCCAGGAACCGGTGCCCGGCGAAGACGTCCGGTGAGAGCAGGTCGATGTCCATCGCCGGTCAGCGCGCCTCGATCACGGAGAACGGCGACTCCGGGATCGCCACGGCCTCGTGCATGCGGTAGCCCGCGGCCTTCAGGATCCGGGCGAATCCGGCCCGGTCGCGTTCCCGGCCGCCGGTGAGGACCATCATGCCGAGGTCGCTCCAGCGGCTGATGTGCTGGGAGCCGTCCTCCGGTACGAGCATCTCGATCACCAGCAGCCGGCCGCCGGGCGCCAGCCCGCGACGGCTCGACCGCAGGATCTCGACCGCCTGGTCGTCGGTCCAGTCGTGCAGGACGCTGCACAGGAGGTGAGTGTCCGCGCCGGTCGGCACCGCGACGAAGAAGTCACCCGGCACCGTGCGGCAACCGGGGACCCCGCCGCGGAGGTTCACCTCGTCGATCACCGTGGGGCGGTCGAACAGGATGCCGCTCGCGTGCGGGGCCGCCGAGAGGATCTCGCCGAGGAGGAAGCCGTCGGCGCCGCCGATGTCCAGGATGGTCTCCGACCGCGACCAGTCGACGGCCTCGGCCGCCTGGCGGTACAGGCGACCGGTACGCTCCCGCATCCGGCGCAGGAACGCGAGGTTCGCGCCGCGTTGGGTGTTCTTGACCCCGAAGAAGTCGCCGTCGTCGCCCGCGAAGGATGCCGCGCCGGTGCGGAAGGTGTCCGTGGCGCGCAACCAGGCCAGCTGGCTCTCGGCGTTGACCAGCGAGGCGGAGAGGCTCTGCGGGTCGTCCCGGCGCAGCCGCGCGCCGAGCGCGGTCAGCCGGAAGCCGGTGGCGGAGTCGCCGGCGAAGAATCCGGCCGCTCCGAGGGCGGACAACAGTCGGCCCAGGGCGTCGGGGTCGGCATCGATCAGCTCCGCCGTGGTCGCCACGGGCTGCGTGGCCGTGGCGTCCAGCACATCGGCGACGCCGAGCTCGATGGCGATGCGCAAGGCGTGCGGCAGCACCGCGACCATGCTGTCGTCGACGAGCGTGAGGTAGTCCTCCACGATCTTGTCGATGGCCCCGGCGGTCTCGCCAGAAGCGGCCCCGTCGGTCTCGCCGGCGGCCCCCTCGGTCTCGGCCGTGGTGGTCTCGGTGGTCTCGATGTACGTGGTCATCGTCAGCCCTTTTTTTGGGGTCGGGACGCGCAGCAGCAGCTCTGTCACGGCTCGGTGATCCACCTTGCCGTTGGCGTTGTGGGGGAGTTCGTCGAGGCGGCGCACCAGATCGGGCACCAGGTGGCCGGGGAGCCGGTCGCGCAGCTCCCCACGAACCCGGTCGGGGTCCGCGTCGCCGGTGAAGGCCAGCGCCAGACGTTCGTACGCGCCGCTGCGGCCGGACAGCGCCACCGCCACGCAGTCGCGCACGCCGGCGCGGCCCGCGGCGTGGCTCTCCACCTCGCCCAGCTCCACCCGGTATCCGCGGATCTTCACCTGCCGGTCGGCGCGGCCCAGGAAGTGCAGCACTCCCTCGGCGTCGCGTTCGGCGCGGTCACCGGTGCGGTAGACCCGCGTGGGCACACCCCGGACCTCGACGATGACGAACCGCTCGGCGGTCCGTTCCGGGTCGCGCAGGTATCCCTGGGCCAGCCCGGCGCCCGCGACGCACAGTTCGCCGTCGATCAGATGGACCTCCGTGCCGGGCACCGGCCGCCCGATGGGCACGCCGTGCGGCCGGTCGCAGTCCTCGGGCCGGATGTGGTGCATGGTGGCGAAGGCGAAACTCTCCACCGGGCCGTAGCAGTTGTGGACGGTCGTGTCCGGGTGTCGCAGCAGGAGTGCGCGTACCGGCTCGGGCGCCAGCCGTTCACCACCGATGAACATCAGGTCGACCCCGCTGAAGCAGTCGGGGTCCAGCCGCACCAGCAGGTTCACCACGGACGCGACCAGCACGAGGGTGTTCACGCCGTGTCGTGCGATCAGGTCGCGCAGGGTGTCCGGCAGCAGATGGTCCTCGTCCGGCAGCACCACGGTGCCGCCCCGGGACAGCATGCCCCAGAGTTCCAGTCCGCAGGCGTCCCAGCCGACCGGGGCGAGCTGCGGCAGCACCCGGCCGGGGCCGAAGGCCGCCAAGGGGCCGCTGTCGAAGAGCCGCAGCACCGCCCGGTGCGGGGTCACCACTCCCTTGGGAGCGCCGGTGCTGCCGGAGGTGAAGAAGACACAGGCCGGGTCGTCCGGCCCGATGTCCCGCCCGATGTCCGCCTGGACCGTCCGGGACCCGGGTACGGGCGCGGGCGCGGACGGCGGTGTCCAGCACGTGGCGCCGGCGAGGGGCGTGTCCGTGACGAACAACGGTGCCCGCAGTACGCGCAGCAGTTCCCGTACGCGCTCGTCCGGCCACTTCACGTCGATGGGGCAGTAGGCCGCACCCGTCTTCAGCACGGCCAGCAGCAGCGTCACCATCCGGGCCGAGCGGGTGATGCGTACCGGCACCAGGCAACCCGGCCCCACCCCTGCCTCGGCCAGTGCGGCGGCATACGAATCCGCCGTCGAAACAAGTCGGGAATAGGTGACCGGGCCGTTGTCGTCAATCAGCGCAATATGGTCGCCGTATTTTGCCGCGCACTCGTCGAGTACCTGATGAATCAACACGTACCGCTCCTTGTCCGCAGCTTCGACCGCACGCATATTCACCTGTCACCGTGGTGCGCGCAACCCCTACGAACCCCATAGCGGATACCCCGGTACCCAGGTGCGGCAAGGCGCGTTCCGCACTGTTCGGCGGCTCGCAGCGGCGTGCGTTGACATTCTTCCGTGATCGTCCGTAGCGTTTTTTCGTCGCGGTACCGGGATCTGACAATTCTTGTTCCCGCCGTTGAAACCGATTATCGAGCCTTG
Organism: Streptomyces sp. NPDC058650; assembly: GCF_042717315.1. Taxonomy (NCBI): domain Bacteria; kingdom Bacillati; phylum Actinomycetota; class Actinomycetes; order Kitasatosporales; family Streptomycetaceae; genus Streptomyces; species Streptomyces sp. NPDC058650. The sequence goes on from NZ_JBHXRL010000017.1 coordinate 72,368, forward strand.
GGGGAATTCGTGTCGTCCGCACCCCAGACCAGAAATCAGCACGCTGTCGACGCCGGGATCGACCACATCACACTCTCCGTCGGCGATGCCCGCACCCGGGCGGCCGAGTTCGTCGACCGCTACGGCTTCGAGGTGATCGCCGCGGGGGACACCCCGGAGTTCACCGCCGTGGCCGTGCGGCAGCGGGACGTCGTCCTGGTGCTGCTGGAGGGCCGCACCGACGACCATCCGGCCACCCGGTTCGTCGCCCGGCACGGCGACGGCGTGAGCGACATCGCCCTGCGGGTGGAAGCGCCGGACCACACGGTGCTCGACGCCTTCGGCGACGTCACGCACACCTTCGTGAGCCGGCCCGCCGGTGAACCCTGGTCGCTGCCCGGTATCGCACCGGTGCGCACCGAGGAGACCACAGGGACCACGGCGACGACCGCGGGGCCGGCCAAGCGCCACCTGCTGTGCGTCGACCACATCGCGGTCTGCCTGGAGACCGGCGAACTGGACCGGACCGTCGAGTCCTACGAGCGGTCGCTGGGCTGGCAGGTGGTGTTCGAGGAGGACATCCACGTCGGCGCGCAGGCCATGCAGTCCAAGGTGGTGCAGAGCCCGTGCGGGCGGGTGACGTTGACGCTGCTGCAGCCCATGAGCGGCGCCGTCCCGGGCCAGATCGACGACTTCCTGAGGAAGCACGGCGGCGGCGGTGTGCAGCACCTGGCCTTCGCGGTACCGGACATCGTGGACGCGGTCGCCGATCTCGGCACCGCCGGCGTACGGTTCCTGGCCACGCCCGACTCCTACTACGAGGACCTCGAGGAGCGGCTCGGGTCGTCCGCCCATCCGGTCGCGGAGCTGCGCAAGTACAGCGTGCTCGCCGACCGGGATCACGACGGCGAGCTGTTCCAGATCTTCACCCGGTCCGAGCACCCGCGCCGCACCCACTTCATGGAGATCATCGAACGCCGGGGCGCGACCACGTTCGGCAGCAACAACATCCGCAAGCTGTACGAGGCGGTCGAGCGACAGGACCTGGCGTGACGAGCGGACCGGCCGTCCTGGCGACGGATCCGCTCACCCTTGCCGACGCCGAGGACCGTGCCCGCTCCGTACTGGCGCCCGAGGTGTACGACTTCGTGGCCGGCGGAAGCGGCGACGAGTCGACGCTGAACGCCAACCGGAGCGCGTTCGACCGGTGCCACCTCGTCCCGCGCGTACTGTCCGGGGTCGAGACCGCGGACACCACGACCACGCTGCTGGGCGTGCCGGCGTCGATGCCTGTCGCCGTGGCACCGATGGCCTTCCACTCGCTGGTGCACCCGGCCGGCGAACCGGCGGTGTCCCGTGCGGCGGCCGCGGCGGGCATCCCCTTCACGGCGGCGACCCTGGCCAGCTGCCCGCTCGACGAGCTGCCCTCCGCCGGCGGTGACCTGTTCCTCCAGCTGTACTGGCTGCGCGACCGGACGCGCACCGAGTGGCTGATCGGCGAGGCCGAGCGGCTCGGCGCCCGCGCCCTGATCCTCACCGTGGACGTTCCGTTCATGGGCCGGCGGCTGCGCGACCTGCGCAACGGGTTCGCCGTGCCGGCGCACGCCGCACCGGTGAACCTGGCCGCCGCACAACACGGCGGCGGGCAGAGCGTCGGCGGGCACGCGGCCGCGGTGATCGACCCCACCCTGTCCTGGTCCGACGTGGACTGGGTGCGGCGGAGGACGCGATTGCCGTTGGTGCTCAAGGGAGTTCTCGACCCGGCGGACGCGCGGCGCGCGGTGGACCTCGGCGCGGACGGCCTGGTGGTGTCCAACCACGGCGGCCGGCAACTGGACGGCGCCGTGCCCAGCCTCCTGGCCCTGCCCGCGATCCGGGACGAGGTCGGCGACGCGTGCGAGGTGCTGCTGGACAGCGGCGTGCGCAGCGGCACCGACGTGCTGCGCGCGCTGGCCCTCGGCGCGTCCGGGGTCCTGCTCGGCCGGCCGGTCCTGTGGGGACTGGCCTCCGGCGGGGAGCGGGGAGTGACCGGGGTGCTGGAGCTGCTGCGCTCGGAACTCGAGGTCTCGATGGCCCTCGCCGGTGCGCCGAACGTGGCCGCGGCCGGGTGGCTGGGCGTGCGCTGGGCGTCCGGAACGCACGGACGGGAGGAGTCGTGACCGAGTCCTCCCCCACCTCGACGACACGGCCCGGGACGGTGCTGGACCTGGCCGACCTGCACGGGTCGCTGTCCGATCCGGCACTGCTGTCGATGAACCTGCTGAACGAGGTGTCCGACCGGTACCCGGACGCGGTCTCCTTCGCGCCCGGACGGCCGGACCCGGGCGGGTTCTCGATCGAGGACGTCCACCGGTTCCTGCGTACCTGGACGGAGCACGTCACCGACGGCACGGCCCGGGGCGCGGAAACGGCCCGCAACCGGCTCTACCAGTACGGCAGAACCAAAGGCGTGATCCAGGACCTGGTGGCCCGCAACCTCGCGACCGACGAGAACATCCACGTCGACCCCGAGTCGATCCTGGTGACCGTCGGCTGCCAGGAGGCCATGGTCCTGGCGCTGCGCGCGCTGCGCGCGGGCGACCGCGACGTCCTCCTGGCCACCGAACCGGCCTATGTGGGCATCACCGGCGCGGCCCGCCTGGTCGACATGCCGGTCGTACCGGTCGACAGCGGCACCAGCGGCATCGACCTGGACGACCTGGCGGCCAAGGTGCGGGGAGCACGCGAGGCCGGTCTGCGACCCCGGGCCTGCTACCTGGTGCCCGACTTCGCCAATCCGACCGGGCTCAGTCTCGACGTGCCGAGCCGGCGCCGGCTGCTCGACCTGGCCGCGGAGCTGGACATCCTGATCATCGAGGACAACCCGTACGGCTTCTTCGGCGACGGCGCGCCCCCGAAACCGACGCTCAAGTCGCTGGACACCGGCCATCGGGTCGTCTACCTCGGCTCGTACGCCAAGACCGCCCTGCCCGGCGCCCGGATCGGGTACGTGGTGGCGGATCAGCCGGTCGTCCGGGACGGAGAGGTCCTCGGCACCCTCGCCGACGAGCTCTCGAAGATCAAGAGCATGATCACGGTCAACACCCCGCCGATCGCGCAGGCGGTCATCGGCGGCAAGCTGCTGGAAAGCGGCTTCGCGCTGCGCGAGGCGAACCGGGACGCCACCGCGCGGTACGGGCAACGGCTGCGGCACCTGCTCGACGGGCTCGCCACGCGCTTCCCGACAACGTCGCCGGTCACCTGGAACCGACCGGACGGCGGATTCTTCCTGGTCGTCACGGTGCCCTTCGTCGCCGACGACGACCTGCTCGCCTATTCGGCCAAGCGGCACAAGGTCATCTGGACGCCGATGCATCACTTCTACGCGGCGGGGGGCGGACAGCGGCAGCTGCGTCTGTCCTGCAGCTCGCTCACGCCGGAGGAGATCGACCTCGGTCTGGACCGGTTCGCTTCGCTGGTAACCGATCTTCTGGAAAGGACCTGAGCACGATGAGAGCGCTGACGGTAAACGAGCGGACCATCTCCGACGACACCGACGCCTATGTGATCGCGGAGATCGGCCACAACCACGAGGGCGACCTCGGCAAGGCCGAGGAGTTGGTACGCCAGGCAGCCGCGGCCGGCGCCAGCGCGGTCAAGCTGCAGAAGCGGGACAACCGCCTCCTCTACACCAAGGCGATGTACGACTCCCCCTACCCCGGACGCAACAGCTTCGGCCCGACGTACGGAGCGCACCGCGAGTTCCTGGAGTTCGGCACCCACGAGTACACCCATCTCCAGCAGCTGTCGGCCGAACTCGGCGTGGACTTCTTCGCGACCGCCTTCGACTTCGCCAGCGTGGACTTCCTTGCCGAGCTCGGCGTGCCGGCGATCAAGATCGCGTCCGGGGACATCAGGAACACCCCGCTGCTCGCCTACGCGGCGAAGGTGGGCAAGCCGCTGGTCGTGAGCACCGGTGGCGCCGACATGGAGTCGGTGCGACGCGCCTGCGGCACCATCCTGCCGATCAACCCCGACCTCGCCCTGCTGCAGTGCACGGCGATGTACCCGGCCGAGCCGGAGGAGTTGAACCTGGCGGTGCTGAGCACCTACCGGTCCGAGTTCCCGGACACGGTGGTCGGCTTCTCCGGGCACGACCTCGGCCCGTTGGCCGCCTGGACCGCGTACGCGCTCGGCGCCCGGGTGGTGGAGAAGCACGTCACCCTCGACCGCACCCGGCCCGGCAGCGACCACAAGTTCTCCATGGAGCAGGCGGACATCGCCGAACTGGTCGACGGGCTGCGCCGGGTGCGGCGCTCGCTGGGCAGCCGGGACAAGGAGGTCCTGCCGGGCGAACGGCCCGCGATGGGCAAGATGGGCAAGAAGCTCGTCGCCCACCGGGACCTGCCGGCCGGGCACCGCCTCACCCTGGAGGACGTGGCGATCAAGTCGCCGGGCGACGGGCTGACGCCCGACCGGCTCGCCGACGTGGTGGGCCGCCGCCTCGGCCGGCCGCTCGCGACCGACGCCGACATCACCCTGGACGACCTGGTGGACGGCGATGCCGGCCGCGATTGACCTGACCGGCTCGGTCGCCGTCGTGACCGGCGTGTGCGGACGGCTCGGCCCGGTGTGGGTCGACGCCCTGCTGGGCGCCGGTGCCGACGTGGTCGGCCTGGACGTCCGGGACACCCGCGGGCCGGACCTGCTGGCGGTGCTCGACCGGCACGACCAGAAGCGGTTCACGACGCTGGTCGCGGACGTCACCGACACCGGAAGCCTGCGCCGCGCGCTCGACGACTGTCTCGAACGGGCCGGAGAACCGACCATCCTGATCAACAACGCCGGCGTCGACAGTCCGCCGTCGGCCGACGGCGCCGGCTGGCGCTTCGAGGACATCCCGGACGAGGTGTCCGGCGGCGTACTCGCGGTCAACGCCCAGGGAACGCTGCGGATGTGCCAGGTGTTCGGGTCGCGGATGGTCCGGCACGGCGGCGGATCCATCGTCAACATCGGCTCGATGTACGGCGGCCTCGCGCCCGACCCGCGGATGTACGAGCACCTGCCGGTGGATCCGCCGTTCCTGAAACCGCCCGCGTACGGCATGTCCAAGGCCGGCGTCGCCTCGCTGTCGCGGTACCTCGCGGCGCTGTGGGGTCCGGCGGGCGTACGGGTCAACACCTTGTCGCCGGGCGGTGTGCTGGGCGCGCAGGACCCCGTGTTCCGGGAGAAGTTCGACGCCCGCGTGCCGCTGCGGCGGATGGCCCGCGCCGAGGACCTGACCGGACCGCTGCTGTTCCTCGCCTCCGACCTGAGCCGCTACGTCACCGGCACCGAACTCGCCGTGGACGGCGGGTTCAGCTGCTGGTGACACCGACCCCTCCCCGAGGAGAAGCCATGGACAGGTCCTTGGCCTGGATACCGCGTACCGAGTTCGAGCGGGTCCTGGGCCACGTCGACGACCCGCACGAAAGGGCCCTCGCCTTCGCGGCGATGACCCGTGTCAACACTCTCTACATGATCGCGCGTGCCGGGTCGGGACACATCGGTTCCAGCTTCAGCGCCGCCGACGTGGTCGGCTGGCTGTTGCTGGAGGAGCTCGACCGGCCGTTCGCGGCCGACGGCGACGTGTACTTCTCGTCGAAGGGGCACGACGCGCCCGGACTGTACGCCGCGATGATCGCGCTCGGACATCTGGACGAGGACCTCCTGCACCGGCTGCGGCGGATCGACGGGCTGCCCGGACACCCTGACGTCGGCACCCCCGGGATGCCCTTCAACACCGGTTCCCTGGGCATGGGCATCTCCAAGGCGAAGGGCCTGATCCTCGCCCATCGCCTGGCCGGCCGGGTCTCCCGGGTGGTGGTGATGACCGGCGACGGCGAGCTGCAGGAGGGCCAGAACTGGGAGGCGCTGCCCAGCGCCGCGCGGTACGGGATGGGCGAGCTGACCGTGGTCGTCGACCACAACCGCATGCAGTCCGACACCTTCGTCACCGACGTCAGCGATCTCGGTGACCTGCCGGGCAAGTTCACCGCCGCGGGCTGGGGCGTGCTGCGCTGCGACGGGCACGACCCCCGGCAGCTCCAGCAGGCGTTCGCCCGCCGCGCCGCGGACCACCCGGAGCAGCCCGTGGTGATCATCGCGGACACGGTGAAGGGCGGCGGTTGCCCCACGTTCGCCGCGACCTCGATGGCACCCGGCGAATGGCGCTACCGCCACCACAGCGGCGCGCCGAGCCCGGAGGACTACCGCTCCGCGTACAAGGAGCTGCTCGACACCGCCGACGAGATACTCCGCGGGCGCGGCCTGCCGTCCCTCCGGCCGGTCGAGCGAACGCTGGACCTGCCGGTGAAACCCGGCGGGGTGCGGCTGCCCGAGCTGTACGGCCGCCTGCTCACCGAGGCGGCGCACGACGATCCGCGGATCGTGGCGCTGGACGGCGACCTGGTGCTCGACACCGGCCTGATCCCGTTCCGCGAGGCCCACCCGGACCGGTTCGTCGAATGCGGCATCGCCGAGCAGGACATGGTCTCGATGGCGAGCGGACTGGCGGCAGGCGGTCTGCGGCCGTTCGTGCACTCGTTCTCCTGCTTCCTGCACGCCCGGCCCAACGAGCACATCTACAACAACGCCACCGAACGGCGGCCGGTGGTCTACGTCGGCTCGCTCGCCGGGCTGTTGCCCGCCGGGCCCGGACACTCGCACCAGGCCGTCCGCGACGTGTCGGCGCTGAGCGCCGTCCCCGGCCTGACGATCCTGGAACCGTCCCACCCCGCCCAGCTGGCCGCCGCCTTGCGCCACTGCCGATCCACCCCGGACAGCGTCTACCTGCGGCTGTCCAGCCAACCGGTCCCCGCCGCACTGGCGGATCTGCCGCCCGCGCCCCTCGTGGTCGGCCAGGGACACGTACTGCGTGCCGGCGGCGGGGCCGTCGCGTTCGGCGCAGGACCGGTGGTCCTCGCGCAACTCCTGGCCGCCGCCGACCTGCTCGCCGCGCAGGGCGTCGAGCTGACCGTGGTGGACCTGCCCTGGCACAACCGCATCGACGCGGCGTGGCTGGGCGAGCTGCTGACCGGCATCCGGCACGTGTTCGTGGTCGAGCACCAGTACGGCAACGGTGGACAGGCCGACCTGATCGCCCGGCACCTGCTGGAGACGGGAGCGGGGGACGGGGTCGCGTTCCGCGGCATCGGCCTCACCGACGTGCCGCGCTGCGGCACCGACGCGGAAGTGCTCGCCGCACACGGCATGGACGCGGCGCACCTGGCCCACCTGATCGGCGGGGACGTCCTGGACCCCGCCCGCACCACCCAACCGACGGGAGACACACCGTGGAAACTGTCCGCAACGAGCTGAACCGCCCGCCCGAGGAGATCGTCGAGGGCTTCCGCGCGGTGCTCGCCGAGTACAGCCCGAGCTGCCTGGTCACCGACGCGCGTCGGCGGGTCGGCGCGATCGGCGGGCTGCTGCCGGTGAAGCACCACCACAAGATCGCCGGACCGGCGCTCACCGTCAACCTGTCGATCGACGACCTGGTCGACTGCATGCCGGTGCTCGCCCGGGCCCAGGCGGGCGACGTGGTCGTGGTGGCCTGCCACGGCACCACCCGCACCGCGATGTGGGGCGGGCTGATGTCCACCCTGTCGCGGCAGATCGGACTGGCCGCCGGCATCGTCGACGGCGCCATCCGCGACGTCGACGAGATCCGCGACCTGGACTTCCCGGTCTGGTACCGCAGCACCGTCCCGAGGCCCTCCCCGACCGCCGTGCACGACCGCACCGAGCCGGTCCAGGTCAACGTGCCGGTGGTGATCGACGGTCAGGTGATCAACCCCGGGGACATCGTGGTCGCCGACGAGAACGGCATCGCGGTCGTGCCGCAGGGCGAGGCCGAGACCGTGCTCGCCCACACGAGGATGAACATCGACAGGGAGCGGGTGATCCGCGAGAAGATCAGCTCCGGCCTCTCGGTCGCCGAACTGATCGCCGAGTTCGGACACCTGTGATGCGCGTCTACCTCACCGGCGCGGACGGGATGCTGGGCACCGCGCTGCGGCAGGAGCTCGCGACGCGGCCCGAAACCGCCGACTGGCCCGTCCTCGGAGTGTCCCTCTCCGACTTCGACATCGGCGACGAGACCGCCGTCCGGGACTCGATCGCCGACTTCCGGCCCGACGTGGTGGTGCACACCGCCGCGAACGCGGTGGTGGACTCCTGCGAACGGGACCCGGCGCTCGCCCTGCGGGTCAACGTCGGCGGCACCCGTCACGTCGCGGAAGCCTGCCGACGGCACGGCAGCCGGCTGATCTACATCTCCAGCGACTACGTGTTCGACGGCCGGGCACCCGGTCCTGCCGGGTACAACGAGGACGACATACCCGCCCCGGTCAGCGTGTACGGCCTGAGCAAACTGGCCGGCGAGCGGATCGTCGAGGCCGTGCCCGACCACCTCGTCGTGCGCACGTCCTGGCTGTACGGCGGTACCGACCCCCGCCTGGACCAGGTCCTCGCCGCCGTCCACGAGTTCCTCGACGGCGGCCGCCCGCGACTGATCGACGACCAGTTCAGCAGTCCGACCTACATCCCCGACCTGGCGTCCGCGCTGGTACGGCTGCTGCCCGGCGCACTGGCCGTCCGCGGCCTGCTGCACATCGCCAACCGGGGCCGGGCGAGCTGGTACCAGGTGGGCATGGCACTCGCCGAACGTCTCGGCACCGCCCACCCGGTGCCGATGTCCATGGCCGACGCCGGCTTCGTCGGCGGCCGGCCGCGGGACTCCCGCCTGGACAGCACCCGCGCGGCCGCCTTCGTCCACGCGATGCCCCACTGGACCGATTCCCTCGCCCGGTACTGCGCCCGGCTCACCGCCGTCGACCGAGGCCCGGTGAGCCACTGATGTCCGAGCCGCCGTTCCTGCTGCTCGACTTCGACGGCGTCGTGTGCGACACCGAACGGGCCGCGCTGCTGGCCTGGCAGGACCTGTACGACCGGCTCGGGGTGCCCCTCAGCGCCGACGTACGGGCCGGGATGCTCGGCAACTCGGCCGGAGCCCGGGTCGCACTGGCCGACCTGGCCGACCGGCTGGGTCGGCCGGTCGAGGACGGCGAGTGGGCCTGGCAGCGGCAGCGGCGCACCGCCCGGTGCGCCGCCGCGCCGGCCCGGCCCGGCGTGGACCGGCTGCTGCGCACCGCCGAGGGCGCCGCGATCGTGTCCAGCAGCCCGACCGCCTGGGTGGAGGAGCACCTGCGGCGGCTCGGGCTGCGGGACCGCTTCGCCTTCCTGGTCACCGGCGACGACACCGACCGGCACAAACCGGAACCGGACCTGTACCTCCTCGCGCTGGAACGCGCCGGGGTGGGTGCCGGCGACGCGCTGGCCGTCGAGGACTCCCCGCGAGGGGTCCGCGCCGCCCAGGCCGCCGGTCTACGCTGCGTGGCGGTGCCCTGGGAGCCGGCCGGGGCTCCCGGCCTGGCCGGAGCCGACGCGGTGCTGCCGAGCCTGAACGAGCTGGATCTGCGGCGCTATCGGCAAGACGAGGTGTGACATGGAGATCACGGCGGACAACGCCCTGGAGGAACTGTCCCGGCACGTCCTGATGGACGGCCTGGACCTCGTACTGGACCTGGAGCGCAGCCGCGGCAGCACGCTGGTCGACGCGCGCGGCGGCGAGGAGTACCTGGACCTGCTCACGTTCTACGGCTCCCTGCCCCTCGGCATGAACCACCCCGACATGGCCGGCGACCGGGCGTTCCTCGACGAACTCACCCGGGCCGCGCTGCACAAGGTGACCAACTCCGACATCTACACCGCGCAGTACGCGCGGTTCACGGCGACCTTCAGCCGGGTGCTCGGCGACCCGAGGCTGCCGCACCTGTTCTTCATCGACGGTGGCGCCCTGGCGGTGGAGAACGCGCTGAAGGTGGCCTTCGACTGGCGAGCACAGCGACCGCGACGCGACCCGACGGCGCCCCTCGAAGTCCTGCACATGGAGGGCGCCTTCCACGGGCGCAGCGGCTACACGCTGAGCCTGACGAACACGTCGCCGACGGTGACCGCGCGGTACCCGGCGTGGACGTGGCCGCGCGTCCCGGTGCCCGAGCCCGGCGCCGAACGTGAGGCGGTCGAGGTCGCGCGGCGGCACCTGGCCGAGCGCGGCGACCGGATCGCCTGCTTCATCGCCGAGCCGATCCAGGGAGCCGGCGGTGACCGGCACCTCGGCGGGGAGTTCCTGCTGCGCATGCAGGACCTGTGCCACGAGTACGACGTGCTGTTCGCGCTCGACGAGGTGCAGACCGGTTGTGGCATGTCCGGCGCGCCGTGGACGTACCAACGGCTCGGGCTCGCACCGGACGTGGTCGCCTTCGGCAAGAAGACCCAGGTGTGCGGCCTGATGGCGGGCGGCCGGGTGGACCAGGTGCCCGAGGGCGCCCTGGCCGTGCCGGACCGGCTCGGTTCCACCTGGGGCGGCAACACCGCGGACATGGTGCGGGCCACCCGGATCCTGGAGATCATCGAGCGGGACGGCCTGGTGGCGGCGGCCGAGACCAAGGGCGGACATCTGGGCCGGCTGCTCGCCGACCTGGCCGCGGCCCACCCGGCGCTGGTAAGCGACGTGCGTGGCCTGGGCCTGATGTGGGCGTTCGACCTGCCGGACCCGGCCCTGCGCAAGGAGGTCCTGGACCGCCTGCGCCGCGACCACCGGGTGCTCCTGCTGCCCGGCGGAGCACGCGCCGTACGCTTCCGCCCGGCCCTGACCGTCGGGCTCGACGACCTGGACAAGGGGGTTGCCGCGGTGGACGCGGTCCTCACCTCGATGAGCGTGCGCTGATGTCCCGAACGGTGGCGACGCGCCCGCGCGAGCCTCGACCTCGTGAGGCTCTTCCGGAAAGGCGCCTAGGGGTTATAGGGGTTGTCGAGAGGTGATGACGCGGCCAGAATATGGGCAGCTCTGTAATTCGTCAGCGATAAAGGGGTGCGAGGGTTCATGAGCAATCCGTTCGAGGATGAGAGTGCCTCATACCGCGTTCTGACCAATGCGGAAGAGCAGTATTCTCTGTGGCCGGATTTCGCGGAGGTGCCGGCCGGCTGGACCGTCGCCCTGCCGAGTACGACCCGGCAGGCGTGCCTGGACTACGTCAACGAACACTGGGTCGACATGCGGCCGAAGAGCCTCGTCGACGCGATGCGCCAGGCCGACTGACGCGCCCGCCCCGAGGCCGCCAGGGATCACGCAGACAGGTCGCGTGATCCCTGGCGGCGTTTCGCGTGGGCCCATTCCGCATGGATTTTCCGCACTCGTGGTTCTCTCGTTTCCGCATCGCGTCGGACACCGGCGCCCGGGGCCGCCGATAGCGCGCTGATAGCCGGTCGATGAGCCGGGCGGTAAGCATGGGTCGAGTCGGCGACCGGAACGCCCGGTCCGCGGTGTCGACGGCGTGAGGCGAGATGACGACCACCGCGCAGGCCGTCGACGAGGGCGCGCTGCGGAGACACCCGCGCTGATGGCGCGGCACACGTATGCGACCTACTGCCTGGCCGAGGAATGGCTTTCTCTCTTTCTCACCGACCCATGGGAGGAGTTCGCGGTGGAACTGGTGGAGCGCGAAGCACCGTTGGCGCTACTGACCGCGCTGGCCGAACAGGCGCGGGACGGACACGGACGCGCCGTGCTGGTCTCCGGAGCGGTGGCAGCGGGCAAGAGCGTGCTGGTGCACGACTTCGCCGACCGCGCCCTGAGCCTGGGAATGCTTCCCTTGTCGGCGCTGGGCTCCCGGGACGAGCGGCACCTGGCCCTGGGCGTGGTGCGGCAGCTGGTGGACGACGCGCCGCTGGACGCCGCGGACCGGGCGCGGGCCGCGGCGCTGATCGAGGAAGGCGTGCGCACCGCCCGGCGCCAGGGCACCGGCGAGCAGGTGGACGACGCCATCGTGCACGGGCTCAGCACGGTCCTGCTGGAACTGGCCGAACGCTGCCCGCTGTACATCGCCGTCGACGACGTGGAGCAGGCCGACCAGGCCTCACTGACGTGCCTGGCGTATCTGGCACGGCGGCTCAACAGCGCCCGGGTGCTCGCGGTGTTCACGCACAGCGGGCACGGGTGCGACACCGAGTTCCGCTTCGGCGCCGACCTGATGCGGCAGCCCAACTGTCACCGTGTCGAGGTGACGCGGGTCTCCCCGGCGGGCGTGCGGCAGCTGATAGCCCAGCACCTGGGCGAGGTGACCGCCGACGAGCGGTCCGCTGACTGGCACGCCTACAGCGGGGGCAACCCGCTGCTGGTCGAGGCGCTGGTCCGCGACCACCTGGGCGGTGCCGAGGCGGGTCCGCGCTACCGCGAGGCCGTACTGTCCTGCGTGCGCCGCGGCTGCCCGGACATGGTCCGCGCGCTGAGCGGCTACGTGGTGCTCGGCGAGCTGGACGACCTGGACCGGCTCGTGGACCTGAGCCCGGCCAGGACCACGGAGGCGGTGCATGCGCTGATCGCCGGCGGGCTGCTCACCATGGACGGCTTCCGCCACGAGGCGGCCCGCGCCGCGGTGGTCGGCGCGATCGACGCCGACGAACTCGCCCGGCTGCACTCCCGCGCGGCGGTCCTCGCCCACGAGCGCGGTGCCGGCACCGCCGTGGTCGCCGGCCACCTGCTCCACGCCGGTGCGCCGGCCGACGGCAGTGTGCTGGAGGAGCCGTGGGCGCTGCCGACGCTGGAGGACGCCGCGGCGCACGCCCTGCGCGACGGCGCCGCCGGCCGTGCGGTGGACTGCCTCCGGCTGGCCCGGGTGGTCTGCGCGGACTCCCTCCGGCGGGCACGCATCACCGCCGCCCTGATCCGGGCCGAGTGGAGCATCAACCCCGGGGTGTCGAGCAGCCGGCTCGGCGAACTCGTCGAGGCGATGCGCAAGGGCTGCCTGCGGGGTGCCGACGCGCTCACGCTGGCCCGGGCGCTGCTCTGGCACGGCCGCTTCGAACAGGCCCAGGAGGTCCTCGGTCACCTGGCCGACGCAGGTCAGGTGACCGACCCGGAGGCAGCCACCGAGCTGCAGATCACCCGGCGCCGGCTGCGCCACACCTACCCGTCGTTCCTGGCCGCGCTCGGCCCGCGGTCCGGTGCCGGGCGTCCCCCCACGCACTCGGTGAGCGCCGACCGCCGGTTGCAGGCGGTGTCCGCGCTGGCCGCCGTCGTCAGCGACGGGCCCCATCAGGAGGCCGTCAGCGTGGCACAGCGCGTGCTCCACGGCACCCGGCCGGACGAGCTGTCCACCGAGACCGTCGAAAGCGCCCTCCTCGCCCTCGCGTACAGCGGGCGAGCCGAGCGGGCGACAGCCTGGTGCGATCTGTTCCTGGACCGGATGCGGTCGCGGCACACGCCGAGCCGACAGGCGAGGCTGGGCGCGGTACGGGCCGAGATCGCCCTGCGCCGAGGAGACCTGACCGACGCCCAGCGGCACGCGAGTGAAGCGCTCGCCACCCTGCCGGCGATCAGCTGGGGAGTCACCGTCGGAGCGCCGCTGAGCACGCTGATCCTGGCCACCACGGCGATGGGCCGCTACGACGAGGCACAGACCTATCTGGACCACCGTGTTCCGGAGGCGATGTTCTCCACCCGTTACGGCATGCACTACCAGTACGCGCGAGCGCGGTTCGGGCTCGCCACCGGCCACCTGGAGATGGCCCTGGAGGACCTGCTCCGGTGCGGCGCCACGCTGCGCCAATGGGGGATGGACACGCCCGGCCTGATCCCGTGGCGTACCGACGTCGCCGAGGTGTACCTGGGACTGGGCCGCCCGGACGACGCCAGGCGGGTACTCGAGGAGCAGTCCGCCAAGTTCAGCGTGATGCCGAACCGGGTCCGCGGCTCCGCGACCCGGGTGCTGGCCGGAGCCAGCGCTCCCGGGCACCGGCCGACGATGCTGCGCCAGGCGGCCGAACTGCTGCAGTCCGACGACGGCGACCGGTACGAACTAGCCTTGGCCTTCGCCGACCTGGCCCGCGCCTACCGGACCCTGGGCGAGTTCCGGCGCGCCGCGGCGGCCGAGCGACGCGCGGTCATCGTGGCCGCCGACTGCCACGCCGAAGCACTGGTCCGGGGCCTGGTGGTGGAGAGCACCACCGCGCTGCCGACACCGGACGCCGGCGGTGACGGGCTCACCGAGGCGGAGCGCCGCGTGGCCGCGATGGCCGCGGTCGGCTGTTCCAACCGGGAGATAGCCGAGGGTCTGCACGTCACGGTCAGCACGGTCGAGCAGCACCTGACGCGAACGTACCGAAAGCTTCGCATCAGCCGGCGGGCGGACCTGCCGTCCCTGCTGGGCGGACCGGCGATGGAGGACCTCACCGCCGCGCGACGGCGGTGAGCACGTCGTAGAGCCACCGTGCTTCCCGCCCCCGAATCCCCTGCCACTTGGGCAACACCGCTCACTGGACAGACCCGATCGGGTTAGGTAGATATGACGTTGGTGCGTAGCTGACCGGCGGAAACTATGGCGGGGATGTGAAGAACGGTCATGCGCTTTCGATTACTCGGGCCGTTGGAAGTGGTCGGCCCCGGTGGCCCAGCGCTGATTACCGCCGAGCGTCAGCGAATCGTTTTGGCGGTTCTGTTGCTGGAGCCCAACCGGATCGTTCCGATGGGTCACCTCGTCGACGCGGTCTGGGGCGTGTCCCCGCCGCCCACCGCGCGTGCCCAGATCCAGATCTGTGTCTCCATCGTCCGCGCCAGCATGGCGAAGGTCGGTCTGCCCGATGTCATCCAGACCAGGTCCCCCGGATACCTCGCCGAGGTCGGGGATGACGAGCTGGATCTCCATGTCTTCGAGCGGGTCGCGTCGGCCGGACGTACCGCCGCGGAGGCCGGCCGCTTCGACGAGGCGGCATCCTCCTTCGAAGCCGCGCTCGGGCTCTGGCGCGGGTCTTCGTGTTTCGGCGGTGGCACCACCAGCACGGCGCTTCAGGCTCCGGCCGCGCGGCTGGACGAACAGCGGCTCGCCGTCGTGGAGCAGTGGGCGGACGCGCGGCTGGCCCTCGGCCTGCACCAGCAGCTCGTGGCGAGGCTGATCGACCTGGTCATGCAGAACCCGCTGCGGGAACGCCTTCGCGCCCAGCTCATGGTGGCGCTGTCCCGGTCGGGCCGCCAGGCGGAGGCGCTCGAGGTCTACCGGCGTGGTCGGCGCGAGCTGATCGACGAACTCGGCATCGAGCCGGGGGAGGAGCTCCGACGGCTACAGGAATCGATTCTGGCCGGCCGGCTGGACTGTGCGCCGCTGGTGAGCGCGCCGCCGGCGGTGCAGGCGGTACCGGCCACGCCCGCGGCGCCCGCGGCGTCACCAGAACCGGCACCGGCGACACCAGTCGCACCGGCGGCGCCGGCGGCGGCCGTGACGGGCGCCGAACCACCCGCGGTGCCCCGCCTGCTGCCCGGCGCGATCGCCGATTTCAGCGGACGCGACGACCTGCTCGCCAGGCTCAAGGCAACGCTGGAAGACGCCACGGAGACGTCGTACGCCCTGCGGATCGTCGCGATCACCGGCAAGGGAGGCGTCGGCAAGACCACCCTCGCGGTGCACCTCGGACACTCCTTGGCGAAACGATTCCCCGACGGCCAGATGTTCGTGAAGCTGCGAGGACCGTCGGCGCAGCCGATCCTGCCGACACGCATCCTCGAACGCTTCCTGCGCAGCTTGGGAATACCGGGCTCGGCAGTGCCGTCGACCCTCGAGGAACGGGCGGAACTGTTCCGGAACCTCGTCGCCGACCGGCGCATGCTGATCGTCCTCGACGACGCGATCGACGAGGAACAGGTGCGCTGGCTGCTGCCCGGATCGTCCAACTGCCCGGTCCTGATCACGAGCCGGTCCCGGCTGGCCGGTCTGGAGGGCGCGAGCTCCGTTCAGATCGACGTGTTCACCACCGAACAGGCGCTGCAACTGCTCAGCCGGATCCTCGGTGCCGAGCGGATCCACAGCGAACTGTCCGGCGCCCTGCAACTGATACAGCTGTGCGGCAACCTCGCGCTCGCCTTGCGGATCGTGGCGGCGCGGCTGGCCGCCCGGCCGCACTGGCCCCTGAGCAAGATGGTGGCCCGGCTTCGTGACGAACGCCAGCGCCTGGACGAACTGACCCACGGCGGCGTCGGCGTCCGGGCCGGCCTGGCCATGGCCTATCAGGGCCTGCCCGCCGACGCGCAGCGCCTCTTCCGGCGGCTGTCCATGCTGGAGGCGGCGGAGTTCTCCAGCTGGGTCGCGGCTCCCCTGCTCGACGTCGCCGTGGCGGAGGCCGAGGACACCCTGGAGTTCCTCGTGGACGCCCAGCTCGTCGATGTCGAGGTGGTGAAGGGCCACCGCCCCCGCTATCGCCTGCACGACCTGGTTCGGGTCTACTCCCAGGAATGCCTGGCCGAGCACGAGAGCACCGCCGAGAGATCGGTCGTGCTCGGCCGGGTGCTGAGTACATGGCTGCTCCTGGTCGAGGAGGCGCACCGGCGGGCGTACGGCGGGGATCACACGCTGATCCACGGAGAGGCGCCGCGCCTGGCACTCGACCAGTCCGTCATCGACCGCGAACTCGCCGATCCGCTCGGGTGGTTCGAGGACGAACGGGCCAGTCTGATCACGGCGGTCAGACAGGCCGCGGGCGCGGGCCTCGACGAGCTCTGCTGGGATCTGGCGCTGACGCTGGTCACGCTCTTCGAGATGTACGGCTACTTCGACGACTGGCGCACGACACACGAGATCGCGCTCGCCGTCACTCGGCACAACGACAACCGGCGGGGGCAGGCGGCGATGCTGTACTCCCTCGGCACCCTGCACATGTTCGAGTACAAGCTGGACGAGGCACGACGCAGGCTGGGGCTCGGTTGCGAGCTGTTCCGTCAGGTCGGCGACGTTCACGGCACAGCGCTGGCCCTGCGCAATCTCGCGTTCGTCGACCGGATCCAGGGCCGCCTCGACGAGGCGATGGAGGGCTACGAGAAGGCGCTGGTCATGCTCTCCGAGGTGAACGACTCGACCGCCGAGGCCCACGTGCTGAGCAACATGGCACAGATCCACCTGGATCGCGGCCTCATCGCGGAAGGGAAGCAGACGATGGCGGCCGGTCTGGCCGCGGTGGAGCGGTCGGGCAACCGGCGGGTGCGCGCGCAGATCCTGGTCCGCCTGGGCGAGGCGCATCTGCAGATCGACGAAGTGTCCGAGGCCGAGTACGTGTTCACACGGGCGCTCGAGACCGTGCGTTCGGTCGGCGACCCGGTGGGCGAGTGCTACGCGCTGCGCGGTCTGGCCATCGTCCGTTCGCGCCAGGGAAGTCACAGCGCGGCCTACGAGATGCTGGAACAGGCCATGGTGATCGCTTCCCACGCGCACGAGACTCTGGCCATCGGCCGGATCCAGCTCTCGCTCGGCGAGGTGGCCGCGGGCAAGGGCAGCTACGAGTGCGCCAAGGAGCACATCACCGCGGCACTGGACATCTTCGAGCGGATGCAGGCCGTCAGGTGGCAGAAACAGACGCTGCGCCTGATGAGCGACGTCTGCGCGGCCTCCGACGACGCGGCCGCCGCCGCTGCCTACGCACAGGCGAGCTCGGGCTGATGCCGGGGCCACGGGGCGCTCGGCGGCAGACCGTGCCGCCGCGGTTCCCGTGCCCGGCAGCCGGGCCAGGGGACCGGAACCGGCCTGCTGGGCACGGAACTTCCGCGTAGCTTCCCGGCCGCGTGACATCATTTCCGCCTCGGCGGGAAATTCCGTCCGGACCTCTGATGCCGGACGGTGGGATGGAAGAAAAAGAACCGTCGCGTAGCGATGGGGAAGATGTTCGCAGACGGGACGCATCCGGTGTTCCGTCCCACAAAGGATGCAATCGATGAGGCCGGTGTTACGTGAAACTCGGAGTGTGTGTCTCTGATGGAACCAATGGGCGGCCCGTCGACGGGCTGCTGATCCGCATCGAACGACCTCGCCTGGACGAGTGGCAGACCGTGTGGCACGGGCTGACCGGCAGCGACGGGCGGCTGGACCGCCCGTCCCTGCCGGAGGACACCCCCGGGCCGCTCCGGCTGATCCTGGAGACCGACCGGTATTTCACGACGCTCGGGATGCGACCGTTCTACAGTCACATCTCGGTCGTGTTCGCCGAGTGGGAGACGGACCAGGAGATCCCGATCGTGATCGCCCCACACGGCTACGCGGTGTGTGCCGTCGGCCAGTAGCCGTGGCACAGGAACGTCGAACGGCGACAGACGACCCCACCCCCGGTCATCTCCCCGGCGGTGGCGCGGCCGCGTGACGTTCGGCGGTGTCGTCGCCGGCGCGGACGGAACCCGTGCCGACGCCGACGAGGCAGCGGCGGGCGAAGGCGATCCCTTCCTCACGCCCCTCGCCGACCGGCGGTCACCCTCCAACAGCGGACGCTTAGCGAGTACTTAGCGTTCCAGTAGGAGGACGAAAAGGGAACTCACTAGAACTGGAGTCGTCCACCCGGACCTCCGGGTCACGAGTTTCCGCATGGGAGATCGATATGTTGGCTCTGCTTTGTACCCTGGCCGGATTCGCGGGCGTCTACACCGCGGACGACACCATCTGGGGCTGACTTTGAGCATCTCGGTGCGGGTCATCGATTCCACCAACGGCTGCCCGGTCGCAGACCTGGACGTCACCCTGCACGCCCGGGAGGACGGCGCATGGCCGGCCGTGGCCCGGGCGCGGACCGACAGCGCGGGGAAGATCGACTCGGTGTGCGACCAGGCCCTGCCGTACGGGTCCTACCGGCTGGTGTTCGAAACCGGTGAGTACTTCGCCGAGCGGGCGGTGGACAGTCTGTACCCGGAAGTCATCGTCTCGCTCCACTATCCGGGTGACCCGAGCGACCTGCACGTCCCGTTGCTGTTGAGCCCGTTCTCGTACACCACCTATCGGGGGTTCGTCCCCGAGACCGTGGCAGCCGAGAAGGTGTGAGGCCGGGCAGGCGACGCGAGTGCCGGACCCGACCCGGTCCTGAGCCGGCCCCACTCTCTTCGAGACGTGCGGGCCGGCCGTTGCGTTCCCTCTGCCGCTGCGCCCGGTCTCACCCGTTCCCATGAGATCGGCGCCCGCAGACGCGGTGCAGCGGTACCGCAAGCAGAAGGGGTGGAACAGTTGTCTGACGAATCGCAGTCGACGACGCACACAGTGCCGGTCGAATCCCTGCTGCCGGCGGACTCGCCGCGTCTGGAGGGCCTGAACGAGGGCCATGCGCAGGCACTGGCGGAGAGCGGGACCGAGTTCGAACCGATCCTCGTGCACCAGGACACGGGGCGCGTGGTCGACGGCATGCATCGGCTGCGAGCCGCGATCCTGCGCGGGGAACGCCGCATCACGGTCCACTACGTCGACGGCCCGTCGGCCGACCTGTTCATCCGGTCGGTGCAGGCCAACATCAGCCATGGCCTTCCCCTGACGCTCGGGGACCGCAAGGCCGCGGTCCTGCGCATCCTCGCGACCCATCCCCACTGGTCCGACCGGGCCATCGCCGCCGTCACAGGGGTGTCGCCGAAGACGGTAGGGGCAGTACGGGGGAAACGTTCGACTGAGGAATCTCCTCAGTCGAATCCCTCGATCCCGCGCGTGGGCCGGGACGGCCGGGTGCGCCCGGCGGACATGCCGGAGCGGCGGGAGAAAGCCCGGTCCCTGCTGGCGGAGCGGCCCCGCGCGACGCTGCGCGAAGTGGCCCAGGAGGCCGGTGTCTCCGTCAGCACCGCGCACCGCCTGCGGCAGGAACTGCGGTCCGGTACGGCCGTCCCCGGCCCGGAGGATCGGACGCCGCCCGCGGTGGCCGCGCACGAGGACTCCGCGTACCTCGCCTCGCTCGTGGTCGCGGCGTCCCAGCGGTGTTCCGGCCTGGCCACCCTCCCGACCCCGGCGGACTCCTCCTCGCGAGCGCCGGCGCGCATCCGGGTGCGGGCCATGGACGTCCTGTCCAACGATCCTTCGATTCGCTTCACGGACAGCGGCCGCGCCCTGCTGCGCTGGCTCAACGGCCAGGCCCACGGGCTGGCGGCGGGCGAGCAGCTGCTGGCCTCCGTCCCACCGCACTGCGCCCGTGCCCTCACCGAAGTGATGAGTCACTACGCCCGGGAGTGGGAACGGCTGGCCGCCGGGCTGCAGGAGACCGACTCGATGAACGGCTCCTGGCGCGCGGTCCGTTGAGAACACCGCCGACGTGTCGTCGGCGGTGAGAGGCCACGCTCGGCCTGGCGGTGACACCCTCGACCCGCCCCCATGCCCGCAGACGGTGCTCGCCTCACGCGGTGCGTCTCGCCCCCATCCTGCGACGTGTGACGTCGACGCGCCGTGGCGCATTTCCAGGCACAGGTGGCGAACCTGAGAAATCGCGAGTGACGAAGCTCACGTTTGAGATGGTCATCGCATCGCTACATGCCGTTTACGCAGGAAACAGAGTGGTGAATATGCCCAATTGCCGGACTCGTGGGCATGGGGGAAACCTTCTGTGGCGCCCACTTCGTGGCTACGGTGAGACGCGAAACGAGGGGGCAGGCAACGAGCCCCGGGCTTCGCGGCCGTGCTCCCCTCGCCCGGATCCGCTCTGCTGATCCCAGTGATTCGGTCCGCACGTCATGGACCTCGTGTTCCCCAGGTGCCGGTGGCAATCCGTCAGAGGCGGGCCGGCGTCATGGGTGACGGCGACGCGTCGGAACAGGAGACGCTCGCGTACAGGTGACCAGCGGGCCCGTGTGGCAGGTGCGATGTGTTCTGACAGGAGCAGAGTGAACATCTCGGTGGACGACGCCAGAGTCAAGGCCAAGGCGCTTTACGAGGCACGCGCGACGGGCTGCCCCATCCCTCCCTTCACCGACGAGCATCCGGCGCTGGACATGCACGACGGATACGCCATCCAGCGCGAACTGGTCGGGATGCTCACCGCGGCCGGCGACAGCGTCGTCGGATACAAGGCGGGACTCACCTCCGTCCCGATGCAGGAGATGCTCGGTGTCAGCACCCCGGACTACGGACCGGTGCTGAGCTCGACCGTGTACGAGAACGGGGCCACCACGCCGAGCGGGGCGTTCATCGCGCCCAAGGTCGAGGCGGAGATCGTCTTCCGGCTCGGAACGCCTCTGAAGGGGCCCGGTGTCACCCTGGCCGCGGCACGCGAGGCGATCTCCGAGGTCATGGCGGGGCTCGAGATCGTCGATTCCCGGATCGAGGACTGGAGGATCCGGCTCGCGGACACGGTCGCCGACCTCGCGTCGAACGGCGCCGTCGTGCTCGGCCCTCCGGTCGCGCTGCCCGATGACTGCGATGTGCGCCTCGTCGGCATGGCCTTCTCCCGCAACGGCGCACTCGTGGCGACCGGAGCGGGTGCCGCCGCCCTGGGGGATCCGGTCGCGGTGGTCGCCTGGCTGGCGAACGTTCTCGGCGAGCACGGCGTGACGCTCGAAGCGGGCCAGCTAATCATGACGGGTGCCCTCCACGCAGCGGTCGCGATGTGTCCCGGCGACAGCTTCGTGGCCGAGTTCGACCGGCTCGGCACCGTCACTCTGCACGTGGGCGACGCGTAGACCACGGACGCGCCCAAGGTGAACCTCTGGACAGGGAAGGGAGAAGCAGCCATGAAGCGAAACGGGCGCCTGCCCGTGGCCGTCCTCGGCGCCGGCCTCATCGGAGTCGATCTGGCCGAGAAGATCATGCGTTCGGAGTTCCTCGACTGCGGCCTGGTGGTGGGACGCGACGAAAAGACGCCCGGCTTGCGGCAGGCGGCCGAACTCGGTCTTCCCATCGGCACGCGCGGCATCGAGTCCCTCCTGGACGCTCCGCAGCCGTTCGCGATCGTGTTCGACGCGACGAACGCCATGGCCCATGCCGAGCACGCCGAACGCCTGAGTCTGTCGGGCACGAAGCTCGTGGACCTGACGCCGAGCAAGGTGGGGCGGATGGTGATTCCGAGCGTGAACGGGGCGGAAGTCCTGGGCTGCGACGACATCAACATGATCAGCTGTGGTGGCCAGGCCTCGATACCGATCCTGCACGCGATCACCCAGGGACACCGGGTCGAGTGCGTCGAAGTCGTCACGACGGCCGCCAGCCCGAGTGTCGGGCGCTCCACCCGGCTCAATCTCGACGAGTACATCGAGACCACGCAGGACGCGGTACGTGACTTCACCGGCGTCAAGGACGTCAAGGCGATCCTCAACATCAGCCCGGCCAGGCCGCCGGCCACCTTCCGCGTCGCCATGTCGATGCTGGGGGAGGGGTTCAGCACGGAGTCGGTGAACGCGGCCGTGACGGCCGCGGCCGAACAGGTGCGCTCCTTCGTCAAGGGCTACCGGATCACCGCCTGCGTCGTGGAGGAGAACAAGGTGTTCGTCGCCGCGGAGGTCACGTCGTCCGGCGGACGCATCCCCCTGTACGCCGGCAACCTCGACATCATCAACTCCGCCGCGGTTCATGTCGCCGAACAGTGTGCGGCGGTCGGCCTGGCGAGCATCGGAACGGAGACGTCATGAGCGCGGCAACATCTCCCGGCGGTGCCGGAAAGCCGGTTCTCATCCACGACGCGTCCCTGCGCGACGGGCATCACGCCGTCCGTCACCAGCTGGACCGGGACCAACTGCGTGCCTACGCGCGGGCGGCGGACGCCGCCGGCGTTCCGGTGGTCGAGGTGGGCCACGGCAACGGTCTGGGAGCCTCCTCCCTCCAGGTCGGGCAGGCCCGGCTCGGCGACGACGAGATGCTGTCGGTCGTGCGAGAGGCCCTGCGCGACAGCAAGATGGCCGTCTTCATGCTGCCGGGATGGGGCACGACCGCAGACCTCGAGCGGGCCATCGCCCATCAGGCGGACGTGGTGCGGATCGGCACGCACTGCACCGAAGGAGACCTCGCCGAACGGCATCTGGGCTTTCTCCGTGAGCAAGGCGTCGAGGCCCAGGCCGTTCTTCTGATGAGTCACATGGCGACTCCCGAACGGCTGGCGAGCGAATGCGCCCGGCTGGTGGAGTACGGTGCGACCGCGGTGGGCATCATGGACTCCTCCGGCCACTATCTGCCGGCCGATGTCACGGAGCGCATCGGTGCCATGCGTGCGGCCGTCGAGGTGCCCGTGATGTTCCACGCCCACAACAACCTCGGGATGGCGGTCGCGAACTCGATCGCCGCGGTGGAAGCGGGTGCGGACATCCTGGACGCCTGCGCCCGGGGCTTCGGGGCGGGCGCGGGGAACACCCAGCTGGAGGTCCTGGTGCCCGTGCTGGAACGGATGGGCTTCCCGACGGGAATCGACCTGTACGGTCTGCTGGACGCGGCCGACCTCGCCGAGCGCGAACTCATGCCGGCCCCGCCCACCATCGACTCGGTGAGCGTCGTCAGCGGTCTGGCCGGAGTGTTCTCCGGGTTCAAGAACCGGGTCCTGGACATCTCGCGGCGTGAGGACGTCGATCCGCGTGACGTGTTCTTCGAACTGGGCAAGAGGCAGGCCGTGGCGGGCCAGGAGGACCTCATCGTCGAGGTGGCCCTGGCTCTGAAGGCGGCTCGTGGTGCGTGAAAGCCGCAACCCCGCGGCTTCCGGTCGGGTGAGGACAGCGAGGGAAGAGCCAGCCGTGTACGACGTACTCAAGGACATCCTGGTCAGCGACCTGCACGTACGCGAGAAGGATGTCGTGCCCACCGCCACCCGCGACGAGGTGGGGCTGGACTCCCTGGCGGTGCAGGAACTCGCCACCGTGCTGAACGAGCGGTTCGGCATGGAGGTCCACGACTACGAACTGCTGGACACCCGCACCCTGGCCGACGTGGCCCGCCTGATGGCGGAACGGCGGCCGGGAGGCTGAGAGCCCCACAGTCGATCCGGGCGCCGTTCGCACGACTCAGCGCGGGCGGAGCCCTCTCCATCGGGAGTCCCATGTCTTCTCCACCACTGCGTGCGGTTCTCGAAACCGTCGCCTCCTACCAGCCGTCCCCAGGCGTCTACGGATCGACCGCGCGACCTCGCCCGCTGTCGGCGAACGAGTCGCCGCACACTCCCCTTCCCGGCATCGTCGAGGCGATCGCGGAGGCCGGCTCCACGGTGAACCGCTACCCGGACCCCGGGTGCGGACCGCTGATAGGCGCCATAGCCAAGGCCCACGGGGTCGAGGAGGACCGCATCGCGGTCGGCGCCGGTTCCGTGGCGCTCCTCCAGACCCTGTTCCAGTCGATCGCCGACCCCGGCGCCGAAGCCGTGTACGCCTGGCCGTCGTTCGAGGTCTACCCCACGCTCGCGGCCCTGGCCGGCGTGGAGTCCGTACAGGTCCCGCTGAGCGACGAAGGACATGATCTGCGGGCCATGGCCGACCGGATCTCCTCCCGGACCAGGCTGGTGATCATCTGCAACCCCAACAATCCGACCGGCACGGTCGTCGGTCACGAGGAACTCCGGACGTTCGTCGCGTCCCTGCCGCCGACCTGCCTGGTGGCCGTGGACGAGGCGTACCACGAGTACGTCCGGGGCCCGGCGGCGACCAGCGCCCTGGGGCTGTGCGCCGCGCATCCGAACCTCGTCGTCCTGCGCACGTTCTCGAAGGCCTACGGCCTGGCCGGGCTGCGGACCGGATATCTGGTGGGGAACGCCCATGTCGTCGAACGACTGCGCCGGGCATGTCTCCCCTTCGCGGTGAACACCGTCGCGCAGCAGGCGGCGGTCGCGGCCCTCGGACTCGAGGAGCAACTGCTGCGGCGAGTCGACAGCACCGTCGCGGAACGCACCCGGGTGCGTGACGCCCTGCTGCGCCGCGGCTGGGAGGTACCGGACAGCCAGGCGAACTTCGTCTGGCTGCGACTGGGCCCGCACGCGGTCGACTTCGGTGGGTGGTGCGCGGGCAAGGGCGTCACGGTACGGGCGTTCCCGGGCGTCGGCGTGCGCGTGTCCATCGGTTCCGCCGAGGACAACGACCAGTTCCTCGCCGCGGCGGACGAGTGGAACTCCTCACGGCGGACGGCCACGGCCGGAGCCGGCCAGACGCGCCAGGCCCGAAAGGAGACGGAAGGATGACCACTCTTCACACCGCACGCGGTGCGCTGATCCCGGACGGCGCGGGGGTCTCCCGACACGTCGTCGTCGCGCCGGGCATGTGCAGCGGCGGCTCACTGGTGTTCGGCCGGATCGGGGACTGGACCTGGGAGGTGGTGAGCGAGTCGTGCCGGATCAACGTGCACGCGGCCCGGACCGCCGAAGGAGACCCCGCCTACCTGTCCTTCTACTACTTCCATGTGCGTGGCGGAGACGTCGTCCATCCCCACGGGCTCACCTTCGGCGACGAGCTCCGGGTCGACTCCCGGGCCTTCCAGTTCGGCACCCAGTCGGTCATCACTCTGCACCGGCTGGCCCCCGCCGGTCTGGAGCTGCCGGACGGACCGCTGGACCCGGCGGAAGTGTACGAACACCCGCACCCGCAGTGCCTCTACGCGGAGAACTTCAACCGGTGGATCGCCCGCACCACCGCGGGCAGCAACCGGGGTCTCGCCCAGGTGACACCTCCGGACTTCACGTACCAGGAGCTGGCGCCGCTTCCGAACGCCTACTCTCCTCGGTCCCTCGTGGGCCGGGCCCGGGCCACCGGAAGCTTCCACCCCGAGGGGCCGGCGGGCTTCCACGAGGTCGGGCAGCCCCAGACCTTCGACTACACCCTGGACGTCGTGCGCGACCTCAACGGCGCCGGGCTGATGTACTTCGCCTCGTACTTCTCCGTCTTCGACACGGTGCTGCTGCGTCAGTGGCGATCGCTGGGACGCACGGACGAACAGTTCCTGCGGCGCAAGGTCCTCGACCAGAAGATCGGCTACTTCGGCAACGCCGACCCCGGCACGGTCTTCGCCGTCACCGTCCGCAGGTGGCGGAGCACCGGCTCTCCGGACGTCGAGGTGGCCGACATGGCCCTGCGCGACACGGCGACCGGGCAGCTGATCGCCGTCACCGCGATCGAGATCGAGGCGGCGGGCATCCGCTCCTCGGACGCCTCATGAACGGCGACGCCGCCGGCGCGACGGTCTGGCTGACCGGCCTGCCCAGCGCCGGCAAGACCACGATCGCGCTGACCGCCGCCGACCGACTGCGGTCCGCGGGGCGTCGGGTGCACATCCTGGACGGCGACGAACTGCGCGCCCACCTGACGGCCGGCCTCGGCTTCTCCCGCAAGGACCGGGACGTCAACGTGTGCCGTATCGGCTACGTCGCGGAGCTGCTCGCCTCCCACGGTGTGACGGTGCTGGTACCGGTCATCGCCCCGTACGCGGACGCCCGCGCGGCGGTCCGCGAGCGGCACGCGGCCGCCGGTACCGCGTACGTCGAGGTGCACGTGGCGACGCCGGTCGAGGTGTGCGCCGTGCGCGATGTGAAGGGGCTGTACGCCAGGCAGGCGCGGGGCGAGATGTCCGGCCTGACCGGGGTGGACGATCCGTACGAGCCGCCGGCCGCACCGGATCTGCGGATCCCGGCGCACGAGCAGAGCAAGACGGAGTCGGCGGAGGCGCTTGTCGCGTTGCTGCGGGAGAAGGGGCTGGCATGACGACCGTGACGACTCGGGCCGAGAGAACCGACCACCCGTACACCCTGACCCATGCGGACGCGCTGGAGTCGGAGGCCGTCCACATCTTCCGCGAGGTGGCCGGCGAGTTCGAGCGGCCGGTGATCCTCTTCTCCGGCGGCAAGGACTCCATCGTCATGCTGCACCTCGCGCTGAAGGCGTTCGCGCCCGCCCCGGTGCCGTTCGAGCTGCTGCACGTGGACACCGGACACAACTTTCCGGAGGTCCTGGCGTACCGGGACCGTGTGGTGGCGGCACATGGACTGCGCCTCCATGTGGCGTCCGTACAGGACTACATCGACCGCGGAGTGCTCAAGGAGCGCCCCGACGGGACCCGCAATCCGCTGCAGACGCTGGCGCTGACGGAGAGGATCCAGTCGGAGCGGTTCGACGCGGTCTTCGGTGGCGGCCGCCGTGACGAGGAGAAGGCCCGTGCCAAGGAACGGGTGTTCAGCCTCCGGGACCAGTTCTCGCAGTGGGACCCGCGCCGCCAGCGCCCCGAGCTGTGGCGGCTCTACAACGGCCGGCACGCCCCCGGCGAACACGTACGTGTCTTCCCGCTGTCCGACTGGACCGAGCTGGACGTGTGGCAGTACATCGCCCGCGAGCGCATCGAGCTGCCGGAGATCTACTTCGCCCATGAGCGCGAGGTCTTCCAGCGCTCCGGCATGTGGCTGCCCGTGGGGGAGTGGGGCGACCCGAAGGACGGCGAGACCGTGGAGAAGCGGCTCGTCCGCTATCGCACGGTCGGTGACATGTCCTGCACCGGCGCGGTCGACTCCGACGCGGTGACCCTGGATCAGGTGATCGCGGAGATCGCCGTGTCCCGGCTGACCGAGCGGGGCGCGACGCGCGCCGACGACAAGCTCTCCGAGTCCTCCATGGAGGACCGCAAGCGCGAGGGGTACTTCTGAGCATGACCAGGACCAGGACCAGGACCAGAACCGGGACCACGGAACCCTCGACCACCACCCTTCTGCGGTTCGCCACCGCCGGCTCCGTCGACGACGGCAAGTCCACGCTGGTGGGCAGGCTGCTGCACGACTCCAAGTCGGTTCTGGCCGACCAGCTTGAGGCCGTGGAGCGGGCCTCGGCCGGGCGCGGCCAGGACGCCCCCGACCTCGCCCTGCTCACCGACGGTCTGCGCGCCGAACGCGAACAGGGCATCACCATCGATGTCGCCTACCGCTACTTCGCCACCCCGAAGCGACGGTTCATCCTGGCCGACACACCCGGGCACGTGCAGTACACCCGCAACATGGTCACGGGAGCCTCCACCGCCGAACTGACCGTGATCCTGGTCGACGCCCGCCACGGTGTCGTCGAGCAGACCCGCCGGCACGCCGCCATCGCCGCGCTGCTGCGCGTCCCGCAGGTCGTCCTGGCGGTCAACAAGATGGACCTGGTCGGCTACCGCGAGCCGGTGTTCGCCGCGATCGTGGCGGAGTTCACGGCGTACGCCGCCGAGCTGGGCATCCCCGAGGTCACCGCGATCCCGATCTCGGCCCTGGCCGGGGACAACGTGGTGGAGCCGTCGGCGGTCATGGACTGGTACAGCGGCCCGACCGTGCTCGAGTACGTGGAGACGGTCCCGGTCAGCCACGACCTGACCCACCGCAACGCCCGGCTGCCCGTGCAGTACGTCATCCGGCCCCAGACCGCCGAGCACCCCGACTACCGCGGATACGCCGGTCAGATCGCGGCCGGTTCCTTCCACGTCGGCGAGCCGGTCACGATCCTCCCGTCCGGTCGTACGACGAGGATCTCCGGCATCGACCTGCTCGGCAGGCGGGTCGACACGGCCTGGACCGGGCAGTCGGTGACCGTCCTGCTTGAGGACGACATCGACGTCTCGCGTGGCGACCTGATCGTGCCGACGACGGACGCGCCGGCGACCACCCAGGACATCGAGGCGACCGTCTGCCATGTGGCCGACCAGGCGCTGACCGTCGGGCACCGTGTGCTGCTCAAGCACGGCACCCGTACGGTCAAGGCCATCGTCACGGACATCCCGTCGCGGCTCACCCTCGACGATCTGTCCCTGCACCCCCACTCCGGTCGGCTCGTGGCCAACGACATCGGCCGCATCACGATCCGTACCGCCGAGCGGCTGCCCGTCGACTCCTACGCCGACTCGCGCCGCACCGGCTCGTTCATCCTGATCGACCCGAGCGACGGCACGACCCTGACCGCGGGCATGGTCGGCGAGTCCTTCGCCGCTCCCGAACCGGCCAGGGGCACCGCCGCCGACGACGACGGCTGGGACTTCTGAACGAGCGGCCGGACCGTCGCGCCGCTCGTCACCCTGCCGTCCCTCCCGCCCCTGCCGTCCCTGCCGTCGCTTCTGCCCCAGCCGTTCCTTCCGTGGCCCGGTCCGACAGCACGGCGCCGATCGAGGCGAGCGGAGCGGGATCCAGCATCTCGTAGTGGCCGCACGCGACGTCGAAGGCCGAGAGCCGCCCGCCGGCGCACACCTGCCAGGAGTCCGGCGCGGCGTCCGAGGCGTCCGACGCGGCCCGGAAGTGGAGCACGTCCACACCGTGCGTCCGCACCGGAGGCGTCCGCAGCGCCTCCACCGCCGACCGCACCGCGAGTCGCGCCCCTTCCACCACCCGCTCCCCGAGCAGGGCGATCTGCTCCGGTGGCGTCCCGTCCGCGGCGAACCCGGCCGACCCGGCCACGTGCCGGTGCGTCTCCTCCCAGCCGGGCAGCCCCTCCTCGGGAGCCGGATACGAGTCGAGCAGGGCCACGAACTCCACGGCGTGCCCCGTCGCCACCAGCTCCGCTGCCACTCCGTAGGCCAGGGTGCCGCCGACCGACCAGCCGAGCAGCCGGTACGGACCCTCCGCCTGCACCTCCCGGATCCGCCGCGCGTACTCCCGCACCAGCTCGTCCGGCTTGCGCGCACCGCCCTCCGGATCGGTGAGGCTCGGCGCCTGCAGCCCGTACAGCGGCACGTCCGGATCCAGGTGCGGCAGCAGCCGGGCGTACGGCCAGGCGAGTCCGCTCGCCGCGTGCACCGCGAACAACGGCCTCAGACGTCCACGGGTCCGCAGCGGCAGCAGTACGTCCAGGCCGGATCCGTCTCCCTCGCCGTCGAGCCGGCGTGCGAGGGCCGCCGGGGTCGGCGCCTCGAACAGGGCACGGACGGACAGGTCGGTGCCCAGGACCGCACGCACCCGGCTCACCAGCCGGGTCGCCAGCAGGGAGTGCCCGCCCAGATCGAAGAAACCGTCGTCCGGGCCGACCCGGTCCACCCCGAGCACCTCGGCGAACAGCGCGCACAGCGGCTCCTCGTGCGCGTGGGCCGCCTCCCGGCGGGCAGCGGCGCTATACGCGGGAGCCGGCAGCGCCCGCCGGTCCAGCTTGCCGTTCGGCATCAGCGGGAACCGCTCCAGCGGCACCACCGTCGACGGCACCATGTAGTCCGGCAGCGTGTCACGGGTGAAACGCCGCAGCTCCGCGCCGTCGAGCGGCGCCCCGGGTTCGGCCGCCACGGCGTACGCGACCAGCCTGCGGTCGCCCGCCCGGTCCTCCCGTACGACCGCGACGGCACGCGCCACGCTCTTGTGCCGCAGCAGGGCGGCCTCCACGTCGCCGAGTTCGATCCGGAAGCCACGGATCTTCACCTGGCCGTCGAGCCGGCCCAGGTACTCCAACTGCCCGTCGGCCCGCCACCGCACCTGGTCGCCCGTGCGGTACATCCGGCCGCCGGGCGCGCCGAACGGGCAGGCCACGTAGCGCTCCGACGACAGCGCCGGCCGGTTCAGATAGCCGCGGGTGACGCCCGCGCCGGCGATGTACAGCTCGCCCGACTGACCCACCGCGACCGGCTGGAGCCACGGATCCAGCACGTACATCCGGGCGTTGGGCACCGGCCGGCCGATCGGCGGATCGCCGTCGCCGTCCTCGTCGCCGCTGCGCCACCAGGTCGAGTAGGTGGTCGCCTCGGTCGGGCCGTAGATGTTGGTGACCGCGCAGCCGGGCACCCGCTCCCGCAGCTCGCGCAGCAGGGCGAGCGGCACCGCCTCCCCGCCGAGCACCACATGCCGTGCCGAGACCTCGAAGGCGCCGCCCGCCGGCATGCTCGCCATCGCCGAGGGAACGCCGCTGACCAGGCTCCCCTCCCAGCCGTCCCGTTCGAGCAGGGCGAACAGATCGTCGACCAGTTCCAGACAGCCGCCGAGCGCCAGGGTGGTGACGATCTCGAACACCGACACGTCGAAGCTGAGCGAGGTCGACGCCAGGACCCGCGCCATGCCGTCGGCGCCGAAGTGGTCCTCCACGATCGCCACGAAGTTGACGGCGTTCGCGTGCTCGACGACCACGCCCTTGGGGACGCCGGTGGTGCCCGAGGTGTAGATGACGTAGGCGGGGTGCTCGGGGAGGAGAGGTCCCGGCCGCTCCGCGTCCACGACGTCCGCGTCCTGCTGCTCCTCGACGCGCCGCGCCACGGCGGGGTCGTCCAGGACGAGCGCGGTCGTGCCCTCCGGCAGCACGCTCCTGGTCGCCTCGGTGACGACCGCGAGCCGGGGCCGCGCGTCGCCGAGCATCCGCGCCACCCGGTCGGCCGGGTAGCGCACGTCGACCGGCACATAGGCGGCCCCGGCCTTGAGCACGGCGAGCAGGGCGACGACCATGTCCGCGTTCCTCGGCAGCGCCAGAGCCACCCGGGTCTCCGGTCCCGCACCCTCGGCGAGCAGCACGCGCGCCAGACGGTTCGCCCGGCGGTTGAGCTCGTCGTACCCGAGGACCCGCCCCTCGTGCGCGAGGGCCGGCAGATGCGGGATCCGCGCGGCCCGCGCCTCGATCAGGGCGGGCAGCGTGGCCGGTGCCACCGGGCGGTCGGTGGCGTTCCACTCCTCGAGCACCCGCCGGCGCTCGCCGGCCGAGAGGACCGGCAGGCTGCCGGCCGCGCGGTGCGGATCCTCGGCGATCGCCTCCAGGATCCGTCCGAACCGCTCGGCGATCCCCTCCACCGTCCCGCGCCCGAGCAGATCGGGCCGGAAGTCGATCCGGATGCCCAGTTCCTCGCCCGGCGTGCAGATCAGGGAGAGCGGATAGTGGGTGGCGTCGAACCCGGTGACATCGACGAGAAGGGCCGCGCCGAGACGGCGCTCGCCCGAGCCCATCGGATAGTTGTCGAAGACGGTCGTGGTGTCGAACAGTGCCCCGAAGCCCGCCTGCTGCTGGATCTCCGTCAGCCCGACGTGATGGTGCTCGAAGAGATCGAGCTGCTCGTCCTGGACCCGTTGGAGGAGATCGAGCAGCGTGTCCCGCGGACCGATCCGCACCCGCGCCGGAACGGTGTTGATGAGCAGCCCGACCATCGTCTCGACGCCCTCGACGTCGGCGGCCCGCCCCGACACCGTCATCCCGAACAGCACGTCGCCCTGCCCGGTCAGCTGCCGCAGCACCAGTCCCCAGGCCACCTGCGTCACC
The DNA here is from genome assembly GCF_042717315.1 of Streptomyces sp. NPDC058650. Lineage (NCBI taxonomy): Bacteria > Bacillati > Actinomycetota > Actinomycetes > Kitasatosporales > Streptomycetaceae > Streptomyces > Streptomyces sp. NPDC058650. Next base: position 104,310 of record NZ_JBHXRL010000017.1, read on the forward strand.
GTGCCGAGGGTGACCCCCGCCTCCCGCGCCCGGTCCGTCAGCGCGGCCGTGCGCGCGGCGGGCAGCGTGCGCACCACCCGTTCGGGCACCACCGTGCCCGTACCCTGCGCCCGCGGCGCCACCAGCGTCGGTCCCTCGATCCCGGCGAGCGCCTCCGCCCACGCGTCCCGGGACCACTCCGGGTCCACCTCGCCGAGCCACTCCAGATAGGAGGTGTACGAGGGGGCCGGCGGCAGCGGGTGTGCCGCGGCACCCGCTCCGGCGTCGTACAGCCGGAACAGCTCGTCGAGGAGGATCGAGGTGGACCAGCCGTCCAGAATGATGTGGTGGTTCGTCAGGACGAAGCGCCACCGGGCGCCGCCCAGACGGACCAGCAGGAAGCGGACCAGCGGCGGTCGGGCGGTGTCGAAGCGCCGCCGCCGCTCCTCCTCGACCAGCCGCGCGGCCTCGGCCTCCCGGTCGCCGGGCGCCGTCCCGGTGAGGTCGGCCGTCCGCCAGTCCAGCGGGACCCAGGGCGGCACGAAGCGCACGGGCGCGCCCGACGCGTCCGTACGGAACCCCGAACGCAGGCTGTCGTGCCGGTCCAGGAGCACCTGGCAGACCTCGCGCAGGAGAACGGGGTCGACCGGGCCCTCGAAGTCCAGTGCTAGCTGGGTCGTGTAGATGTCCTGGGCGTCCGTGTCGAACGCCGTGTGGAAGAACAGCCCTTGCTGGAGTGGCGCCGGCCTCGACGTCGGCTCGTGGGCCTGGTTCTGGGCCTGGTCCTGGGCCTGCTCGTAGGCCTGCTCCTGGGCGTGCTCGTGGGTGCGATCTGGTGCGGTCACGCCGTCTCTCCCGGTTCGCCGGTACGTGCGGTCAGGGTCTCCAGTGCCTCGAACCAGGCGTCGGCCAGAGCCTCCACCCGGGGCCGCTCCAGCAGGGCCTTCGGATACGCCCAGGTGACGTGGAGTTCCGGCCGGTCCCCGCGGTCGTGGACGACCGCGGACACCTCCAGGAGGTGAGTCAGGGGCATCTCGGGGTCGCCGCCTCCGGCGACCGCGCCGGCTTCCGGCGCCAGGCCCCAGTCGGCCTCGTCCGCCCGGTCGAACCGGCCCAGGTAGTTGAACAGGATCTGCGCCCGGGGCCGCGCCGCCAGCACGGGAGCGGTCTCGGGATGGAGATAACGCAGCAGGCCGTAGCCGAGCCCCTTGTCCGGCATGCCGGCGAGCCGGCCGTCCACGGCCCGTACGGTGCCGTCCGGATCGTCCGGCCGCCCCGGGAGCCGTACGGGGAACATGCTGGTGAACCAGCCCACGGTCGCCGACAGGTCGAGGCCGCCGACGATCTCCTCGCGGCCGTGCCCCTCCACGTCCACGAGGAACGACGCGTTGCCGTTGGAGGGCGCGCTGTCGGACCTGTCGCCGGGGCCCAGCGCCGTACGCCACCGCGCCGCGGCCGTGCTCAGCGCGCCGAGCAGCACCGCGTTCACGCCGACGCCGAGCCGCGCGGGCACGCGGGTCAGGAGCGGCTCCGTCCGGTCGGCGGGAAGGACACGGGTGACGGTGCGTTTCGAGCCCTCGACGTCACGGCCGGCCACGAGATCCGCACCCCGGACGAGGTCGTCCGCGCCCTCGACGAGCCCCAGCCAGAAGGGGAGTTCGAGCGCCCGCCCGCGCGCCTCGCGCTCCAGGAGGCGCCCCCAGTCGGCGAAAGACACGGGCGTGAAGTCAGGCCCCGCCGTCCGCGGGGCCGCGCCGGTGCTCAGGTCCTCCAGGAGGATCCGCCACGAAACACCGTCCACCACGAGGTGGTTGATCATCAGGAGCAGTCGGCCGGGCCGGTCCGGACCCGCGTCGAACCACACCGCCTGGAGCATGTTCCCGTCGCCGGGCGCCAGTCGTCGTCGTGCCGCGTCCGCCTCGGCGCGGACCAGGTCCGCGAGCCTCTCTCCGGCGAGGCCGGCCGAGTCGATCCGTACGACACGCCCGGCCGCGTCGACCGCACCGCGCGGCAGGACCTCAAGGCGCCACGTGGGGGTACGCGTCAGCCGCATCCGCAGCGCGTCGTGCCGGTCGAGCAGCGACTGGAGCAGCGCGCGCAGCCGCGACGGGGACAGGTCCGCCGGGGCCCGTACGAGCACGGACTGATGGAAGCCGTCGACGGGGCCGCCGCGTTCGCGCTGCCAGTGGACGATCGGGGTGAGCGGCACGTCGCCGGCCGTCGGCGCCGGGGCGGATCCTGTCGCCGCGCCCGCCTTGGGCGTCCGTACCTTCGCGTGGACGGCCAGTTCGGCGACGGTCCGGTACCGGAAGACGTCCCGCGTGGAGATGGCCAGACCGCGTGCGCGGGCCCGCGACACCAGCCGGATCGACACGATGCTGTCGCCGCCGAGCTCGAAGAAGTCGTCCTCGACGCCGACGTCGGGCCGTCCGAGGATGGCCGCGAACAGTTCGCAGAGCAGTTTCTCGGCGGGGGTGCTTGGTTCCCGGGCCTCGCGGCTGGGGGAGGCGGGTCCGTGCGGGGCGGGCAGCGCGGACCGGTCGAGCTTTCCGTTGGGCGTGAGCGGCAGCCCGTCGGGAAGCACGACGACGGTGGGGACCATGTACGGCGGCAGCGCCTGCCGCGCCCACTCGGTGAGTGCGGGGACGAGGTCGTCGGCGGTGCCGGCGGCCCGGACGGGTACGACGTACGCGACGAGCCGGCGCTCGCCCGGCCGGTCCTCGCGCACCACCACGGCGCTGCGGGTGACGCGGTGGTGACGGTCCAGGACCGCCTCGATCTCGCGGGGCTCGATACGGAAGCCACGCAGCTTCACCTGGTCGTCGGTGCGCCCGAGGAAGGCGAGCTCCCCTTCGGAGTTCCACCGGACCAGGTCGCCGGTGCGGTACAGGCGGGCGCCGGGCGGACCGTACGGATCGGCGACGAACCGCTCGGCGGTCGGCCCCGGGCGGCCGAGGTAGCCGCGGGCCACGCCCGCACCTCCGATGTACAGCTCGCCCGGCACTCCCACGGGCACCGGCCGCAGCGCCTCGTTCAGGACATAGACCCGGGTGTCGCCGAGTGGGGAGCCGAGCGGCGGGTGCTCCGCGTTGTGGGGGCCGATCGGGGCCGCGAGCGACCAGATGGTCGTCTCGGTGGGCCCGTACACGTTGGTGACCTCCGCGGCCAGGGCGGCGAGACCGCCGGCCAGGGCGGGCGGCAGCGCCTCGCCGCCGACGAGGACGCGCAGCCCCCGGACCGCGTCGGGGATCTCGGCCACGAGGCCGGACCACAGGGAGGGCGTCGCCTGGACGGCGGTGACCGCGTGCCGTCCGATCAGCCGGCCGAGGGCGTGCGGCTCGCGCACCTCGTCGGGAGAGGCGAGGACGACCGCGGCACCGCCGAGCAGGGGCAGGAGGAGCTCCAGGTGGGCGATGTCGAAGGCGACGGTCGTCACGGCGAGCAGGCGGTCGGTGGGGCCCAGCGGCAGCCGGTCCCGCATGGCGGCCAGCAGATGGGCGAGATTGCGATGGGTGACCGCGACCCCCTTGGGCCGGCCCGTCGATCCGGAGGTGTAGAGGACGTACGCCGTGGCGTCGGCCGGGATCGCCCCGTTGGGGCTGGGGCTGGGGCTTGCGTCTGGGATCGGGCTCGGGGTCGGGTTCGGGCTTTGGGTACCAGTCCCGGCGGTGAGCCGGGGGTCGTCCAGGGTGAGCCAGTCGTCGGTGCCGAGCGCGTCGCGGGTGGCGCGGTCCGAGAGCACCAGGAGCGGCGCGGCCTCGGTCAGCACCGTCTCCACCCGGTCCTTGGGGTGGTGCGGGTCGACCGGGAGGTACGCGGCACCGGTCCGGTGCACGGCGAGGAGCGCGACGAGGAGGTCGGGAGTACGCTCCATGGCCACGGAGATCAGCCGCTCCGGGCCGGCGCCGAGCTGCCTCAGATGCCCGGCCAGTCGGTCCACCCGCGCGTCGAGCTCCCCGTACGTGATCCGGTGGGCCCCGTGGAGCACCGCCACCGCGTCGGGTGTCCTGGCGACCTGATCGCGGAACCACTGCGGCACCGAACCGGTCGGCGCCTCCGAACCGGCCGCCGGACCGCTCCACTCCGTGAGGACGGTGTGCCGCTCGGCGGGGGACAGGACGTCCAGCTGCCGTACCGGCCGGGTGGGACGGGCGGCCGCGTCGGCGAGGAGGTGGGTGAAGCATCCGGCGAGCCGCTCCGCGGTGGCGTGGTCGAAGAGGTCGCGGGCGTAGAAGAGGGTGCCGTCCAGACCGCCGTCGGACTCGGTGAGGTCGAAGAGCAGATCGAATGGGCTGGTCCGGTACCGGCCGTGATGCAGCATGTCGACATGGAGGCCGGGCAGTTCCACGGCGCCGGTCGCGTTGTTCTGCAGACTCAGCATCACCTGGAAGAGCGGGTGCCGGGCCGCCGACCGCACCGGGCTGACGGCGTCCACGACCTGCTCGAAGGGCACGTCCTGGTGCTCCAGCGCGGCGAGGACCGCGGTGCGGACGCGGTGGAGCAGGTCGCCGAAGTCCGGATCCCCGGAGACGTCGGTCCGTACCACCACGGTGTTCACGAAGCAGCCGACCAGGTCGTCGAGACCGCTGTCGGCGCGTCCGGCGACCGGGCTGCCGACGAGGATGTCCGTCCCGGCGCCGAGCTGCCGCAGCAGGCCCGCCAGGCCGGCGTGCAACGCCATGAACACGCTCGCGCCGTGCTTCCGCGCCAGGGCGGTGAGGCGCGCGTGGGCCTCGGGGGCGAGCCGGAACGGCACCGAGCCGACGCGATGGGTGGCGGCGGCGGGGCGCGGCCGGTCGGCGGGCAGCGGGATCTCGTCCGGAGCCGCGGCCAGCGTGCGTTTCCAGTGGACGAGTTGCCGGGCGAAGGGGCTGTCGGGGTCGCCCGGTTCCCCGAGTCCCTCCCGCTGCCACAGTGTGAAGTCGGCGTACTGCACGGGAAGTTCCGGGAAGTCGGGGGCCCGCCCCCGCAGCCGTGCGGTATAGGCCTGGGAGAGGTCGCGGAGGAAGGGTGCGGCGGACCAGCCGTCGAAGGCGATGTGGTGGATCGTGACCGCGAGGACGTGTTCCTCGGGGGCGCAGGCGAAGAGCTCGGCCCGCAGCGGTGCCTCCCGCGCCAGGTCGAAGTCGTACGCCGACGCCGCGTCCAACGCCGTCTCGACGTCCCGCTGTGATGCCTCCCGTGCGGTCAGAGCGAACTCTGATGTCTCCAGAACCAGTTGACGAGGTGCACCATCGGTGACCGGGAATACCGTGCGCAGGCTCTCGTGCCGGCGCACCACGTCCCGCAGCGCCGCCGACAGTGCCGCGGTGTCCAGCGGACCCGTCAGCCGCAGGGCGGTCGTGACGGTGTGCGAGGCGGCGCCCTCCGCCAGCTCGCCCTGCAGCCAGAACCGCAGCTGGGAGAACGACGGAGGCAGTACCTCCCCGCGTGGCCGGGGCCGCAGCGGCCCACGGCCGGAACCCGCTGCCCCGACCCTCTCGGCGAGCCCGGCGGGCGTCGGCGACTCGAAGACCGTACGCATCCCGATCCCGTCGTCCAGCACCTCGCGCAGCCGGTTCCCCAGCCGGATGGCGAGCAGGGAATGGCCGCCGAGCTCGAAGAAGTCGTCGTCCGCACCGACCTCCGGCAACCCGAGGATCTCGGCGAACAGTCCGCACAGCAGCCGTTCGGCGGGCGTGCGGGGAGGGCGGGGCACGCGGGACCCTGCGCCCGTCCCCGGGGCTGGCAGAGCGGCCCGGTCGAGCTTGCCGTTGGGCGTGAGGGGAAGCCCGTCGGGGAGCACGACGACGACGGGGACCATGTAGTCGGGCAGGGTCCGCCGGGCGTGCTCGGCGAGGTCCGGGGCGGGATCGCCGTCGATGTGCGGGGCGGGGACGACGTAGGCGACGAGGCCGCGCTCCCCGGGCCCGTCCTCCCGTACGAGGACGGCGGCGCGGCCGACGGCCGGGTGGCGCTCCAGCGCGGCCTCGATCTCGCGGGGTTCGATGCGGAAGCCGCGTATCTTGACCTGGTCGTCGACGCGGGCGAGGAAGTCGAGCTCGCCGCCCGCGGTCCACCGGACGACGTCACTCGTGCGGTACATGCGGGTGCCGGGCGCGCCGTACGGGTCGGCGACGAAGCGCCCCGCGGTGAGTCCTGGCCGGCCGAGGTAGCCGCGGGCCAGTCCGGCGCCCGCGAGGTACAGCTCGCCCGGCACCCCCACGGGCACCGGACGGAGCCGCTCGTCCAGCACGTACACCCGTGTGTTCGCCATGGGCCGGCCGATCGGCGGCTTGCCGCCGTCCGCGTCCCGGGCCGGGTCCATGCTCCTGAAGGTGGAGAACGTCGTGTTCTCGGTGGGCCCGTAGACATGGGTCAGCACGGCGCCGGGGAAGTCCGTCAGCATCTGCCGCACGGCCCCGGCCGACGGCTGCTCGCCACCCGTCCAGAGGTGCCGGAGCCGGCCGAGCGCCGAACTCCTCTCCGTGACCAGCAGGTTGAAGAGCGCGGTGGTGAGGAACGCGCTCGTCGCGCCCCCCTCGGCCACGGCCCGCTCCAGCGCCTGCGGCGAGGAGTCGCCGGCCGGCACCATCACGACCGTGCCGCCCCCGAGCAGCGGCACCCACAGCTCGTACGTCGAGGCGTCGAAGGAGTGCGGCGAGTGGGCGAGCACCCGCGCGTGGCCGCCGTCCGCCGCCCAGCAGGGATCGGCGGCGAGAGCGACGATGTTCCGATGGGTCACCAGGACGCCCTTGGGGCGGCCGGTGGAGCCGGACGTGTACATCGCGTACGCGGCCCGGTCGCCGGTGATGTCCGGCCACCCGCCCACGTCCGGATCGGGGCCGGCCGCATCGGGGCCGGCCGCATCGGCGTCCTCGGCCAGGACCAGCGGCACGCCGAGCGGCGCGCCCGCGAGTTCCTCCGCCCGCTCCTTCGTGGACGCGTCCGCCAGGAGCAGGCAGGGCCGAGCCTCCTCCAGGATCGCGCGCTGCCGCTCCACCGGGTTGCGCGGGTCCAGGGGAAGGTAGGCGGCCCCCGTCTTCAGTACGGCGAGCAGGGCGACGACCAGGTCGGCCGAGCGGTCCACGGCCACGGCGACCAGCCCTTCCGGACCCGCGCCCTGCCCGCGCAGTCGGCGGGCGAGGCGGTCGGACCGGGCCTCGAGCTGCGCGTAGGTGAGCCGGGACGCGCCGCAGATCACCGCGGTGTCATCGGGTGCGGCGGCCGCACGCCGCCGGAGCAGCTCCGGTACGGAGCCGTTCGGGATCGTCGTGTCCCGGCCGTTCCACGTCTCCAACGTCGTCCGGCGCTCGGCGGGGGCGAGGATCTCCAGACGGCCGATGCGCCGCTCCGGCGCGGCGACCGCCTGGGCCAGGAAGGCCGTGAAGCAGCGGACCAGACGCTCGGCGGTGTCGTGGTCGAAGAGGTCGCGGGCGTAGACCAGGGCGCCGTCGAGCGCCCCGTCGGTCTCCGTGACGTCGAGGAGCAGGTCGAAGGCGACCGTCCGGTGCGGGCCGGGGGCCAGCAGGCGGGTGGCGAGGTGGGGGAGGTGCGCGGCGGCGCCCGCGTTGTTCTGCAGGCTGAGCATGACCTGGAAGAGGGGGTGCCGGGCCGCCGACCGTGGCGGGTTGACGGCCTCCACGACCTGCTCGAAGGGCACGTCCTGGTGGTCGAGCGCGGCCGTGACCCCCGCCCGGGCCTGCTGGAGCAGGTCGTGGAAGTCGGGGTCGCCGGAGGTGTCGGTGCGGATGACGACGGTGTTGACGAAGCAGCCGACGAGGTCGTCGAGGCCGACGTCGGTGCGGCCGGCGACCGGGCTGCCGACCAGGATGTCGGTGCCGGCGCCGAGCCGCCGGAGGAGCCCCGCGAGCGCCGCGTGGAGGACCATGAACGTGCCGGCGCCGTGCCGGAGGGCCAGGCTGGAGAGGTGCCGGAAGCTGTCGGGCGGCAGGTGGAAGGGGACGGTGCCGGCCCGGTGGGTGGCGGTGGCGGGGCGCGGCCGGTCGGTGGGCAGGGGGAGTTCGGCCGGCGCGTCGGCGAGGGCAAGGGTCCAGTGGGCCAGTTGCTCGGCGAAGAGACTGCCCGCGTCGTCGGGCGCGCCGAGCTCCTTGCGCTGCCACAGGGTGAAATCCGCGTACTGGAAAGGGAGTTCCTCCCAGGACGGAGGTACGCCGTCGAGGCGCGCGGTGTAGGCGTACGACAGCTCGCGGAGGAACGGTGCGACGGACCAGCCGTCGAAGGCGATGTGGTGCACGGTGATCGCCACCACGTGCTCGTGCGGGTCGACGGCGAGCAGGACGGCCCGCAGCGGCATCTCGCGCTCCAGGTCGAAGAGGTGCTCGGCCGCGTCGGTCACGGCCGCCTCGACGTCCTTCTCCGCGACGTGTCGTACGGGCAGCTCGACCGTCACCGCCTCCAGGATCCGCTGCCCGGGCACTCCGTCGGTGACCGGGAAGACCGTGCGCAGGATCTCGTGCCTCGTCACCACGTCCCGCAGCGCGTCGCGCATCGCCGCCCGGTCCAGCGGGCCCGTCAGCCGGAGCGCCATCGAGGCGTTGGGCGATTCGCCGGCGCGGTCCATCTCTCTCTGGAACCAGAACCGCAGCTGCGAAAACGACAGAGGGATCACGGTGGTCTCGGCCTCTCGGGTCTCTCGGATCAGTGCGCTTCGGATGCTTCGCGGAGGGCGTTCAGGTGGCGCAGCCCGTCCAGTACGGTCTTGGTGTCGATGCCGAAGTCGATCAGGCAGGCGATCTCGTCCACGCCGATGCCGCGCAGCCGCTCGACCGTCGCCGTCGCCTCTTCCACCGTCCCGAACAGCCCCCGCTGCTCGAAGTACGTGTCGAACGACTGGTCGACGAGGAAGTCGAGGTCCTCGTCCTCCAGCGCGTCGATGTCGAAGTCCGGGTCGAGGGCGCCGAACGAGCGGGCGAGAAGACGGACCGAGCTTCTGAGGTAGGCCCGCAGCGGTCCTTCGACGGCGGCGCGCACCTCGTCCCGACCTGCGCCGAGGAAGGTGTGCAGCATCAGGACGACGTGCCCCTCCCAGTCGTCGTGCGTCTCACGCGCCGTGCGCCGGTACTCGGCGATCTTCGCGGCGAGTTCGTCGACATCCTGGTGCAGCAGATGGGTGAGGACGCCGGCCCGCGCCGCCGCCGCCGTACGGAAGGTGTCCGTGTCGCCGGCGCTGGTCACCCAGAGCGGCAGCTCCCGCTGCACCGGCGGCGGGAAGATCCGTACGGTCGCCGGTACGCCGTTGCCGTCCACGACCGCGTGGCCGTCCCCGCGCCACAGCGCACGGAGTTGTTCGATGCTGTCGGTGAGCACGCGTTTGCGGTCCTCGTACGGCACCCGGCTCAGCGCGAAGTCCACCGGGTGCCAGCCGGAGGCGAGGGACACCCCGGCCCGCCCGCCGGAGAGGTTGTCCACGACCGACCATTCCTCGGCGATCCTCAGCGGATGGTGGAGCGGTGCGACGACGCTCCCGGCGCGGATGGCGACGGTGCTCGTGACCATCGCCAGGGCGGCGCCCACCACGGACGGGTTCGGGTAGAGCCCCCCGAAGGGGTGGAAGTGCCGTTCGGGCGTCCACACCGCGCGGAAGCCGTTCCGGTCGGCGAAGCGGGCGCCCTCCAGGAGGAGTTCGTACCGTCCGGCGTCGCCCCGCGGTGTGCTGTCGTCGGCGAAGTAGAAGAGGCTGAAGTCCATCGGGAATCCTTCGGTAGCCCTTGCCGTATGTGGTCCGGTCGGTGTCGCGAGCCCGTGCAACCGTCAGCCGGGGCGCGGCATCCTCCGCAGGGCCGGTCGCGCCGTGCGGGTTCCCGTGAGCCGGGCCGCGAGGCCGGCCACCGTGGGCGCGTCGTAGACCGTGCGGATCTGGACCTCCACCCCCAGCTCGGCGCGGACGCGGCTGACCAGCCGGGTGACGAGCAGCGAATGGCCGCCGAGCGCGAAGAAGCTCTCGTCGATCCCCACGACGTACGCCGCGTCCGCCTCGCTCACCCCGCTTCCCGCGTCCATCTCGATTCCCGCGTCCACTCCGTCCACTCCGTCCGCCGGTCCCGGCGCGGCGAGCCCGAGGACCTCCGCGTACATCCGGCACAGCGCCGCCTCCTGCGGGGTCCGCGGTCGTCGACCGGCCCCGCGCCGGGCGCCGCGCGAGGCGGGCAGGGCGGTCAGGGCCGCCCGGTCGAGCTTGCCGTGCGGGGTGAGCGGCAACTCGTCGAGGACGACGATCGCGGACGGCACCATGTACACGGGGAGGTACGCGGCCGCCCACGCGCCGACCGACGCGATCAGCTCCGTGTCGTCCGACGCCGCGAAGGGCACGTTGACGTGGTGCTCGGGATCCACCGCCGGCGCGGACCCGATCTCCGGCGGGACGTCCCGCTCCCCGGAGGAGAACTCGACGTCGACGTGGTCGGGCCCCGCCTTCGCGGACCAGCGCACCACGACGCGGTACCCCAGCTGTTCGCCCAGCCGCGCAAGCTCCTCCGGGTCCGGACCGGAGCCCGGTGACCCTCCCGACGCCCGCAGATCCTCGGCGAGCCGCGCGTTGGGCACCCCGGAGACCCGGACGGGAACGGCGTCCCGCGCGCGGTCCCGCAGGGCGTCGGCGACGTCGTGGAGCGTACGGACGTCGGCTCCCCACAGCAGTTCCGTCACCGCGCCGGTGCGGGACGGCGACGCTGGGCCGGCGCTGCGCAGGACGACGTCGTAGCGGTAGCGGGTCAGTTCGTTGTGATGGGTTCCCCGCTTCAGCCGTACGTCGCAGGTCGCGAAGAGCGACCCGGACCCCTCGGCCGCGACCGTCAGCGACCGGAAGAACTCCGGATCCACCAGCAGCTCCGGCTCCGCGGCCATGCCGCGCGCCACAGCCCGGCGATGCTCCCCGCTACCCGGCACGACGCCCGCCGAACGGGCCGCGACCGCACCGTGGAAGGACTCCATGAGTCCCAGGTGCCGGACGTCGCCGACGAACACCGACCCACCGGGCGCCAGGGCGGCCGCCGCGAGCTCCAGCACCCGCGCGAGATGGCGTCCGCTGGGGAAGTACTGGACGACCGAGTTGAGGACGACCACGTCGAAGTACCCGCGCGGAACGCCCTCGTGGTCGTCGGCCGGCCGACTGCGCAGGACCACCCGCCCGGCCAGGTCCGGTCGCTCGTCCACCTGCCGCCGCAACCGCTCGATCACCCGGGGCGCGAGGTCGAGTCCCCAGTAGGCCTCCGCCTCGGGGGCGATGCGCGACAGCAACAGGCCGCTGCCCACGCCGAGTTCGAGAACGCGCCGGGGCCGCAGGGCACGGATGCTCCGTACGGTCTCGTCGCGCCACTCCCGCAGCTCCTCCAGCGGCAGCGCGCTGCCGTCGTATCCGCTGTTCCACCCGGTGAACTCCTCACCGAAAGCCGCCGGTTGGCCGTCGGCCGGCACGGCGTCGTGAACGCGCCGCCAGGCGGCCACGCGGGCCGCGTCGCCCGGGCGGCCGGCGCTCGCCGACGCGGTCGGCTCGCGCCGGACGTAGGCGACGAGCCTCCGGTCGCCGTCGTGGTCCTCGTGCACGGTCACCGCGGCGGCGGACACCCCGGGGTGGCCGGCGAGCCGTGCCTCGACCTCGCCCGGTTCGATCCGATGCCCGCGCACCTTGACCTGGTCGTCCGTACGACCAGCGAACTCCAGTTCGCCCGACGTCCGCCGGCGGGCCAGGTCGCCGGTGCGGTACATCCGCGTCCCGGCCGGGCCGTACGGGTCCGCGACGAAGCGCTGCGCCGTCAGACCGGGCCGGTCCAGGTAGCCGCGGGCCAGGCCCGCCCCAGCGACGTACAGCTCGCCCACCACTCCGGCGGGCACCGGCCGCAGGGCGGCGTCGAGGACGTAGAGGCGCGTGCCCCGGATGGCCCCGCCGATCGGTGGTGTCCCGGCGCTCGGCGCGAGGGGCCGGCTCATGGTGACGCAGACCGTGGCCTCCGTCGGTCCGTACGCGTTGATCAGGGTCCGGCCGGGAGCCCAGCGCCGCTGCTGGTCGGCGTCCAGGGCCTCGCCGGCGGCGACCAGGACGCGTACGCGCGGGAGGGCGTCGGGCGGCAGGACGCGCAGCACCGACGGGGGCAGGGTCGCGTGGGTGACCCGCTGTTCGTCGGCGAGACGGCGCAGGCCGGGCCCGGGCAGCAGGCTGAGGGCGGGCGCCAGGACGAGCGCGGCCCCCGCCGACAGCGCCATCGCCAGCTCCCAGAAGAACGCGTCGAAGCTGGGCGAGGCGAACTGCAGGACGCGGCTGTCGGCGTCCACCGCGAGGGTGTCGCGCTGGTGGGCGGTCAGGTTGGCGAGCCCGGAGCGGGTGACGACCACGCCCTTGGGCAGGCCGGTGGACCCGGACGTGTAGATGACGTACGCGGGCAGCTCGCCCTGCGTACGCCGGGCGCCGGCCGGCGGTCCGGACGCCGGGGCGCGCCGCAGCGCCGCGGCGGTCTCCGGAGCGTCCATGTCGGTACGGGGCACCGCGGTGCCGGCCGGCAGGACCGTGCCGGAATCCGCGAGGAGCAGCGCCGGGGCCGCGTCGCCCAGGATGTGGGCGATGCGCTGCCGCGGGTAGCCGGGGTCAACCGGAAGGTGGGCGGCCCCCGTCTTCATCACCGCCAGGACCGCGACGACCAGCTCCACCGATCGGTCGAGCGCCGAGGCGACCACCGTCTCCGGCCCGGCGCCCCGCGCGGCCAGCACGTGGGACAGCCGGTTCGCGCGGGCGTCGAGCTCCGCGTACGACACCTCGTCCTTCCCGAACACCACCGCGGTGGCGTCCGGGGCGGCCCCGGCGCGCTCCTCGAAGAGGTCGAGCAGCGGCCGTGCCGGGGCGGCCGGGACGTCGGCGGTGGAGTCCCCGCCGAGGAAGAGCCGCAGGGGAACGGTGTCCGTCCCCTCGGGCACCACATAAAGGCGCAGGGCCTCCCACTGGGACGGGGTGACGTCGAGGTCGGTGGCCTCGTACTCCTTGAGAAACCGGGCGAACAGCTCCGGTTCGGCGCGCAGTTCGTCGGTCGGAAGGAGCAGGGTGTCACCGCGGCAGATCCGGACCCACTGCCGGACCGAGGCGTCTGAGCCGAGGTCCGCGTGCCACACCACCCGCGCCGGGGCCGGTGTGCCCGACGGTAACGCGTCGAGGCCGAAAGGAAGATCGAGGCCGGAAGCGGGATCGGGGTCGGAGGCGGGATCGGAGTCGGAGGGGAGATCGGGTCCGGCGGTGAGATCGACGCGGCGCGTGCCCACCGGCCACTCGGTGTCGTCCGGCCCCGTGGTGAGCACCAGGCGCGCCCCGGCATCCTCGACTGACAGGCGCCGCAGGTGCGCCGGTTGGGCGGGGTCGAGCGGTACATACGCCGCGCCGGTCCGCCACACCGCGAGCATCGCCGTCACCAGGTCGACACCGCGGGGGAGATTCAGGGCGACGGTCGTACCGGGCGCCGCGCCCGCCGCGCCCAGCACCCGTGCGGTCCGCTCCGCCCGCTCGCCCAGCTCGCCGAACGTCACCGACTCCGACGGCGTCACCACGGCGGCACGCTCGGGGTGCCGGGCCGCCTCCCGCAGAAAGCGCGTGAGGAGGTCGATCGCGCTGGTGACCACGGACAGCTCCTTGCAGGGGAAAGGGGGCGATGCCGGTGCGGGCGGTGGCGGAGGGGCGAGCGCGGCGCCTTCGGAGGGGGCGGTCGGTCGCTAGTGCGGTGCCGCGTCCGTCGCGACGCGCAGGCTCGCCGGCCGCGTGTCGGTCCAGGTGTGCTCCACGTGCTCCAGGCACGCCACCCGCGGGTCCGGTCCGAATGCCGTGCTCCACCCGGCCGGAATATCGAATTCCAAAGGCCGGAGGGAGTGCTGGTTCTCGCCATTCACAAGGGCCAGGAATTGACCGGATTCATTCGCGAACGGATTGATCATCCGGGCTCGACCCTCCCACGAGGCATGGTTCGTTGGCAATGGACGCGGCAGAGCCTAGGCGGCACCAGCGGGAAATGGCCACCCTGGTTTCCGGGCCGATGAACTTGTACGATCCAGCCCGAACTCCCGGCCACCGCACGTACTCTGTGGCGCGCCAGGAATTCGTCGTGCTATCGAAGCCCGGAGGCCGTTCTGGAATCCGCCGTGCCGGCTGTGACGCAGTCCGTGAAAGGCCGGGGACGACGCTCCCGCCGGAACTTCCGGTTGCTGCTCATCGGCGAGACCACCAGCAAGCTGGGCACCAGCGTGACGTCCGTGCTGCTGCCGCTCGTGGCCGTCACCACACTCCAGGCCTCGCCGTTCATGATGGGTGTGCTCACCGCCGCGCCGTGGCTGCCATGGCTGGTCATCGGCCTGCCCGCCGGCGCGTGGGTCGACCGGCTCGCGCCGCGCAAGGTGATGCTCGTGTGCAACGCCGTCTCCGCGGCGGTGTTCGTGAGCGTTCCGGCCAGCTGGTGGCTGGGATTCCTCACCATCGGCCATCTCCTCGCGGCCGCCCTCATCTCCGGTACCGCCTCCGTCTTCTTCTCCACCGCCTACTCGTCCTATCTTCCCCAACTGGTCCCCACGGCCGACCTGATGGACCGCAACGCGCAGCTTCAGGCGGGGGATCAGGCCGCCGGGGTGGCGGGCCCCGGCCTCGGCGGGCTGATCGCCCAGACCGTCGGCAGTGTGCCGGGCCTGCTGCTCGACGCGGTTTCCTTCGTGGTGTCCTCGCTCTGTCTCACGGCGATCCGCGCCGAAGGACCGCGCCCCGCCCCGCCACCCCGGCGGCGGCTGAGCCGCGAGATCTCCGACGGCCTGCGCTTCGTCGTCGGTGATCCGTGGGTCCGGGCCGTCACCGCGTTCGGCGCGGCGGTCAACCTGGCGATGGCCGGCTTCCAGGCCGTCCAGATCGTCTTCCTCGTACGGACCGTCGGCGTCGGCTCCGACACGCTCGGCTGGCTCGTCTCCTGCGGCGGTCTCGGCGGGGTGCTCGGCGGCCTCGTGGCCGGCCGGCTCGCCCGGCGCCTGGGCACGGCACGCGCCCTGCTCGTCATCCAGTTCGCCGCCTCGCCCTTCGGGCTGCTCGCCGCGCTCGCCGGTCCGGGGCCGAGGCTGGCGTTCTTCGTGATCGGAACGGGCGTCATGCTCGCCGGGGTCGTGGCCTGCAACGTCATCACCGTCAGCTTTCGGCAGGCGTACTGCCCGTCCGAGCTGCGGGGGCGCGTCACCGCGACCACCCTGTTCCTCAACTACAGCACCATCCCGCTCGGCGCCCTCCTGGGCGGCTCCCTCGCCGCCCTCCTCGGTGCCCGCGCCACGATGTGGGCCGTCACGACCGCGCTGGTGGCCGCCGGCGGATTCCTCCTGGTGGGGCCGCTGCGCGGCCTCCGCGACCTGCCGGGCGCACCTGCCGCCGACGCCTGAGGCACGTACCCCACATGCCGGTCCGCTGTGGGGATCGACCGACCGGGAGTCGCCCGCGTACGACGCGTACGACGGCGTTCACGAGCCGCTCGTATGTGTCGGAGCTCCCTGTCGGCGGGCGGGTGCTTGGGGAGCTGCGGTGGTGGGGGTGACCGCGTGCGGTGGCAGGGAGCGTTCGGCACACAGGAGGATCGCCGCGCCCGTCAGGACCATGAGCGCGAGCACGGTCCACAACTGCCACTGTCCCGCGTCGAGGAGGAACCCCAGGAGCATGGGCGCGATGGTGCGGCAGGCGGACCAGGACAGTTGGTAGACCGACAGGTACCGGCCCCGCAGGTGGTCGGGGGCCGCCTGGACGGAGAGGCCCTGTGAGGGCGCGGAGTGGACGAGTTCGCCCGCGGTGTAGAGCACGGCGACCGCGAGGACGGCGGCGAGGGCGCTCGGGCCGCTGACGAGCCGGGGGAGCAGGGCGAAGGCGGCGAAGGAGAGCGCGAAGACGACCGCGCCGAGCGCGGCCGCCCGCGGCCGGCCGGCCCGCAGCGTCAGGCGGGCGGCGGGGACGCCGAGCCCGGCGACCAGGACGGTGTTGACCGCGAAGACGGTGCCGGCCAGAGCGTCGGGCAGGGCGATGTCCCGGGTGAGGAAGACCGGCAGGGCCATGGCCTGGGTGGTGTAGCCGAAGGCTATGAGGAAGTTGGCCGTCGTGATGAGCAGATAGGGCCGGTCGGCGAGAACCTGTCGGTACCCTCCGCGCGCCTCCGTCCGCGCGGTGCCGCCGCGGACGTTCGGGATCCTGCTCACCAGGAGCGCGGCGCAGGCGAAGACGACGGCCAGGGTCTCGGCGGCGACGACGAAGCCCGTGGTGCCGTTCCAGGCGAGCATGCCGACCGCGGCGAGGCTGCCGCATCCCATCCCGGCGTTGCGCAGGCTGCGGTCCCAGGCCAGGAGGCGGTCACGCTCGGCGCCCCGCGCGAGGTCGCCGATGAGCGCGTGCTGGCTCGGCGAGGAGGCCCACATCCCGACCGCGACGACCAGGGCGATCGCCAGGAACGCGGGGTAGGAGTCGGCGAAGGGGTAGGCCGCGAAGCCGGCCGCGCGCAGCGCGAGCACGCCGATGAGCACCCGTCGGCCGCCGAACCGGTCGATGAGGACGCCGGCGGCCGGCATGAAAGCCAGCGCGCAGAGCCCGGCGATCGTCAGGCCCGTGCCGATCGACGTCAGGGACAGGCCGGTGAGGGAGTGGAGGAACAGCAGCGTCAGCGGCACGTAGATGCCGTCGCCGATCGACCCGGCCAGGCTCGCGGCGAGGAGGCGGCGGCGTGTGGATTTATCTTCCATGGAAGATTGTTTATCATCCGTGGAAGATAGAGTGAAGGGATGCAGGCAGACGCCATCGCCGCCATCGTCGACCAGTGGCGACGCGAGCGACCCGATCTGGACACGACGCCGATGCTGGTCATCGGCCGCCTCTTCCGGCTCACCGACGCGCTGGACCAGCGGCTGCGCCCGCCGTTCGGCGCCGCGGGGCTGGGCAGCGGCGACTTCGACGTCCTCGCCGCCCTGCGCCGGTCAGGTGAGCCCTACGCGCTGTCCGCTGGCGAGCTCAGTCGCACCGTCCTGGTCACGACCGGCGCGATCACCAAGCGGGTCGACCGGCTCGAACAGCGCGGACTGGTGGCTCGGACCGTCGCCGAGGCCGATTCGCGCGGCCGCCTCGTCACCCTCACCGCGGAGGGCGTCGCGCTGACCGACGAGCTCATCGCCGTCCACCTGGACAACCAACGCGGCCTCCTGGCCGGGCTCGGCGAGGACGAACAGGCGGAGCTCGCGGATCTGCTGGAGCGACTCGCCCTCAGCCTGCCCCCGGTCGACGGCTGAGGCCGTGGGAGGGGCGGCGCTCGACCGCGCCCACGCCCACGGCCGAGTCGAGGAAGTCCCGGTACCGTCCGCCGGCCGGCCGGCGGATCAGATCACCAGCGGTGCCTCCGACCAGCGGCGGACTCGGTACGGGGCCCACCACAGGTGGTCGCCGAGGCGGAGGACGAGGGTCTCGGCCATGAGGTCGTCCAGGATCGGCTGCGGGATCGCGTCGGCCAGGGCGCCGTCGGTGAGGGCCTCGATGGCCTCGTGGTACTCCGGTTCGTCGATGGTGAAGCGCCGCAGCTCGCCGTAGCGCCGGTCGCGGACCTGGACGAACCCGGGGCCGTACCGGAAGACGCACTTGCAGATGTAGTACGCATGGCGCCAGGCGAGTGCCGTCGCCGCCGGGTCGGCGGTGCCGAGGACGGCGGTCGGCGGGTGGAGATGGCCGTAGTGGCGCCAGGCGTCGGGGTCCGGGCCGGTGTGGAGCTGCCAGTCGACCGAGATGGCCAGGCTGGACAGGTCGCCCACGAAGCTGAGAGCCCTGACCGACCAGGCCGCGTCGGCGGTGTCCGTGACGTCGACCGGGCGGGGAAGGGCGACGTGCCGGGCCCCGGCGGCGAACAGCCGCCGGGCGGCCTCGCCGCCGGTCATGTCGATCTCGTAGCTGCCCAGGGACATGGCGGGCAGCGTGCCCACCGCGGGGTCGTAGTCCCGTGAGGCGGAAACGGTGAAGGGTGCGGTGCCGGTGAGTGCAGGAGTCATCGTCGTCTCTCCGTCGAGCAGTCGTCGGGAAGTCGTCGGGGGGTCGTCAGGCGGTCGTCGCGGCGAGCTCGGCCTCGCGGGCGGACGTGTGCCGCATGAAGTCGATCCGCAGGAACTCCTCGTTGAGTGCCGGCGGCGCGATCTGCACGAACTGCCCGCTGTCCTCGAAGACCACCCCGAGCGCCCGCCACCGCG
Source organism: Streptomyces sp. NPDC058650 (assembly GCF_042717315.1). Lineage (NCBI taxonomy): Bacteria > Bacillati > Actinomycetota > Actinomycetes > Kitasatosporales > Streptomycetaceae > Streptomyces > Streptomyces sp. NPDC058650. Next base: position 122,487 of record NZ_JBHXRL010000017.1, read on the forward strand.
TCAGCACCTGCCGCAAGGCGTCCTCGCCCACGTGGTGGTCCTCGTCCAGCTTGCGGGCGGCCGCCTTCACCGTGTGCGGCTGGTCGAGCAGCCGGAACAGGGCCAGCTCGAACGGCTCGGTCAGTTCCAGGTGTGTCCAGTCGAAGGCCCGGCGCCGACTGACCAGGACGATCCGGTCTTCCAGATCGCAGTGGGTGAGACGGCTGCCGGCGTAGTTCCGCTTCCAGTGCGCGATGCCCTCGTCGAGGCGGGCGACGACGTCCTCGCCGATCCCGCGCGGCGGCACGTCGAAGACATACGCCAGGTCGAACATCTCGGCTTCGGGGAGATCGTAGGTGAGACGGTACGGTTCGGCGGGGCGCAGTTCGGAGAAGCCGAGCCCGGGGTCGTTGAAGTACGGGCTGAACCGCTCGATCGCGATCCGGGAGGACGGGCCCACGGGCGGGTTGAGGTGCTCCAGCGCGGCCAGTTGGTCCACCACGTCGTCGTAGTCCTCGCGGTCCTCGCCGGGGAAGCCGTGCAGGTAGTTCCAGGCCACCGAGAGGCCGACGGTGGCGGCGTCGCGGAGCATCCGGACGTTCTGGCCGCCGGTCACGCCCTTGTCCATCAGGGTGAGTACCCGGCTGTTGAGGCTCTCGATGCCCGGCTGGACGAAGATCAGGCCCGCGTCGGCGAGGGTCTGTAGCTGGCCCCGCCGCATGTTCGACTTGATCTCGATGTGCATCCGCAGATCGAACCCGCTGTCGATGATGCGCGGCAGCACCGTGTTCACGTAGCCCATGTCCAGGATGTTGTCGACGACGTACATGTCCAGGATCCGGTGCTTACGGGCCAGTTCCATGATCTCGTCGTAGAACACGTCCGGGCTCTTGCTGCGGAACTGCATGAACGAGCCGTTCAGCCCGCAGAAGGTGCAGTGGTGCTTCTCGCCCCACCAGCAGCCCCGCGCGCCCTCGACGACCAGCTTGGGCTCGACCCAGTTCCGCGCGTGGGAGGAGGCGAGCCGCTCGAAGTACCCGGCGTAGTCCGGCGGGAGGATCGAGGCCGGCGGCAGCGGTCTGGTGCTCATGGCGTTGACGACGGACGTGCCGTCCGTGTCGCGCCAGCACAGTCCGGGTACCTCTGACAGAGGTTCGCCGGCGTCCAGCGCCGTGAGCAGCGCGGGGAACGACACCTCGCCCTCGCCGCGCAGGACGTAGTCGACGAAGGGGAAGTTGCGGTGGACGGCCTCGCCCTGCTTGCCGTCGCAGTTGGCGCCGCCCATGGCCGTCGCGATGTGCGGTGCGAGGCGCTTGACGTACTTGGCGGCGGCCAGGGCGGCGGTGTTCTGCTGGAACGTGGAGGTGAAACCGACGACGTCCGGGGCGAGTTCGACGATTTGCTCGGCAATGTGCTGGACGAAATCGGGCGCGGTCGTGTGCAGCGCCTGCGTCATCTCCATCCGGGTCCCGCGTACCCGGCTGCTCATCGCATCGGTGAATTCGGGAACCCGCCACTGGGGGTCGTCGTACAGCGCGGAGGAGAACACCCAGTCACCGCAGCCCAGGAAATAGGAGCCGAGCGCGTAGTAGGAGTAGTCCTCCAAGGTGAACTCCGTGTTCTTGGTGACCCAGTCCACGTACTCGATGTTGGCGTGGAGAACGTCCGCTGTGCCGTTCGGGACGCGCTCGTCGACACTGCGCTTGAGAATCCCGAGAGCCAGCGACGGGAGATCGATCGGGGCCCAGGGCATGTTCACCAGGAGTACGCGCATGGCTCGCCTCTTCTCATGTGATCAGTGCACGGAATCAGTCAGCTGTCAGTCATCTGCCAGTCGTGTGTCCGGCGTCCGGCCGGGGAGGTCGTGGGCACCGGAGCGGGCGCCTGACGACTTCCCCGGCCGGTCCGGTGGGGGAGGGGCCGATCGCGCACGGGTGCGGGGCCGGCCCCTCCGGTGCTACTTGGCCTCGTCTTCCATCTCCTCCGCGGAGCGGAAGTAGACGACGACGCCGACGCCCGGCTTGCGGCTCTCCTCGTCGCCGTCGAGGGGGTCGCCGTGGATGATGTCCTTCTGCATGATGTTCACCTCCTCTCCGGGTGTGGGGACGGCTCGGCCGGCACGGGCGCCGAAGGCAGCCCGCGGCCGAGAAATCTGAGGGACCGCCGGATGACGGCCAGGTGGTCGGCTCCGTCGTAGCCGTCATGGCCCGAGTCCAGCCACATCAGCTCGTGGGACACACCACTCGCGCGCAGCACGTCCAGGTACGCCTCGACCTGTTCCGGCGGGCACTTGGCGTCCCGCCGCGCGGCGACGACCAGCAGCGGGGAACGGATGGCGGCCGCGTACGAGGACGGGGAGGCGTGGGCGTAGGCCTCGGGCACCTCGTCCGGAGTGCCGCCGAACAGCGCGGTGTCCAGCGCCTGGAGGGCGGGCGTGGAGTGCCGGAAGGCCGTGACGCAGTCGGCGAGCGGCTTGACGGCCACCCCGACGTTCCACAGGTCGGGACGGGTTCCCATGGCCAGGAGCGTCAGATAGCCACCCCACGACGTGCCGCACAGGCCCACGGCGCCCTCGCGGCCGATGCCCCGGTCCAGCAGCTCGGCCCGGGCCCGCACCAGGTCGGCGACCTGGGTGTGGCCGACGCCCTCGGAGTGGGCGGAGCGCCAGCGCGGCCCGTAGCCGGTCGAGCCCCGGTAGTTGACGCGGGCCACGGCGTACCCCGAGCCGACGAGGGCCTGCACCATGGGGTCGTAGGCGTCTCGGTCGTGGTCGGCCGGGCCGCCGTGGACGAGGAAGACCAGCGGGTGCGGCGCGGGACGGTCGGCCGGAGTGGTGACGAAGGTGTGCACGGGGCCGTCGGGCCCGGGTGTCCACAGGTCCTGGCGGCGGCCGAACCGGGGAAGGCGCCACTGGCTCTGCCCGGGCAGTGGCGCGCCCGAAAGGGACAGCGCTTGCGGCACGTTCACCGCGTCGGTCCAGATGAAGTGCACATCACCGTCGGCGGCCGGTGACGCGTCCAGGATGCTCCCCTCCGGGGTGGGTACCGGGGTCAGCTCGCGGCGGTCCAGGTCGGCGGTGAACAGTCGGCTGCGGCCGTGCCGGTCCTGTCGCAGCAGGACCCGCGCGCCATCCGGGCCGGGGTACCAGCGGGCGGTCGTCTCGGTGTCGAAGGAACACCAGGGCAGCAGCTCCAGTCCGCGCCCGGGGGCCCACGTGCCGAGGTGGTAGCGGCCGGCCCGCTCGCGCATGACCAGCAGCAGGGGGCGGCCGGACATCGGCTCGGGGCCGGATGACGACGTCGGTCCGGATAACGACGCCCGACCGGATAACCGCGTCGGACCGGGTAACGACGTCGGACCGGGTAACGACGCGAGCGTGGGCGCGAAGCCGAGCGCCCAGGTGCGTTCCCTGGTGCCGGAGAGTACGGCGACGGTGGTCCCGTCGGGGGCCAGCAGGGTCACGGCGCGGGCGGAGTGCGCGGGCCCGGACACCGCCAGCAGCGTGCCGTCCGGCGCCAGGTCGCACAGCGTGCCGGAATCCGTCGTGTGCAGGACGGGTGTGCCGGCGCCGCCGCGTCGCCCCATGTGCACGCTGAGTCCCTCGGGGCTGCGGATGCCGACGGCCACCGTGCCCCCGTCCGTCAGCGCGAGTCCGGCGGGCCGCCCCTGCGGCACCCCGGCCAGCGCCGGACGGTCCGGGCCGCCGTCGAAGTCCTGGGTGCGCCAGCCGCCGCTGCCGCCGCGGTCCTCGTCGAACCACCACACGGCCTCGTCGCCGTCGATGGCGCACAGGAGCGTGCCGTGTGGACGGTCCGTCAACTGCCGTCCGGTGCCGGTGGAGCGGTCCCAGGTGAAGATCTCGCAGCGGCCGTCGGCGTCCCCGGTGTACACCATCCGGTCCGGGTTCCGGGGGCTGGTCACCGGCAGCACCGGCCGGTAGACGCCGTACGTACGCGTGGCCGCCTTCGGCGGGGCCGGCGTCACGGCGCCTCCCGGACCACGAGCCGGGTCCTGACGGTCGCGTACAGCGCCAGCCCGGCGAACGCGCCCGCGCAGCCCGACGCCACCGCACGGCCCCCGTACGCCGCCACCAGCACGCCCGCCGCCACGGGCGCGAGCACCGCGACACCCTGGCCGGCGGTGCCCAGCACCGTCCCCATCCGGGCCAGGAGCCGGTCGGGGGTGACCAGCACCGCCCGGGTCTGCAGGACGACCACCACGGACGGCGCGATCAGCGACACCCCGCACAGCAACAGCCCGTAGGACCAGGTCCGGGACGTGAACGCGAGCCCGGCAGCCGTCGGCACCATGGCCCACGACGCGCCCGTCACGATCCACGCGGCCGGTACCCGCCGCACCAGCCACGGCGCGGCGAGTGCGCCCAGCAGCCCGCCGACGCCCGCCAGGGTGAGGATGAGTCCGATCGAGGAAGGGCTGGCGCCCTGGGCGTGGGAGGTGAAGACCGCGTGGAAGTACAGCGCGCCGAGCAGCGCGTTGACCCCGGCGGTCCACACGACCACGAAGCGCAGGAAGGGCTCGTCCCACACGAAGCGCAGCCCTTCGGCGAGGTCACGGGTGAACGATGTGGCAGGACCTTCCCGTTCGGGTGTCAGGTCCGCGCGGATCGCTTTGCTCAGCACCGCCACGAGCAGGAACGAGGCCGCGTCCGCGAGCAGTGGTACCCACCGCGCCAGCTGGTACAGCACGCCGCCGAGCGTCGGTCCGACGATCTGCACCGCCTGGTCCCGCGCCTGTAGGTATCCGATCGCCCGGGAGTACCCCTCGGGCGGTACCAGCCGCCGGATCGTCCCGGCCGCCGCAGCCCCGTAGGTGGCGCTGGCCGCCTGCTCGACCACGGCGGCGACGAGTACGTGGACGAGGACGACATGGCCGAGGGCGACGGTCACGAACACCGATCCCATGGCCCCCGCCGCGACCAGGGCCGCCGCGTACATCATCGGCTTGCGCGGCCAACGGTCGGCGAAAACGCCCGCGATCGGCGAGACCACGAGTCCACTGACCAGTGCCACCGACGCGACCAGTCCGGCGAGACCGGGCGAATATCCGGCGCCCAGCAGGATCAGCGGAAGGAAAAGGGAGGACGCGCAGGTGCCGAGACCGTCGACGGCGCCTGCTGTCCAGAAGAGTAGGAAATCCCGTCTTCGAAACGGTGACGTGGACGAATTCTTCGATAAGTCAGGGCCGAGGGGTCTTAACTTCTCTTCGGCCTTTCCCATCAAGAATGCCGCTCGGAAGGTATTGCTGACGCTAACGCACCCACAATGCCCCCTGTGAAAAGCGGACTTTCGGTCGTTGAGGGTTGCGATCGTATCGAACGGACAGAGTCGTCACAATACCCAGGTTCGAATAGGGCTCTTGATCAAGAAAGGGGACTTCTCGGGTGCCGGGCAGAGGTCACGCCGCGCTCACTGACGGCGGTCGTCACCGCGTCCCGTCAGCAGGGCGAAGCCGTGGCGGTCCACGGACGCCGTCGTGGCCGAGAGGACGACCACGCCGGTTCCCGTGGCGCGGTCGAGACCGAGCCAGGACCGGAAGCCGCCCGTGCCGCCGTTGTGCCAGGTGACCGTCAGGCCCTTGACCCGGACGGTGACCCACGCCGCGCCGATGCGAGCGCCCGCGCCGAGCGGAGCGACCGGATCGAGCGCGGCGATGCCCGGTGCGCTGCCGTCCAGCAGGGCCTCGGTGAGACGGGCCATGCTGCGGATGTCGGCGCGGATTCCGCCGGCCGGCCCGAGCGCCTCGCCGGTCCAGGGCTCCCGCGGCCGCCCCTTCCGGCTCGTACCCCTCACGGCCCCGGGCCGGAGCCGGTCGGCTGTGGCGGGCAGGTAGAAACACCCGAGACCCAGCGGGGTGGTGACACGGTGGAGGACCAGCTCCTCGTACGTCGTCCCGGCGGCCCGCGCGAGCGCGTGTCCCAGCAGCTCGTACCCCAGATTCGAGTAGCGGGACCGTGGCCTGCCCACCCGTACGCCCCGGGCTTGGTCCAGCAGCTGCTCGACGTCCTCCCCGTACGGGTTGGTCCCGTGCCGCCACAGTGCGACCGTCCGACGCCACGGGTGTGCGGAGGCCGGGATCCGGGGCAGTCCGGACCGGTGGATGCTCAGCGACTCCAGTGTGACCCGTCCGGCGGGAGCGTCCCCGAGCGGCAGGAGGTCGCGGAGCGCCGTACGGGCCTCGATCTCGCCGCGCGCGAGCGCCTCGGCGTACAGCAGTCCCGTGACGCCCTTCGAGATCGACCCGATCTCGAAATCGGCGTCGAGTCCGGCGCCGGAGGCGGTGGTGTCGGCGGCGGCCTCGCGACCCGTTCCGAGGCACGCGATCCTCGTCCCCCCGGGCGAGACCACGGCTGCCGCGACGGGGTGCCGCGCCCCCGTCAACGCCCGTATTCCGGCGGCGAGTCGCGCGTCTCCGTGGTCCTCTTCCATGTGCTCACGATAGGCGGAGGCTTCGGATCGGACGGTCGCCCCTGCACACCCCACCGCCCCGCGTGACCCACATCACTTTCACCGTCCTCCCGCTTTCCGTTATCCATGGCTCGGCCCCAGGCTCTCCCCTGCGCAACCATCTCCAACAGACGGGACAGTCGGCGTGCGGCAGAGCACAGGAACCGAGCGGGACACGAAGCTGGTCACGGCGGCGCGGAACGGTGACCCGTGGGCGCGGGAGCAGCTGGTCACCGCCTACCTGCCCCTGATCCGTACCACCGTGGCGCTCGCCATGAGCGGCCGTGGGGGCGCGGAGTACGGCGAGCACGGCGAGCACGTCGAACACGTCGTACGGGAGACGATGTTGCGCGCCCTCGACGGGCTGCCCGCCGTGTCCGACCCCGGCGCCTTCCGGCCGTGGCTGGTCGCGATCGCCGTGGACGGGATTCGTAGGTACCGGCACGCGCGGCCGGCCGGTCTCGTGTACGGGGACACCGCGGTCCCGGCTGGCGAGCGGCAGCACCCGACGGGTCAGGCGGACGAGGTCACCACGGCGGCGCGCTGGCTGGACCCGGACGACGGCGAGCTGTTGGCCCTGTGGCGGCTTGAGTGCACGGGTGACCTGACCCGCTACGAGACCGCGGCCGTGCTGCGGTGGTCGGTCGAGGACACGACAGTCCGCGTCGAGGCGCTCCAAGCCCGGCTCGACGCGGCCCGGGTCGTGGCGGGCGCGCTGGCCGAGAACCCGCCCTGCCCCTTCCTGAACCGGGAGGCGGCGGGCTGGGACGGCCGGCCCTCCGCCCCGTGGCGCGATCACCTGACCCGGCACACGCTCGCCTGCGCGCACTGCGCGACGCGCTGGAACGGTCTGGTCCCCGCGGGGATCCTCCTGACGGCCACGTCACCCGCGGGTTCGCCCGGGGCGAGTGAGGCCGCAGACCCGTACCGCACCACCGCACTGACCCAACTGACCGAACCGACCGAACCGGCCGGTCGAGGCGAAGCAGGCGAGCTGGCGGAGCCGTACCTGCTCGCCGGGCCTCCGGAGCCCGGCGGCCCCCACATATCCCGCAACGCGGCCGCCACCACCTCCTCGGTACAGGGCCGGCGCGGCTCGCGTGCGGCTCTCCGTCGCCGTCGTCAGACGCAGGAGCGGAACCGGCGCCGGGCCGTCATCGCGGCTGGTGTCGTGGTCATGGCGGTCACGGGCGGGGCCTTCTCGCTGTACGGGGGCCGTGGAGGGGGCGACGAGATCCTCGAGGCGAACCATCTGGCGGCCTCGGGTCCGGACCTGCCGCTCGCCCACGACCCGTCCGCCCACTCCGGGGCCGCGGTGGCTGCATCGGCGAACCCGTCCGCCTCGCCGTCCACCTCCAAGCCCGCCGCCGCACGCCCCTCCACGTCGGCGTCGCCCACTGCGCGGACCACCACCGCGCCGCCCCGCCCGGCCCGCACCACCCCGCCGGTCCAGGTGAAGACGACCCCGCCCCGCACCACGGCCCCCGCGGGCGGCTCGCAGTCGACCGGCACCGGCACGGGCTCGAACTCCGGCACGGACACGGGCACGAACGCGGGCGCGGACTCAGGCACCAACACAGGCACAGGCACAGGCACGGGCACGGGCACGAACACGGGCGCGAACGCGGGCACGGACTCAGGCACGAACGCGGGCACGGGTACCGGCGCCGGTGCGCAGAACGACCAGGGCCAGAGCTCGGCCGCCGACCAGGTCGTGGCCCTCGTCAACGCGGAGCGCGCCAAGGCGGGCTGTGGCCCGCTGTCGGTGAACTCGACCCTGACCAGGGCGGCTCAGGGCCACTCCGAGGACATGGCGGCGCGTGACTTCTTCGATCACACGAACCCCGACGGCGACGGCCCGGGGGAGCGGGTGACGGCGGCCGGGTACCCCTGGTCGACGTACGGCGAGAACATCGCCATGGGCCAGAGCACGCCGGAACAGGTCATGGACTCCTGGATGAACAGCCCGGGGCACCGTGCGAACATCCTCAACTGCTCGTTCAAGGAGATCGGCATCGGTATCCACTCCGAGGGCGGCCCCTACTGGACTCAGGTCTTCGGCGCCCGCTGACACCGCCGGCTGGGTCAGGCGAGACCGTCCCAGCCCCAGCGCGGGGTGGGGCCGGGATCGCCGAGGTCCGTACCCGGAGCCGAGGCCGAGACGTCCTTGGCGATCCGCGTGCCCCAGTCGAAGTACTCCACCACCCGGCGGCGCAGCAGGGTGTCGTCCGGCAGTTCCTTCTCCACGGCCGCCGTCATCAACTCCATCCAGCGCAACCGCTGTTCCTCCGTGATGCCGAGCCCGAGGTGGGCGCGGAGCAAGGCTTGGTGTCCGCCGTGCTCCGCCGTGAACCCGGCCGGCCCGGAGAAGACCTCCGCCAGCCACACGGCCACGTGGTCGACGTGGGTGGGCGTGAAGTCGGCGAAGACGGGGGCGAGGAGGGGGTCGGCCAGGACCCCCTCGTAGAACGTCTCGGAGAGCCGGCGCAGCGCGTCGGCGCCGCCCACGGCCTCGTACAAGGTGTGCGTGTGCTCGGCGCTCATGGAGGCCTCCGGGATCCGGGATGTGTCCTCCCAGCTTTCCCGCAACACCCCCCGGATCCAAGGATGTTCGCTCTCGGCGCGGCGGGTGGCCGCAGCCGTCATCGCGCCGGGGCGCGAGCCGTGCCGCCGTCTCGCTCCCGCAGCCCGCCGCGACACCTCCCTCCGCGTCCGTCCGTGTGGGCAGACATCACACGTGCACCTCAAGGGTGGGGACGTGCTCGGAGGGCCGGGCGTGCCGGTACACCATGCGGTTGTCGAGGAGCGCCCCGTTCCTGACCAGCCGGTCCACGTGGGCGGCGTAACCGGCCTCGGCGAGCAGGGGCGTCGGGCCCACGGTGGGCCATCTCGCGTGCTCGACGGCGCGCCAGCTCTCGCCCCGCCCCGCCGTGGGGAACCGTCCACCGGTTCCGTGTCTTCTCGCCGTCGTACCGGGTAGTCGCGGCGATGACACCACGCACACGAAGGAGGGGCGCGCTCGCACGCGGCACGCCGAGCTCGGTGCCGCCGCCCAGCGAGCTTGACGGCGTCGGCGGGGGTCCAGTGGTCGCGCCTCAGGCGACGTGCTTCCTCTCCTCCGGGTTGTCGGACAGGCCGAAACGGACGAGGGCGGCCGCGAAGCGAGCCAAGTCCTCCGCAGGGACATGGCGGGCGAGGCCGGCGGGGGTGTGGGGGAGCCCGAGTTCGGCGGCGGTCGTGCGGCAGCGTTCGTCGAAGTACGGGCGCAACTCCGGCCACACGGCCTGGGCTTCGCGGCAGAAGATGTCCGCGCCCACCGGCCCGATGCGGGGGACCTCCCGCAGCAGCTCGCGCAGCTTTCCCGCGTCGCCCTCGGCCCGCTCACGGAGTTTCCGCAGGTCGCCGTCGAAGCGGTCGAGGAGCAACTCCGCGCCGTCTCCGAGCGCGGTCGCGGTGCTCTCGTCGTACCGGACGTAATGCGCCCGACCGAGGGCGTCCACGCGCTCCTGCCAGCTCGAGTCCGCCATCGCCCGCGGCGTCCGCAGGCCGGCCGTGAACAGCTCGCGGGCTGCGGCGGTGGCCGTCCCGGCCCTGATCCGGATCGAGCAGAGGACCGTGAGAACGAGCAGTTGGTACAGCGGCGCGGGCTTGTCGCGGAGGGTGATGCCGGCTTCGTCGGCGTAGGTCCGGCCTTGCTCCCGCAGCAGCCTGGCGATCATCTCGGTCGTGTCCATCTCAGCGCCCTTCCGCCGGCAGCCCGGTCCGCCGGAGCGTCCGCTTCATGACTCGCCGCCACCGGTGGCGGCGACCTGCCCGAAGGTGTGCCCGCCGAGGGCGTCCGGACCCCCGGCACCCGGTCCTGAGGGGCGACTGCCCCGACGGCGGGCGGGCACTCCACGCGTAGCGCGCGCGGTGCCGGGTAGCCGGTCGGATTGAGGGGTGAAAGCGCGAGGAGCGAAGGGCGAAGGAGGCGGTGCGGCATGACGCGCGCGAAGACCGGGCCACCCACTCGTCCGACGCCCAGGGATCCTTCGGACCCCAGGCCCCCGCCTCCTCCTCGCCCCTTCCCGATCGACCCGGAGGCGCCGCAGCCCCCGCCCGGGCCGGCGCCGCCGAAACCGGCGCCGGGGCCCGGCCGGGCCTCCCGTCCTCGGACTGATCGAGGAGGACATGATCACGACCGCATCGAGGGTGACGAGACGGTCCTCACCCGCGCCGCGTCAATCGGCGTCGCGTGCGATGTTCAGTGCGAGGGCCTGCAGGATCGCGTCGGTAGGCGCTTCCGGATCGGTCCGGTCGTACGCACCGGCGACCGTCTCGAAGGCCAGGACGAAGCCGTTGATCAGCGCACTCAGCGGTTCGGCGAGCTGGTCGAGCATGGCCGCTCCGACTTCCGCCGGATCGTCGGTGTCCGGGACGACGAACCGCGTCGGGATGACGTCGCCGAGCAGGTCGGAGACGTAGTCCGCTCCGACGCCACCGCGCAGGGCCGTGAGCGCTGCGATGGCCTTGAGCTGAATCTCGTTCTCGGTCATGTGCCGAGCCTAGGGGGCGGAGAACTGACGCGGGGAGGCCACGCTGCGGGCGGGCACGGTGGCCTTCCGGTGCCGCTGCCGTTCCGCATGAGTCGCCCCTGACCGGGCAGGCGCATGACGGATCTGACTGATGCGTCCTTCGACCTGCACCACCGGACACGAATCGAGGAGTCGCCATGCCTCGCGGTTCCACCGAGAGCACTACCGAGAGCACCGCCACCACGACCGCAGGGAACACGTCCGCGAGAACGGGCCCGGGCACGGTCCTTGGCACGGCGTCCGCCGGATGGCTGAGAGCCGTGGGGCGCGTCGAACAGCTCACGCTCGCGGATCCAGCGGTCCGTGCGCTTCAGCGGGCCGTCGGAGCGCTTCCGCTGAGCGGAGCGCGCGACCTGCTGCGGGGCGAGCCCCTGGGGCATCCGCTGCATCCCGCACTGGTGCAGGTACCGGTCGGCTGTTTCCTCTCGGCCGGCGTGCTGGACGTCGTTCCCGGAGGTCAGCCGGCCGCCACGACGCTCACGGCCGTGGGTTTGGCCGGCGCGGCCCCCGCAGCCCTCGCCGGCTGGGTCGACTGGGCGGACCTGCCCCCGCAGCAGGCCCGGGTCGGATTGGCGCACGCGGTGACGAACGTCGCCATGATCGCCTGCTACGTGACGTCCCTGGGCGCGAGATTGCGGGGCCACGCGGTCAAGGGCCGCATGTGGTCCTTCGCCGGGCTGACGGCGCTCGCCGTGAGCGGCGCGCTGGGGGGACACGTGGCCTATCGGCGAACCGTCACCGCCCAGGCCGCGCCACCTGCCGGGCCTCAGGCCGTGCCGCCTGCCGGGCCCCAAGCCGTGCCGCCGGCGACGCCCCACGCTCCGCGGTAGGCGGGCCCTTCCACGGACGGGTCCTGGACCAGGCGATCGGCCCCCGTTCAGGAGATACTGCTCGTGGCGCCCTCCGCCGAGTTCCGCACGGAGCTCGGACCGGGGGCGGCTTGCGAGCGCGGGAGGCATCATGCTGATCGGGCACAACGTGGAGGACGACGTCCTGCACCTGGAGATACTTCGCGACCTCGACATCTCCAGCCGCGCCGCGGCCACCCTGGAGATCGAGATGCTCCTGTTCACCCACCGCCCGTACGGCCGCGTGAGGGTGCAGCTGCCCACCGCCGACCCGTCACCGGCTTCCCTCAGCGTCCTCGCCCGCGCCCGTCGGCTGTGCGGCCTCCGAGGCGTCCCGCTGGCCGTCGTCGGCCCACCGGATCCGGACGGTCGCCGCGCTGGCCACCGCGTCACCCTGGGGGAGACGTAGGCGGGGTTACGTGGCGACCAGAGGGACATACGCGAGGAAGAGGCACCGAGCAGCCGCTCCGGCCGGCGGGCGCCCCTTCGATCGCACAAGATCAAGGGTGAGCGCGATCGGCAGGCCTGCGCGGCGCTCGTGGAAGGCCGCGCCCAGCTGTACGAGGCCGAGTCGAAGGAGGCGCGCCGAACCCCTGGCCACCCGGATCACGCCGCCCTTCCGCGCGATGCGGACCGGACGGCGGCCACAGGAAGGCTGACGACGATGCGCGAGCGAGGAGCCCGGGAGCCTGAGGAGCCCCTGCCCCGGGACACCGAGGACCAGCAGACCACCGAAGGCAAGGACCCGCTGTCCGTCCCCGTACCCGATGAGTACGAGAGGGACGAGGAGCCTTCGGGAACCGACCCGGCCGGTACGGGACCGAGAGGAGAGCCGCGGGACGCCTCCGTGCATCCCGAGCATCCGATCCCCGATGAACCGGCCGACTGACGTGCCCACGGACGGCGGCGCCGCGGCGACGACCGGCGACGACCGGCAACGGCCCGGGTGACGTCCGCCAGGGCAGACGTCCACCGGGGCAGACCTGCGAGGCCGAGGGCACGAGTCCTCGCGCCCCGGGTGAGAGGAGTTCGCTCATGACCGCACGGCCCATCACCGACGTCGGCCCCGCGAGCGACCTGTCGGAGGTCTTCGGGCTCGCCCAGCAGCTGCGGGCCGATTCCGTGCGTGCCAGCACCGCGGCGGGATCCGGGCATCCCACGTCCAGCCTGTCGGCCGCCGACCTCATGGCAGTGCTCATGACCCGCCATCTGCGCTACGCGTGGGACGTCCCCGGCGACCCGGCCGCCGATCACCTGATCTTCTCCAAGGGGCACGCGTCGCCCCTCCTGTACGCGATGTTCAAGGCGGCGGGCGCGATCGGTGACGACGAGCTGATGACGACGTACCGCCGCTTCGGCCACCGCCTGCAGGGCCACCCCACCCCCGTCCTGCCCTGGGTGGACGTGGCGACCGGATCCCTCGGCCAGGGCGTCGGCTACGGTGTCGGGATCGCGCTGGCCGGCCGGGATCTGGAGCGGCTTCCCTTCCGGGTGTGGGTGCTGTGCGGCGACAGCGAGACGGCCGAGGGGTCCGTGTGGGAGGCCCTCGGCAAGGCGGGCCACCGCCGGCTGGCCAACTTCACCGCCCTGATCGATGTGAACCGCCTCGGACAGAGCGGGCCGACCGAGCTGGAGTGGGACACCGATACCTACGCCCGCCGTGTCGAGGCGTTCGGATGCCGGGCGATCGTGATCGACGGCCACGACCTCGAAGCGATCGACCGGGCCATGACCACGGCAGGCGACGGAGAGGCACCCACCGTCATCATCGCCAGGACCGTCAAGGGCCGCGGTGTGCCGGAGGTGGCCGACCAGGAAGGCTGGCACGGCAAACCGCTGCCGGAGGACATCGCCGAGCGGGCGGTCGCCGAACTGTCCGGCGGCCACGAGCTGAGAGCGCGCGGACCGAGGCCTCCCGACGTCCCGCCCGTCAGCACACCGCCGAACGGGACGGTGGAACTGCCCCGCTTCGACAGGGGGGACGACGTGGCCACCCGGGTCGCCTTCGGTCAGGCCCTGGCTGCCCTCGGCGCCCGCCCCGACGTCGTCGCCCTGGACGCCGAGGTCGGCAACTCGACCCACGCCGAGGAGTTCGGCAAAGCCCACCCCGAGCGGTACTTCCAGACGTACATCGCCGAGCAGCAGATGATCGCGGACGCGGTCGGCATGGCCGTACGCGGGTTCCGCCCCTACGCCACGACGTTCGCCGCCTTCCTCACCCGCGCCCACGACTTCATCCGCATGGCCGCGGTCTCCCAGGTCACGCTCGCCCTGTGCGGAACCCACAGCGGTGTCGAGATCGGCGCGGACGGCCCTTCCCAGATGGGCGTCGAAGACCTCGCCATGATGCGTGCCGTCCTCGGCTCCACCGTCCTCTACCCCAGCGACGCCACGTCCGCGGCCGCGCTGACGGCGGCGATGGCCGACGTGGACGGCATCTCGTACCTGCGCGCCACCCGGGGGGCCTACCCGGTGCTCTACGCCGACGGTGAGACCTTCCCCGTAGGAGGGTCCAAGACCCTCCGCCACACGGCGAACGACCAGGTCACGCTCATCGGGGCCGGGGTCACTCTCCACGAGTGCCTCGCCGCCGCCGATCAGCTGGCCGACGAGGCCATCCGGGCCCGGGTCATCGACGTGTACTCCGTCAAGCCGATCGACGCCGACACCCTGAGTCGGGCCGCCCGGGAGACCGGCGCCCTCGTCGTCGCCGAGGACCACCACCCCGAAGGCGGAATCGGCGAAGCCGTCCTCTCCGCCCTCGCCGCGGCAGGTGACCACCCCGCCTTCGCCCACCTCGCCGTCACCGGGCTGCCGGGCTCCGGCGAAACCGACGAACTCCTCGACGCGGCCGGCATCTCCCGCGCGCACCTCGTCCGGGCCGCTCGCGCACTCGTCGCCCCCAGGAGTGAAGGGCAGTGAATACGGCCGTGACATTCGCGGGCCGACCGCTCCTGGCCACCCCGTTCCTGTCCTCGGAACCGTGTCAAACCCGCCGTAGTGGGCATCCTTCACTCAGGACGCTCGACCGACGGACCACCGCCGCTCCCCTCGGGGCCGTGGCGGCAGGCCCACCGCCACCGTCGAAGGAGCTCTCATGTCGACCGTCAGAGCCCTCTCCGTCACCTCGCGCGCCGCCGCCCAGGACCCTTCCGCGGTGGACCCGCCGGGTTCGGCGGCCTTGACGCGCCGGGCCGCGCTCGACGGGCTTCCCGAGCCGGCACACCCCACTGCCGTATCCACGGATGAGGCCCGCACGCTGTCCGTGTCGCTCTTCGCGCGACTGCGGGAGCTGGACGAGGGAACCCCGGAGTACTCCTACGTCCGCAACACGCTGGTGGAGCTCAACCTCAGCCTGGTCAGGTTCGCCGCCCGGCGGTTCAGGAACCGTGCCGAGCCGACGGAGGACATCGTCCAGGTCGGCACGATCGGCCTCATCAAGGCGATCAACCGCTTCGACCCCGGCCGGGGCATCGACTTCTCCTCCTTCGCCCTCCCCACCATCACCGGCGAGATGAAGCGCTTCTTCCGCGACACCAGCTGGGCGCTCCACGTCCCACGACGCCTCCAGGAACTGCGGATGGACCTGGCGAAGGCCGCCGACACCCTGGAGCAGCGCCTCGGCCACCGTCCCACCCGGGCCGAGATCGCCACCTACCTGCACCTCACGGTGGAGGACATCGCCCAAGGCCAGCTCGCGGCCCACGCCTACACCGCCCACTCCCTGGACATACCCGCGAGCGACGAGGACGCCGGCCCCGGCGCGAGCGCCCGGCAGCTCGCGACCACGGAACCCTCCTACGAACTGGTCGAGTCCCTCACGGCGCTCCGCCCGCTCATCGCCCTGCTCGACGCCCGCGACCGGCGCATCCTCGAACTGCGTTTCGGCGAGGAACTCACCCAGGCCGAGATCGGCCGACGCCTCGGCCTCTCCCAGATGCACGTCTCGCGTCTGCTCAGCCGGGTCCTCGGCGAACTCAGGACGGGCCTGCTCCAGGACGACGTCGCGGTGGACGGGACGGACGACTGACCTCCAGCCACACCATCTTGCCCCCGGCCCCTTCGCCTGGCTGCCCCGGGCACCGGCCAGCCGCTCCACGCACCGTCAGCCCGTGCGCACCCGGCAGCCGGGCGAACGGCCCACCGGACGACAGGCCCCCCGCCGCTCACCGCCCTATGATGGGTGGGACCGCGGAAACCGGGACTCGGGTCCGGGACTCGGGTCCGGGTCTCGCGAACAACGTGCAGGGACGGCAGGTGAATCCTCCCCGTCACCTCCACGGCAGTCCGGCTTGTGGCTGCTCGCTCAGTTCCGTCGGTTCCGTCCGGATGCTCCGGCGGCGCCCCACTCGCTCGACACCCTGTCGGAGCGGCTCGCGCTGCAGGGGCCTGCCCGCCCTCGCCCTGCCGGCATGACGGTGGGGTGACGGTACGGTCCGACGATCGACGCCGGGGGGCTCATCCGTAAGGAGGCCTGGTGGTGAAAGCCGTTCAGTACACGCAGAGCAACCGGATCGTCGAGCTGATGCGGCGGCCCGCGGAACAGCGCGACGCGGAGTGGGTGAAGGACGCGGTACAACAGGCGGTCCTACTGGAACTCGCCACGCTCCCGCCGTACCTGTGCGGCATGTGGTCGATCGACACCACGGGCGGAGGAGACACCCAGGTCTTCCGCGCCCTGCGCACGATCGTGTTCGACGAGATGTCGCACCTCGGCCTCGCCTGCAATCTGCTCACCACCGTCGGCGGTTCCCCTCGTCTCGCGGACGAGGCGCTGGTACCGGCGTACCCAGGCCCGCTGCCCGGGGGTGTACGGCCCGAACTCACCGTCTTCCTGAGCGGGCTGACGAAGGACTCGGTCGCCATGTACGCGAGCATCGAGGAGCCCGACGACCCGATCGTGCGGGCGGCCCCGGCGTACACCTCGATCGGAGCCTTCTACACCGCGATCCTCGACGCCCTGCGTGCGAGCCCGCACATGATCACGGGGGTCCGGCAGGTGAGCAGGGACATGTCGCACCACGGCTCGGGGAACAGCCTCGTGGCCCTCACCACGCTCGGCGCCGTCGAGACGGCCGTCGCGGTCATCAAGGAGCAGGGCGAGGGGACGTCCGTGTCGCCCCAGAACCCGCACCCGAACGAGGCGGCGTCGGGCGAGCTGGCCCACTACTACGCCTTCCTGGAAGTCGTGCACGGACGCAAACTGATCCACCCGCCCGGCCATCCTGACGTGTGGGACTTCCAGGGCCCGCCCGTCCCGATGCCTCCTGCCCTCCCCATGGGGACCGTGCCGCAGGGGGGCTGGCCACGGACGGGCCCCGGCGCGCCCGCCGCCGACGTGACGGCCCTCCTCGACAAGTGCAATCGCGTCTACAGCGACATGCTGAGCCTCCTCGAACAGGCGTGGGCGCAGGACGACCCTGCCCAGGCCACGGACCTGCTGGACGACGCGGTGGTCAAGATGTTCGGGCTGAAGGCGCCCGCCCGCGAGTTGATGAAGCGTGCTCTGCCCGACGGCAGCGGCAAGAACTACGGACCGGAGTTCCGTTACGTGGCTCCCTGAGTCTGTCCGCCCGGTCCCGCGCTGTCGCTCCTCAGGGTGTGCGCGCGCCGCCACGGACGTGCAGCGTCGTCGTGCTCGGGCGGTGCGCGCCGTCCCCTTCGTAGGCGACGACGATCTCCTGATCGCCCGTCGGCGGGGCCGCCGTGCGC
Source organism: Streptomyces sp. NPDC058650 (assembly GCF_042717315.1). Lineage (NCBI taxonomy): Bacteria > Bacillati > Actinomycetota > Actinomycetes > Kitasatosporales > Streptomycetaceae > Streptomyces > Streptomyces sp. NPDC058650. Next base: position 140,064 of record NZ_JBHXRL010000017.1, read on the forward strand.
AGCGTCGCCAGGCCGAGCTCGTCCAGGAGGACCGTGCCGAGGGACACCCCGTCCGCGGTGAAGGTGACCCTGCCCCGGGGCGCGGGTCCGCCGGCGACGGCCCGGGCGACGCGGACCGTGAGGACCGCGTATCCGTCGGTCGCGGTCACCGGGGAGTCCTTCGGGGTCGAGGAGTACGAGCGGGCGGTCGGCGGAGCGACGACGAGGGTGCCGTCGCGGGTGACCCGGAAGCCGCTGCACACGCCGTGCGCGGTCCGTGGCTGGTAGCCGCTCGCGGGAGCGAGGACGGCGGTCAGTCCACGGGGGTTACCGGGCAGGCCGTCGAGGGCCGCGATGCCGACGAGGTCGCTGTCCGCGTCGGCGGCGCCGAGCGCCACGGGGAACCCGCCCACGACGAGCGTGCGCGTGCCGCGCCCCGTCAGGAACGCGTCGCAGGACGGGTCGTAGTCGACGTTCCCGTCGGCACGGACGGTGTACGAGAAGTCGGCGGCCAGACCGGGTGCCGCGTGGAAGGTGTACCCGGCGGCCGGAAGCAGCGTGAGCCGGTGCACGGTGTCCGGGGACAGGAAGGAGCCCATGCCCGCGTCCGGCACGCCGACCGGCAGCAGGCCGTGGGAGAGGGACCGGCCGTCGACCGTGACGGTGCGTCCCTGGATCGTGAGAGTGCTTCCGGTGGCCTCGGCGACACCGGCTTCCGTGGCCTTCAGCGTGAGCTGGACCTGCCCGTCGGGCGCGACGGAGAAGGCGAGGGCACCGACGGAGGTGCCCGCCTCGACCAGCAGCCGGTAGGTCGCGGAGGGCAGCAGGCGCAACTCGTGGACGCGGTCCGAGGACAGCGGACCGGCGCCCGGCAACTCCGGCGTGAGCGGGTGGTCCAGGGCCCTGGCGTCGAGGGTGACCGGCACGCCGCGCACGGTGAGGTGGTGCCCGCCGCGGCCGTCGAGGAAGGCGTCGTGCTCGGGTGCGAAGTCGAGGGTTCCGTCCTCGCGTACGTCGAACGTGACGACGGCCGTCGTGCCGTCGCCCAGACGCAGCCCGTAGCCCGTGCCCGCGGGCAGCGCCACCTCAGGCGGCGGTACGGCGGCCCCGTCGACGAAGCCGTCCCAGGCGCTGCCCCCGGTCCCGGAGTCGGCCCCGGTGCGGGAACCGTCCCCCGCGCCGTATCCGTCCCGGAAGACCGCGACGAGGGGGAACGTCAGCTGTGAGGTGTCGATGGTGATGGACGGCATCGGCTCTCCCGGGAAGGGGCGGACGGGTCAGGGCAGGGGAAAGCCGCTCAGAACGGGGTGGTTCCCTGGATCTCCAGGCGCGGCACGGTCTCGATCCGGGTCGGCGTGCGGGCGGGCCGCAGTGGCACGCCGGTGATCCGCTCCCACCGCAGGATCCGCCGGTCCCAACCGCCGGACAGGAGCTCTGACCCGTCCCGTGTCGTCGTCATGCCCCAGACAGCGGTGATGTGCGCGGTGAGGGCCGCACCGATACGCTGCCCGGTCCGGTCCCAGCGGTGCAGCGTGCCGTTCGAGCAGGCCGCCGTGATCTCGCCGTCCCCCGTGAGCAGCACGCACCGCACCGGGGCCCCCGCCACGAGCGGCGCACCGACGGGCCGGTCCGCACCGCGGTCCCACCGGCGCACCGTGCCGTCCAGCCCGCCGGAGGCGAACTCCCGCCCGTCGGGGCCGATCGCGAGCGACTGCACCGGACCGTCGTGTCCGCGCAGCGGCTCGCCGAGCGGCGTGCCGGCCGTACGGTTCCAGCGCCGTACGGTGCCGTCCTGGCCGGCCGTGACGATCAGGTCGTCGCCGGGGGCGACGGCCACCGCTCGCACCGCGCCGAAGTGCCCGCGCAGTGGTTCGCCGAGCGGGCTCCAGGTCGTCCGCTCCCAGCGGCGGACCGTGCCGTCCCGGGAAGCGGTGACCAGTTCGTGGCCGTCGTGGGTGCGGGCCAGGCCGAGGACCGGCGCGGCGTGGGCGGCGAGGCGTTCGGCGAGGGCCGCGCCGGTCGGCCGCTCCCAGCGCCCCAGCGTGCCGTCGGCGCCCCCGGTGACGACCTCCAGGTCATCGGGCGTCAGCACCATCGCCCAGATGGTCCGCTTGGCGTGCAGAGCGATCGGACCGGCCAGTTGCAGCCCGGTCAGCCGCTCCCAGCGGAACATCCTTCCGTAGCAGTCCACGCCGACGATCTCCGCGTCGTCGGAGGTCAGGGCGATCACCGACACATCCGTGCGGATGTCGAACCCGGACCCCTCGATCCGGGACGCCTCGGTCCCGAACCGATGGGTCCGGAGCGCCTCGGTTCCCGCGTTCCCGGTACGGATCCGTCCCAGCCGGGGGAGCGGGCTGCCCCGCCCCGCATTCACCGCTGCTCCTTCGGCGGTACGGCTCCGTCGAACGCGAGGGCGCTGAAGGCCTCGCCCCGCCCGGCACGCACACGGCGGCCCACCCACTGGAAGACCCGGCCGTCCTCGCCGCGTGCCACCACCGGCACGCGGGTGACGGTCACTCCCGACCGGGGGATCTCCTCGTCGCGGAACGACACCCGCTTCACCTCCGGCTCCAGGATCCGTCCGGCCGCCTTGACCTGTGGCAGCCGCGTGCCGTTCTCCGCGAAGCGGGGAATCTGCCCGCGCCGCAGGCAGACGGCGGCCGATCCCGCCTCAAGGGGCACCGGCACGAGCGGGATCCAGTGCGCCGGCACGGGGGTGAGCAGCCGGTAGGCGAGCGCCGCCGGGTCGGTCGGTGGCACCTGCGGATCCGGGTCCGGTGGCTCGTCGGCGCGCACCCGTGGTCTGCCGGTGGCGCTCTGCACGATCCGTTCGATCGCGAAGCCCAGGTTGGCCATCTCGTCGCGGGCGAACAGCACCTCCTCGACGGCCGTGCCCTCCAGCCGAGCCGAAGCGGTCGGCAGCAGCGGCAGCAACGGCGGCCCGGGCTTGCCGTCCTGGGCGTTCGTCAGCCGGAACACCGACCAGGCGTCGTGCTCGGCCGGTCCGACCACCGTGGTCTCCTCGAAGGTGTCGACGACCGTGAGCCCGGAGATCCGGTGGAGCGCGCTCGTGGCCAGTTCCAGCGGGATCATCCAGTGGTCGTTGCCGTAGATGTTCGCGAACTCGACGACGAGGAGCCGGGCCAGGTCCGGCACCCCCGCCCCGACGGCGGGCAGATTGACCCGCGCGTCCTCGAACTCCCACCAGCGGTCCGCCGGCATGCCCGGATACGTGACCCGGGTGGGCAGTACGCCCTTGGCCGTGCCACCGGTCGGCGCGGGCAGCGGCGTCGTACCGACGTCGAGGTCGAAGTGGTACGCGTCGGCGGCGCCCCCGGTGAACTCGGGGGCCGTCAGTGTCACCGCCCGGCCGCCCGGCTCGGCCGTGACGGAGAACCGGTGCTCCAGCCGCTCCCGGGCCCAACTCGACGGCGCCGGTGGCCCGTACCGCTCGGCGAACCACTCCAGCCAGAGCTCCGCCGCCTTGTCGAACGCGGTCTGCTGCGCTCCGGAGAGCCCCGGAGGCCGCCAGCCGTCGTCCAGGTGCCCGGCGAGCGCGACCCCGTCGGGCGCCCGGCCCGCGAGCACCGCGCGCAACGCCCGCCCGCCGGGGTCGCGCCGAAGCGGATCCTCCTCCGGCTGCGCGGGCGGCCGGGGCAGCGGCGCCTTCGCCAGCACCGCCGCGTCGATCTGCTCCAGGACGGTGTCCGACAGGCTCTGGGTGCGCAGCGTGTCGAGGAAGCGCCGGCCGGCCCGGGCGGAGGCCCGCAGGGGCAGCGCCTTCACCGTCTCGCCGGGCGCGCCCCCCGCCTCCGCGAGGAACTCCAGCGGAACGCCCTTCGGCAAGGGGATGTCCGCCCCGGCACCCGACGGCCGGAACGCGCCGAGCGGAGTGCTCTCGGTGGCGATCTCGCACCACACCGGCGAGCCGCCGTCCTCCCCCGCGAACTCCGCCAGCTGCCACTGCCGGGCGAGCATGAACAACGGGTCGGCCACCCGGGCGGCCAGCGACTCGTCGAGCTGCCCGCCGGTGCCGCTCGGCCGTACCACCGGCTCCAGGCGGTGGTACTGGTTGAAGGCCATGACGTCGAACATCGTCAGGACTCCTTCTTGATCAGTTGCTCCATCACGTCGGCCAGGTCCGGCCGTTTCATGATGTTGAGGAGGTGCACCGAGGGCTGCGTCCCCATCGCCCCCTCGGGCAGATACGCGGCCGGCAGGTAACGCCCCAGCCAGCCCAGCGCGTCCAGGTCCACGAGCCGTAGTTTCGCCAGGTCGAACGCCTCGTCGACGGTGGCGGCCAGCACGTCCGGAGTCCACGGCACGCCCACCACCGGCGGCACCGCGACCAGCACCGCCTGCGGAGCCCGCGCCCCGGGGGCGTCGTAGTGGAACGTGGCGCCCGCCGTGTGCCGCTGAGCGGGGATCAGCTCCGCCCACGCGTCGACGACGAGCACGGCGGCCTTGCCCGTGCCGAGCGGCTGCGCGGGGCCGTGCACCAGCAGACCGGTGGCCGGACTGTCCTCGTCGGCGGGTTCGCGCAGGGCGCCCACCCACCGGTCGCCCGACGTGAAGGGCACCTGCCCGATCCGCAGGGCGTAGCCGGTACCCGTCGCCGCGGCACCGGTGTGCAGCAGCAGATCCGCCAGGGCGCCGGTGCCCGGCCGCACCGTGCCCATCAGCTCCGCCCAGTCGCCCGGCACGAGCAGGGGGTCGCCGCCGCGGTCGAGCCCGGAGCCGAACGAGGCGTCCAGCGCACCGGTGGGGGGCGCGGCCGACCGGCCCACGGCCCGGAACCCGGATCCGAACACCGCCTCCAGGACCTCGGCCGCGGCCCCCGGTCCGCCCTCCGTCGTCTCCTGCTCGGCGAGCCGGATCCGCTCCTTCGCCTCGCGCAGCGCGGCGGCCAGCTGGTCTGCCCGCTCGTCGGCCGGTCCGGTCGGCGGCCCGGTCACCCCGTAGGCGGCGAGGCTCTCCAGGTTCGCCGCGCCCACCGCCGCCCGCAGGCCGGCGAGGGCCTTCCGCGCGCGGTCCGAGAACTCCGGGTCCGCGGCAGGCGAAGGCGGATTGTCCGCGGGTGCCAGGTCGGCCGTGGTGCCCGGCCGGGCGGCCGCGAGCACGGCCGCGACCGAGGCACCGAGCGCCTCCAGCTGGGCGATGTCCACGGTGGTACGGGGCCAGCCCGAGGCCCGGCCGGGAAGCAGGACGGGGACGGCGTCGCCGGGCACGGTCGACGGCCGCTGCGGCAGGAGCTCCTGCTCCACCACGGTCCGCAGCCGGCCCGCCGCGGCGAGCGCCACCACGTCCAGGGCGCAGTGCCGGGTGAGCGGCCACGTGTGCTCGGTGACCGTGCCCGTCCCGGCCTCCTGGCCGGGCCGCAGCCACGCGGCGCGCAGCCTGATCCGGGGGGCGGCCCCGAGCTGGTGGCCGGCCCAGGTGTCCAGCAGGGGTTCGGCCTCGGCCCTCGGCCGTGCGGTCTGCTCGGCGCCGTCCCAGCCCGCCGCGCGGGGCGAGCCCTCCGGGACCACGACGAGGACCCGGTGGTTCACCGGGATGCCGCGCCGAGGCGTGTCGAGCACCTGGGGCCGTGGCGGCGGCTGCCCGCCCGCGGCGAGGGAGTCCAGCGTGGCACCGGCGCGGTCCGGATTGCCCTGGGTCAGCTGGTGGACGCTCTCGGCGAGCAGCAGGTCCCCGACGGCGTCGAGGTCGTCGCGGAGCGCGGTCAGATGGCGCCGTACGGCCCCTTCCTCGGCGGGGGTCATCGGCGAGCCGCCCGAGTTCGCCCGCAGGTACGCGACGACCTCGTTCGCGGTCACCCCGGCGAGCCGTGCGCCGTCCGTGACGTCGTGGGCACCGATGAACTCCTGCGCTCCCGCGGCCGGGTGCTGGACGCTCTGCACCGACCACCTGGCCCGCAGGGGAGCGATGAACCGGTCCAACTCCAGGGGAGCGTCGGCCAGTTCCCGTTCGTCGTGCAGCCGCCGTTCGAGCCGGTAGCCGAGCAGGGCCCCCAGCGGCTGGCCCTGGGCGACACCGTCGAGGACGGTCATGGCCACCCGCATCCGCCGCGAGGACAGGTCGACCGCGAAGGCACCGGCGTCGCCCGGGTGCGACAGGTTGCCGCTGTGCAACACGGCCGCGGTGGCGGCCTGCGGCAGCGAGGGCGCGAGCACCCAGCCCCGGCTGCGCGGCACGCTGACGGGCGTCAGGTTCTCCACCCAGCCGTACGCGCCCAGCTGCACCCCGGTCGGGCGGCGGCCCGGCCGGCGCAGCGCGTGGAGGCGGGCGGTGGCGAGGGATCCGATCCAGGCGTCGAGCCGGTGGGAGACGAGATCGAGGCACTCGCCGAGCAGCCGCTCCATGGCGGCGAAGGGATCCTCCTTGCGGCCCTGCCAGGTCTTCACCCGGCCGGCCAGGTACTGCAACGCGGCGTCGATCTCCGCCAGGCGCACGCTCCAGGGCCGCTCCGTGCCCAGCAGGCCGAGGACACCGTTGCGCCGGGTCGCCGCCTCGAAGACCTGCCCGGCCATGGAGGCACGGGCGTCGAGAATGGTCCGGTACACGGTCGAGCCGCGATCGGCCCCGCCGTCCGCTACGGTCGTCGGCGCGGACAGCGCCATGATCTTGCCCAGGGTGAAGGGACGGGCGAGCAGCTTGGCGCTGGTGAGGGTGTTCAGCTCGTGCGTGGGGTTGAGCAGGGCGTCGGCGAACCGCAGCCGGGGCCACAGCGCGTCCGGGTCGCGGACTCCGGAGGCGGCCCGCCCGTACTCCAGGTTCGCGGTGTGCCGCAGGAGCGCCTCCAGGAGGGTGCGCGCCTCCTCCTTGCGGACCGTGAGCTTGAGCAGTTCGAAGCGCTCGACGACGGCGTTGAGGAACCCGATCAGGTCGTCCACCGGGTCGGTGCCTTCGGACACCTTCGCCGGACGGACGTACGGCAGCCACAGCCGGGTGGCCGCGCCGTTGACCTGGTGGCTGATCTTCGGCCGGTAGCCGATGCCGAGCGCCGCGTTGAGGGCCTGGGAGTGCCGGTCCTCCGGGGTGTCGCCGACGCAGTACCCGGTGCTGCCGAAGCTGATGCCGCTCATGCTGAGCGAGGCGTCCTTGAAACAGGCCAGCAGCCCGCCCTGGACGGAACGCACCGACACCGTCCGCGACACCGGCGCCATCCCGAGGGCGCGCAGCACGTCACGTTCCGGCTTGGGCAGCGTGAGGCTCTCCCCGGGCTGGTCGGGGCCGCCGACCCGGGGCAGTGTGCCGACGCCGACCTCCCAGAACGGGCGCAGCACGCCGAGGACGCGGTGCAGCCCCCTCAGACCCGTCGGCTCGTGCCCGTCGGGCTGCCAGCGCGCGGTGGCGGTGACCGGCAGCACCCCGTACGGCTGCCTGCCGACCCGCAGCACAGGGAGCGGCCCCCGGGCCCGTACGTTCTCGTAGTAGTGGCGGCGCAGCCAGGACCGGTCGACGGTGAGCTCCGTGCCTCCCCGGTCCTTCTCCAGGAGTTCGTCCAGGTAGAAGTCGCCGGTGGCGCTCCACAGGGCCATCTGCAGGGCGCGCGCGTCGGCCTGCTCCGGCTCGTCGGCGCCGGGCAGGGCCGTGAGCGCGGACACCGGAATGCCGAACGCGGCAGCGAGGCGGGAGCAGTTCGCCCACTCGTCGGGCGTCGCGGCGGGGCCGGACGCGCCGAGCAGCCGGTCCACGTCCGGGGGCGTCGGTGCGGAACCGGCCTCGTCCCGGGTGTTGTTGGTCGCCGTGCCCTGCCGTACGAACGCCGCCTCGCCGTCCCCGTCCCGGCCGGCCAGCAGCCGGGTGAGCCGCTCCGCCGAAGCCTCGGGGTCGAGGGAGCCGGACACTCCGAACGCGACCACCCGGGTCAGCAGCGGTTCCCGGGCCGGCTCGTAACCCTCCCGGTCCAGCGGCACGGTGACGGCGAGCCCCTTCTCCTCCGCCTCGGAGAACTTCGTCAGCCAGCGCAGCTCCGGGTCGAGGTGCGGTCCGCCCTCCGCGGGCGTCGCGTCCGGGTCGGGCCCGACCTGCACGACGTCCGGGACCGGCTTGCCCTCCTTCTCACCGACCGGCACGTCGCCCTGGTACGCCCGTACGACGAAGAGGTCCGGCAGGGTCGAGGCGGTCGCCGCCCGGTTCCAGCCCCGCCCGCGGACCGGGACCTCGGGCCAGGACGGCTCCGGATCCGGGGCGGAGTCGGACAGGGGCGACGGCGGCCGGGTGTCCGAGACGGGGGTGAGCAGCCGTACGAGCCAGCGGGCCCGCTGCGTACCGAGGGCGCCCGACAGCTGCCCCCAGGCGGCGAGGAGCAGCCGGGCCCGGTCCCCGTCCGCGTTGTCGCTGCGGCCGGCCCGCCACACCGTCCGCCAGTAGCGGCGGCCCTGCTCCACCTCGCCCGCGGTGGGGTTCGGCTCGTGCGACTCGACGTGGATGTCGTCGGGGAAGATCCGTACGAGCAGTTTGTCCTGGCCGCCGTCCCTCCGTACCCGGGTCTCCAGCCGTACGGGCAGGAGCAGCAGGGGAACTTCGGGATCCAGGCCGGCGAGCAGCGGGGCGAAACCCCTCCCGGCGAAGGCGCGCACGCCTTCGTCCAGGGCACCTCGGGCCGTGCCGAGGCGGCTGAAGGCGTCCTGCCGGTCGGTGGCGGTGGCCCGGGTGCCGAGGAGCGCGCGGTGCTCCTCGGCCTCGGTCACCGCCCGGCGCAGTGCGCCGAGATCGGTCATGTGTCGTTCTCCTCAGGGGGACAGGAGTCGTGCGGCCGGCAGGACGACCCTGACGGGCTGCTGGAAACACTGGCGGGCGGTCCCCGCGGCGCTCGCGCCCCACACGAGACCGTCGTGGGCGACGTTGGTCCGCAGGTGCCCCGGGGCGTGGGTCGCGTCCAGATAGGCCTCCTTGGAGTCGAAGAGATGACTCCAGTCGAGGTTGTTCCAGTCGTCCGCCGTGCTGGGGGTGTGGGGCGGCGCGGTGTAGGGGCGGCCCCAGACCCCGGGCGCGGGAGGGTCGGTGAGCGCGTTGTCCGGCGGGTCGTCGAGCCCGAACCGGGGCTCGGTCGGCTGCTCCGCGATCACGAAGCACCAGGGCGAGGCGAGGAGTTCGGTCTTCGTGAGGTCGAAACCGATCATGGCCGTGTCGGGATCCAGGCCGCCCCGGAAGATCGGATGGCGGGCGTCGGCTTCCTTCGGTTCGGTGCCGAGGAGTGGAGCCGCGTAGATGATCGCACCGGGGTAGCGGCGCAGCAGGGCGCTGCGCAGCACCAGGACGACCCGGTCGGGCGGCGGGATCAGATGCGTCCCGAGCGTCAGGTCGCGCTTCCATGTGTGCAGGGGCGGCAGATCCGTCGCCTGCCCCCAGAACGAGGCGAAGTACGTGCCGCGCTGGTCGGTCGGGTACTCGCGCCAGCGCAGCTCGCGCGCGAACTCGTGGTTGGCCCCGGCCATGTACGCGGCGACGAAGGGGGCGTTGGTGAGGGCGAGCACCGCCGTGTCGGCCGGAATGTGCTGGAGACCGGCGAACATCCACTCGGTGGACTGAGCCGACAGCGGCGGCCACATGGGGTCGCCGAAGACCGGCGCCCACTGCACCGGGACCTCCGGATCGGTGCCCGCGGGCCGCTCGACGAGGGTGTCGACCACGGCGGGCACGGTGACCGCGGGGTCCGTCAGATCCACGATCTTCTGCTGGGCCTGCAGGGCCGGGAACGGGTCCCGCGGCGGGATCGCCGGCGCCTGCGACGGCCCGAGCACCCGGTCGTGCGCCTGGACCACCATGTCCTTGACGTCCTCGGGGCGGGTGTCGAGCACGGCCGGGGCGGGCAGCAGCTCGCTCTGTTGCGCCAGCGGGCCCGGATGGGTGAAGACCCCGAGGCCGAGACTGCCGGTCGTGTGCCACGTGCCGATGAGGTCCTTGAGGCCGTCGGCCGTCCACGGTTCCTGCTCGGGGCCGGGTCCCTCGCCCGTGACCCGCAGCTCCCCGGAGCAGTCCGCCCACCAGAGCTCGGTGGTCGGATCGGCCTCGCACCAGTCCCAGCTGCCCGGACAGCCGCCCCGGAACGTGCCGTGGTGGTCGGCGGACTGCCAGGTGCCGGTGAAGACGCCGTCGGAGCTGATGTTTTCCGGGCTCCAGGTGCCGGTGCACACGCCGCGCCAGGTGCCGTGTTCCGCGCGGGACTCCCAGGTGCCGGTGTACAGGGCGATCCAGGTCGGGTCGCCGCCGTCCTGCCCCGGGTCGTTGCTCCATGTGCCCTCGTAGGCGCCCTTCCAGACGCCCGACCGCCCGCCGCCCATGTCCCAGCCGCCGGCGCACTGTCCCCGCCACACTCCCGCGGGATCGCCCACGCCCGCCCCGTCCCACAGCCCGTCGAACGCGCCGGTGAACCGGCCCGTGGCCACGGCGGCGGCGGACGCGTCGGAGAACAGGCCCAGTCCGGCCGGACCGCTCCGGCCGCTGGGGAAGACCAGATCGCCGTGCGGGGTGACCTTCGTCAGCGCCAGGAAGTCCTGGGGGACCGCGACCTCGGGCAGCGCCGAGAGCCGGAAGGCGCGGTTGAGTGAGACCGCGGCGAGCGGGCGGGTGGCGGCGAGCTGCTCGGTGGTGACCGCGCGCTGCACGGAGCGCCGGGCCGCCTCGGTCGCGACCTGCCGCCACGCGTCCGGCGCCCCGTCCTCGGGGGCGAAGACCTTGCGTACCGCGGCGAGCCGCTCCGGGGCCACGACCCGCTCCGGCGCGACGGCGAACGCCACCGCGCCGTCCGGATCCCGCCGGGGCACCGCGAGGCCGGTGGGGGAACCGGCGACGGAGGCGAGCACGGTGGCGAACGGCGGCTGTGGATCGTCCGCCGCCCGCCCGGCGATGAGCCCGACCCGCCGGCTGAGCACGCCCATCGGGCGCACCGCGCGGTGGAACTCCACGGTCGCCATGGCGTTCGGCAGCAGACTCGACCGGATCGACGACCACAGCGTGGTGTCCGCGGTCAGCGCGAGACGGCTCTGCAGGGGAGTGGCCAGGCGCAGGACCTCGTCGGCGGAGAGCGGTCGTACGTGCCGCAGATGCAGCCGGCCGCCGACCAGCCGGGCGAACCGGGCCAGGTCGAGCAGCCGGTTGGCGGCCTGTACGTCGGCGAGCTGCCGCCACGCCGAGGCCATGAGCTGCTCCTGGTCGGCCTGCACGGCCCGGGCACCGAGCCCGGCGGCCACCCTCCAACGAGGATCGAGGTTCAGGGTGTCGAGCCAGCCCGAGGACGCCGGGACGGCGCCTTTCCGCAGCGCGTGGAAGCCGCCGTACAGCGGGGGCAGGACGTCGGGGTCCTCGTCCCCCGAGCCGTCCCCCACCGGCACCAGCGCCTTCGCGAGCCGCTGCTGCCACTCGGCGCTCGGTTCGCCGACCGGCCACGGGTCGCGCGCCGGGGCGTTCGGGTCGCGCAGGGCGCTCTCCACCTCCTGGACGACGGGCCCGGGGCCGGTCGCGAAGAGCCCGGGGCGGCTCACGTCGAGCGGCCGCCGGCCAGCGCGCGGCGGCAGCGGGCGGGCCCGCAGCCGGTCGGCCAGCGTCTCGAAGTCACCGCCCTCGCCGGCGGAGAACGTCCAGGAGAAGTAGACCGGCAGTTCGCTGCGGGCCCCCGGAGTCCAGGCGGGCGCGAGAGTCCCGCCGGCGACGTCCTTGCCGAGCCCGGCCAGACGTCCCACCTCGAAGGAGGGGACCAGACAGGCGGTGTAACCGGTGTGAGCCAGCAGCCGGCGAGGAGCGAGCAGCCGGGAGACCGACCGGCGGGGGTCGGTCTCGTGCCCCGGCAGGGTCTGTGCGTGGGCCCACAGGTGCAGTGAGGCCGGATCGGGCAGTTCGGTCCCGTCGACCCGCAGCACGGGCAACGGGACGCCCGGCTCCCGCTGCGGCCGGCCCGCCGCGAACGGTACGCAGACCAGGGCGAGCCACGGCCGCAGGGCGCCCGCCGCTCCCGGCGCCAACGGGGTGAACAACCAGGGCAGTTCGGCACGCTCGAACTCCAACATCGGGAACCTGGTGGTCTCCGCGTCCGGGGTGCCGGGCAGCGGGAAGAGCCGCACGATCTCCTTGTGATCGATCGCCCGCACGTCACCCGGCCCGTACAGCCGCAGCGGCGGGACCGGAACCGGCTGCGCGGGGCGGCCGTTCACCGACGCGGTGGCCGCGAGCGAGCCCCGTACGGGCACCGTGTTGACCAGGGTGTCGGGGTCGGTGAGCGAGGCGGCGGCCCCGGCCCGCTCCCAGGACGCGAAGGTGTACGTGGTCATGGCCTCACCTCGTGTGCGGGCACGACCTGGTGCAGCGCGGACCGGCCCGACACGGTCTTCAGCTGGGCTGTGGCTTCGGTGAAGGTGGCCTTCCGGAGGAAACCGCCGGCCTCCTTGAGGGTGCCGGTGTGGACGATCGCGTACGTCCGGTCCTTCAGGACCGACGTGATCGGCGGAGTCACGTACCGGCTGCGCAGTTCGTGCACGAGGCTGCGGCCGACCGCCCCCCACGGCAGTGCGGCCGTCAGGGCGGCGTCGGTGATCACCCACCGCGCGCCCGGGGTGAGGACGGTGCCGCCGAGCCACTTGGTCTCGTACTCCACCGGCACCGAGTACCGCGGGGCGGTCGCCGAGGACGCGGGAGGGGTCAGTTCGCTGCCCGAGCGCAGCCGCTCGAAGGCGGGCTGGGTGAGCTTCTCGTCGTCGGTGAGATCGAAGAAGTCGGCCCGGGCGAAGTCCTCCTCGACGGGCTTCACGACGCCTGCCCCGGCGGAGAATCCGACCGTCACGCCGAACGTGGTCGGCGCGGGGAGCCGGCCCGGTCCGAACCGGACCACCACCGTGTCCAGCGGAACCGTGCGCTGGCTGAAGCGGAGTCGGCCGAGCGGGTGCAGCAGCCGTCCCCCGGCGTCGTCGGAACGCAGCGACACCATCGTGCGCGCCCCCTCCGGGAGCACCGGTTCCCAGCTCCGGGGGTCCTTCAGCGCTTGCTCAAGGAGTCGGCCGACGTCCGGCGGCGGCGGGGCCTTGGCCTCGCCGGTGCAGTTCCAGCGTTCGTCGAACGGGAAGCTGACATCGAAGAACAGGAAGGACACGCTGGCCCGTCCGGCGACGTTCCAGCAGGGCGTCGGCCCCTCCACGTGGACACGCAGCCCGACCGAGCAGAGCGTCTCCCCGGCGAAGCGCAGCGCGAAGGAGCCGCCGAGGTCGAGCATCACACCGAAGCTGGGCTCCCAGCGCACCAGGGCGTCGAAGGAGAGCCGCCCGGACACGCCGGTGCTGCGGGAACCGATGACGGCGGAGAGCTCGGCGCCCGCCTGGACGGTGCCGGGGGTGAGGGCGAAGTACCCGGTGAAGACGATCCGCAGCAGCGGGCTGTCCGCGATCGGGATCGTGAGGCGCTTCGGCGTCGGGAACCCCGCCGGCGGGGTGAACCGCGGGTGGAAGCCGCCGGCGCTCAGGATGAAGGTCGCGTCCTGCCCGCTCTTGGCGCGCAGCGCGAGACCGCCGTCGATCGAGGAGGTCAGCAGCCGGGAACCCGCCAGGCTGGCATTGATCTCGACTAGCCCGTTCGCGGCGTCGACGACACCCGCGACCGAGGCCCGCAGATCGAGGATCGGAGCCTGCGGGGCGGGCAGCGCGACCCTGAGGCGGCCGAGGATTCCCACCACACCGCTGGGCAGCTCCAGGACCACCCCGACGTCCGCGGTGAGGAAGGAGACGGGACGGCCCCAGCCGAGCCGGAACATGGGCCCCACGACCGTGCTTCCCGGACGGGCGGGGAACACCGCACCCAGCGAGGCCAGGATGCGCGGCGCCGCGGCAGCCGCGTCCGCGGGGAAGAGCAGGTCGTCCAGGTGACCGGACTGGACGACCTCGGCGAGGCCCGCCCGGTCGAGCGCGCGGCCGATGCCGAGAAGACCACCGACGGCGTTCAGCGTGAAGGCGAGTCCCAGTTCGATGGCCGGAGTGAACTCGGCGCTCATCGCGACCAGGACCGACACCGGACGGGTGTCCAGGATCCCGAAGGCCTGCACCTCGACGACGCCGAGGCTGAGCGACAGCGCCCCCCGGTACTGGCCGTCGTGCTCGGCGAGGAACCCGCTGCCCTTCGCGGGGCCGACGGCGAGGGTGAGCCCGATGCCCTTCGGCGGCACCAGGGCCGCCGTGTACCCCGCGCCCGCCGGCTTGACCTCAAGGCCCGCGCCGTCCACCGCCGCGTCCGCGAGACCGAGCAGCGACGCCCGGAAGGACGCGTCGAGCCGGAGTCCGCCGTTCTGGGCGGACACGTACAGCGAGGGCGCGCGCACCCCGGACGGCGCCCCGCCCAGGGGGACCGCGATCCCCTTGCCGCTGCCGCCGCCCTCCAGGCGCAGTCCGTCCTTGCCGAGCGTGGCGCCCAGTCGGCCCTTGAGGACGAGGCCGCCGGGGACGAGGAGCTTCAGCAGCGCGTGGTCGGTGAGCGCGAAGTCGACACCGTCGGCCCGGAAGGTCAGCGAGGAGGTGTCGGGCGCGGCGGACGGCAGGGAGAGCACCAGGCTGACCCCGTCGCGTACGGCCAGGCCGGGGACGAGAGGGAGCGCGCCGGTCAGGACGAGGGAAAGGTCGATCTTCGGGGGCAGGGCCCCGACGAGGGGATTCTCCACGCCACCCGGCCCTGCTGTGAGGACCTGGTCGATGGCCAGCGCCCATCCCGGCGGGGACTGTCTGACGGCCGTCCGCAGCAGGTCGACGAGGACCGGCCATACGTCGCCCGGGGCCGCCACGTGCGGCAGAGCGAACCGTACGAGCAGCGCGTCAGCGGTCAGCGCGTCACCGGGAAGCCCGAGCGCCTGCGCGAGCCGCGTTCTGCGGTCGGCCTGGGGGAGGCCGGAGAGCAGCGGGAGCACCGGGTCGAGCCCCGCGCGGAGTTCGGCCGCCAACTGCGGCAGTGGACTTGCCATCAGCGGGCCGTGGAGAGATGAGGGACGTTCATCTGATCGGCACCGTTCCCCGCCCACGGGTCACCGGGTGGCTCTGGCGCCGGGGCGGATGGGGGATCGGGAACGCCCCGACGCTATCCCCGCCCGAGGACCGGCGCGCGGCCACGAATCGCGGGATGCCCCCGGTCCGGTGCGGAATTCACCCGACCAGCAGGGGCGCGGAAATCCGGTTGGACGACTCTGGGGCAAAGGGCCGTACCGGCTGGTAGCTTCGTTCGGGCTTTCTATCCGAGGAGTAGTACGCCATGAAGAAGCGTGAGTTAGTCCACCGCCGGATGTCCGTGCTGGCCGTCGCGTTGGCCGCGGTCACCGCGACCACCGTGGGAAGCGCCCCGGCCGTGCATGCCGCCGGACCCGCCGAACTTCGCCTCGTCCCGCTCGGTGCCGGCTACGAGGCCGGGCTTCAGCAGCAGGTCGGGTACTGGAACCTGAACCGGCTGTCAGCCGCGTCGCTCAACGGCGACGGGTCCGAGGGCGTCGCTCCGGCAGCCGGCTGGGACGACACCGCCCGGCCCTGGACCGGCGGCGGTAAGACCGCCAAGACGGTCGGCAAGCTGGTGATGCGAATGCGCAACGCCGACGGCGCGAGTACGACCGATGGCCTCGCGGCCTGCACCGCCACAGTGGTCCAGAGCCGGAACAAGAGCGTCGTGGTCACCGCGGCGCACTGCCTGCGCGTCAACTGGGGCCTGAACGCTCCGCTGGACCTGAACCAGATCGCCACGAACGTGCTGTTCGTCCCCGACTTCCGGGGCGAGAACCTGCCGCGCGTCGCTCCGGGCACCGACCTGGAGCAGGGCCCCGCGATCGGCCCCGACGTCGCTCCGTACGGCGTGTGGGCGGTGACGCGGGCCTGGTTGACCGAAGGCTGGGCGGCACAGTCCAACCACTTCAACAACAACGACATGGTCGCGATGGTCGTCGACAACCCGTCCGACGACCGTCCGGTCGAAGAGGTCGTGGGCGGCGGCCAGCCGATCGGCTTCAACCCGGCCCGCACGACGCCGCGCACCAACTTCGGCTACCCGGCCGTGAACTTCAAGAGCTACAGCGGCCCCAACTTCTCCAGCACCGGTGCAGCGGTGATCAACGGCTCCCCGAACGTCAACAACGTCCCCGCCGCACAACAGCGCATCTACGACGGACGCTCCTTGATGTTCAGCCAGGGGCCGTCCTGGATCAACCGCGAGTGGTGGTGGGACACCAACAGCGACCTGATGAAGACCCAGCTCAGCCCCGGCTCCAGCGGCGGCCCCTGGTTCAAGGACTTCGACCACGCCACGGGTGAGGGGGTCCTGGTCGGCGTCACCTCACACTTCGCCCAGTCCAGCACCGGCGGCCTCGACGCGATCGCCGAAGCCGAGGGCCGCGCCCCCAGCCCCTACATGGCCGGGACGAACTTCGGCGACCAGGAGAAGGCCGCCTTCGAGACTGCCCAGTCCGTCACCCCCGGAGCCTGACCGTGGCGGCTGCTGGTATCAGGATCTCCTCGGCCTGATGCCCCGCCTCCCGTACCGAGGAAGGTGCCGCCAGGTCGATGGCGAGTGGTTCAGGAGATCGGCCCGGCGGCCCGGCGGCCCGTCACATGTCTGCGTGCCGTCACACGGTCGGTTGGAATCCGTGGATGGTGGCCTCGACCATGCGGGAGACCCGCTCGAGTTCGGCTCTGGTCGGCTCGGCGGGGACCTTGAGGTTCTGCCACACGACCACGAAGTCGAGGTTCCGGTTGCTGTCGTGGACCTTCAGTGCCTCCGAGACCACCTTCTCGACCACACCGGCGCTGTTGGGCTTGAGCGGGCCGATGCCGATCTTCGCGTGGGTGGCGGAAAGCCCGCCGTTCGGCCACAGGAGTTCGCGGTGGAACCAGCTGCGGCCGCCACCCACGAGCATCTGGACGAGATCCGTCGGGCTGCCACTCTCCAGGCTGCCGTCGAACATCCGGGTGACGAGTCTCGCCATGTCCACGGCCGTGGTCGCCTGGGCGACCTGCCCGTCGTTCGAGGACCCGATCCGCACCGGGGTCCACTGCCCCTGGTAGTCGCCGGCGAGCCAGATGCCCTGCTGCGTCGCCTTCCGGAAGAAGCCGTCGTCTCCGGCCTTGGCGTTCATGAAGCCGAACGCGACGCCATGGATGCTGGCCGCAGCGCCCGGGTTCTGCTGCTGGAGGAGCATCCCCCTGAGCTGGGTGCGGTAGTCGAAGGTGAACTCGACGCCGATCGGCCGCCCCGCCGCGTCGAGTTGCGGGTCGAGAACCGTCCGGTAGGCCGGCACGATCTTGGTGACGTCGCTCCCGTGCTGGACGGTGATGTTGCTCGGGGTCGCGCTCTTGATCTGGTGGTCGAAGTCGGACGAGAGCGCCAGGAAGAGGGCGTCCGACGACGACGGCTGCTGTTCCTGGAGCAGTTGACGGGAGAAGAAGCGGAGTGTGTGTGCCGCGTACATGGCAAGGAGTTTGACCAGGCTGCCCGAGAAGTGGACCTCGTTCTGCCGGTGGCCCGCCCACGCTCGCTCGTCAGTGCCTTCCAGAGCCACCACGGTGAGGGCGACCCGTTCGAGTGCGGTGCGGTCGGCTCCGGACAGCCCGTTCATGAAACCGTTGAGCGCGTTCTGCATGCTCCGGTTGCGGTCCGCGGCCCCCTCGGCTTGGAGATTGTCGCCGTAGGCTCCAGTGAACAACTCCATGTCGATCGACCCTCCTCGCGTACGAAGGAGATGAACGCCGCGAGGACTGCGGCGCTACCGACGAGCATGTACCTCCTTCCATTCTCGTACGTCACTTCGCCGGCCTCAACTTCCACGACGCCCCACCGCACGCGGCCGGTAGGCGCTACTTGTAATACCGCATCAGCTCTCCGTTGGCGCGCAGGTGGTACAGCTGGGTGCTCGAACTGGCGATCATGACCGGGATGGGCCGGCCCGGCAGCCGGAGGTGGCTCATCTGCTCCACCTCGCCGCTCGGCGTGTGCCGGAAGATCTCTCCATTGTCGAGGAGCTGGTACGCGTCCCCGGCGGCGACGCTGATCTCCAAGGTCCGAAGGTCGGTGTCGACCGTGTCCCAGGTCGTTCCTCCCAAGTGCCGCAGGATCACTCCGCTGGCCAGCCTGAACTGATACATGACTCCGCCGCCGGCGTCGATCCGGGTGGCGCCGCTGCCGGCGAAGGCGAGAAACTCCCAGCCGGACAGGGGCGTGCCGGTGTACCGGAAGATCGCACCCGTGGTGTGCCGCTGGTACAGCTGGTTTCCGTCGGCCACGATCTGCGCCGTGAAGGGGTTGTTGTCCAGGAGCTGCCACCCGGTCATGGGCGTGCCGGTGTACCGGAAGATGGCACCGGTGGTGTGACGCTGGTAGAGATTCCCTCCCGACGCGGTGAGCTGCGCCGCGGCCGGATTGGCGTCCAGTTGCTGCCAGCCGGTCAGGGGGGTGCCGGTGTACCGGAAGATCGCGCCGCTGGTCTGGTGCAGCTGGTACAGCTCGCCTCCGTCGGCGACGATCTGTGTCGTTGCGGGGTTCAGGTCGAGTGCCAGCCAGCCGATCATGGGCGTTCCGGTGTACTCGAAGATCGCGCCCGTGCTGTGGCGCTGGTAGAGCCGGTTGCCCGACGCGGCGAGCTGGGCGGTGGCCGGGTTGCCGTCGAGCTGCTGCCAGTAGAGGCTGCGCGCCCGGCTCTTGTCGTTCTCCGTCGGCACGCGCCTCAGGGTGTTGGGATCGAACGTGGACCACATGACGTCATGCTGCATGCCGACTCCGGTCGCGTGCCGCATGCCGATGAGATGGCCGATCTCGTGGAGGGCGACGCTCTCCACGTCGAAGCAGTCGGGCTCGGCCCCCAGGCGCCACTTGTGCTCGTCCTTGTCGAAGTGGAGAGGCTTGGGAAGACTGGGCGTTCCGCATCCCGGCGGTTGGGCGGCATGGGCGTGACGTGGGCCCGCCAGGAGGGGGTAGTCGGGGTCGTTCGCCGGAACCCAGCTGATCAGGAAGTCGGGGTTCGCCCCCGAGGACACCTCGGTGAACGTGATGGGGAGGAGGGCCTGCCACGTGGCGAACGCGGTCCGCACGGCGGTGAACTCGTCGTCACCGGGTATCTGCACGGTCCCCGCGCCGAACGCGTACGTGAAGTGGTTCTTGTCCCAGGCACACATGTTGCCGTTGAGGGAGTGGAAGATGGGTTCTCCGGTCGCGCGGAGGACGGGGTCACGCATCAGCCCGCAGCGGGACTTCAGCATCTCCGTGCGCGTCCGGTCGTCGAAGGTGCCTGTCGGCGTGAGCCCGCTGTGCTCCTGGAACCAGGCCAGGGCCAGTGCGGTGATGTTGTCGAGGCGCCCCGCTTCGTAGGAGTGCGCGGGCATGTACCCGAGCTCCTCCAGGAACAACTGGACGTACTCGAAGCCGTCCTGTCTCTGCCCGGGTCTGGTGGCGCCGACACCGGCAACGGTGGGTCTCGACTCGGTTGTGTGCTGTCCCATGGCGGACTCCTCCGGTGTCGAGGGGAATCGAACCGAGTCCTGCAGGAACGGGGTACACCTGCAGTCTCCTGCGGGACGACAACCCCTGCAATCCGGGCGCGCACGCGGGAGGGCGACCGCGCGCGCGGCCCGGGGGAGACGCGCGTACGGTGAAGAAGGGGGCACAAGTGAGACTCCGCCGCTGACGGCCGACCTCCCCGCACCGATTCCTCTCCGCCGCACCGAACCGATGCCGGTGCTCTGTTCCAGGGCCACCGCTGCCGTGCGGCGCATGCGTCCGCGGAGGCGCACGGCCGCCGGCCTTCGGCTGCCAAGGCCTCGGCCGTGGCTGCCTCGGCCTCGGCCTCGGCCACGAAGGAGAGCACGATGGAATCGGGCAGGATCGAACGGAACCCCGACGCGCCGGAGACGCCGCCCCCAAACCCCCGTTCGGGCCGTGAGCTGGAACACGAGGCGGCCGAGCGACTGGACGAGATCCGGCAGTACTTCAAGGACCAGTACGCGGAGCGCAACGTCGTCGCCCGCACGACGACCGAGTCCGGCGACGCACTCGACTGGGTCCCGGTCGAGTCCCAGGGAGAACCGCCCTATATCGAGGCGGCGGACCGCTCCCACGACCCCGACCGCCCTTCCTCGCCCCAGCCCTTCGAAGCGGGCGAGTCGCGCGACGAGACCGGACCTCCGGGCACCGTCCCGATGCTGCGCAAGCCGCTGGACCGCATCACCCCGGCCGGAACCCTGCAGGACTACCTGTCGAAGGGGATCTACGCGAAGCGGTCCACGCCGCCCGACGACGTCGGCCTGGCCGCGCCCCGCGCCGCCACCGCCGTGCACAAGTACGCCCACGCCGCCCAGGGCGTGACCAACTACGGCACCGAAGGCTTCATCAACACCTGGCGGCCTTACGTCCAGTGGTCCAACGAGTTCTCCCTGGGGCAGCTGTGGGAGGTACGGGGATCGGGGGCCGGGACCGATCTGCAGACCGTCGAGGTGGGCGTGCAGACCTACTACGACCTCTACGGCGACTGGTATCCGCACCTGTTCATCTTCTACACCACCAACAACTACACGCAGATGGGCAACTACCTCGGCGGCTACAACCGGGACGTGAAGGGCTGGGAGCAGCTGTCGAGCACGGTCTACCCCGGAATCCGCGTGGCGGAGAGCGTCTACGCGGGTGACCAGTACGACCTCGCCATCAAGGTCATGCTGTACCTGAACAAGTGGTGGATCCGGATCGGCAACGAATGGATGGGCGGCTACCCCACCAGCCTGTTCAACGCCACGGGACTGCGCGACCAGGCGGCGTCCATCGACTGGGGCGGCGAGATCGTCGACGACGTCGCCAACCACCCCGAGGCCACGTACACCTGGATGGGCAGCGGACGCTTCCCGTCCGAGGGCTGGGGCCGCGCGGCCTACATGCGCAACCTGACCTACCAGTCCGACGCGGCCGGCACGATGAAGCCGGTGGTGGGCTACCCCTATGTGACGAACCCGAACGCGTACCAGATCTCCACCGACTTCACCGGCACGTCGACCTGGGGATCGCACTTCTACTGGGGAGGCCCGGGTGGAGTCGAGTGACGTCCCGGCGCGGGACGACCGCCCGGAAGTCATCCCCTCCGAGGTCGATCCGGACGTCGAGTGCGTCCGGATCGATCGGGCGGACGATCGCGCGGGACCGCCACAGACGCCCGATCTCCCGGAAGAAGGGTCAGGGCCCCCGTCGGCACCGGCCGTGAAGGGCAGGAGGCTCTGCCCCGAGGGCTATCTACCGCGGCGGCGGCGCCGCGACTACACCCTGGACGGAAAGCGGGTCGTCAGCGACACCCCGCCGATCCCCCACCCCGACGCCCCGCCGGGTCGTTAGACCTCCGGTTCGCCGAAGGGCGCCTCGGGCGAGCGCGTGCCGCGTGCCGACGATCGCCTGCTGCTGGTGGCGCGATCGCCTGCTCCTGGTGGCGCCAGGTCCCTGGGCGGATGTTTGGCGTGCTCACCGGCGGTGAGGCGTAGGGGACGGGCCTGTTCGACTCATCGACTGGGGAGCACATGGAGAGCGTTATCCGGCTGGCCATCTCCGTCGGCGGCTCGGCGCTGGTGGCCTTCGTCGTCTGCCGCGCGGCGGACCTGCTGGCGCGGTTCGCCGACGCGCGGCACCCGGAGACCCCGCTGTGGGGGCTGCTGCGCCGCTGCCGCACGCCGTTGTACGTCGTCCTGCTGGCCGCCTTGCTCAGATGGACCTACCCGGTGGCGGCGGCGGGACGGGAGCCGCTGGAAGAGCGTGCGGAGCTGGTGAGCCATGTCCTGCTGTTGTGCCTGATCGGCGGTGGAGCCTGGCTGGCGGTCCGGACGATCGCGGCCGTCGTCGAGTCCTCGTACGCGCGGTACGCCGGACGTTCACGTGACGCCGCACGGCTCCGCCGGGTCCGTACGCAGGTCACGCTGATCATGCGGGTGGCGGCCGCCGCCGTCGGGGTACTCGCCACTGCCGCGGCCCTCGTCACCTTCCCCTCCTTCCGTACCCTCGGCACGTCCCTGCTCGCCTCGGCCGGCATCATCGGCATCGTGGCCGGCGTGGCGGCCCAGTCGACGCTGAGCAACCTCTTCGCCGGCTTCCAGATCGCCTTCGGCGACATGGTCCGCATCGGCGACACCGTCGTCGTCGACGGCGAATGGGGTGTCGTGGAGGAAGTGACCCTCACTTTCCTCACGGTCCGGACCTGGGACGAGCGTCGCGTCACGCTCCCCGTCTCGTACTTCACCTCGCGCCCGTTCGAGAACTGGTCGCGCGGCGGTGCGGAGATGACGGGGTCGGTCTTCGTCCACTGCGACCACACCACACCGGTCGCGCTCGTGCGGGCGCACCTCCAGGAGTTCCTCACCACGTGCGGCACCTGGGACGGGCGGGGCTGGGACCTCGCCGTCACCGACACCTCGCCGACCGGCATCACGGTGCGGGCGATCGTGACCGCCAAGGACGCCGACGACCTGTGGACGGCCCGGTGCGCCGTACGGGAGGAACTCGTCGGCTGGCTCGCGCGCGAGCACCCGGGCGCCCTCCCCAGGGTCGTCACCGCTCCCGCGGCCGACGCCTTCGACCGGCTGGGGGAACTCGCCCGGGCGCCGCGGCAGCGACGTGTTCGTCAGCCTGCCCGGCCGGCGGACGCGCCCCCGGACTGAGGTCGTGCCGCACGGCCGGCCAGGGAGTTCCGGCCAGGCCCGGCGGGAAGGCGGCGCGCGCCGAGGCCGGTTCAGCGCCTCAGCAGGGCGCAGACGAAGTCCTCCTGGACGGCGCGGACCTTGGCCAGGAGTTCCGGCTTGAGGCTCTTGCTGGTCTGGGTGTTGATCGAGAACGTGAGGGACCGTTTGCCGTCCGCCGTGCCGACCGCGAGTTGGGTGTAGCCCGGGAAGTTGCCGGTGTGGCCGTAGACCGTCCCGCACCGCGTCGTGTAGCGGAAGATCGCCAGTCCGCCCGCGTTGACGCCGGGACCGGCGGGCTCCGAGGCGGCACCGGGGATGAAGGTCCGTTGCCGGCGGCGCGTCTCCTCAGTCAGGAAGCCGCGTCCGCCGGCCCAGGCGCGGATGAAGGCGCTGAGGTCCTTCGGCGTCGAGACGATGCCGCCGGAGGCCCAGACGCCCGACGCGCTGAGGACCTCGCTGATGTCCTCCGGCGGGGCGGGCGGCGTCACGTCGTAGCCGTGCAGGAACGGCCTCGGCAGCCGGTACCCCTGCGGCAGGCTGGTCTGCCGCAGGTCGAGGGGCCGGTACACGAGCTGGGTGAGCAGGCGCTCGTACGGCTCTCCCGTGACCGCCTCGGCCATCAGCGCGACAGCGATGTTGTCGGAGTTCGAGTACTCGTACGTCGATCCCGGCGGGAACAGCAGGTCCTTGTCGGCGACGAATTCGAGCAGTCGGCGGGAGTCGAACTGATGCCTGGGGTCTTCCCGCAGGATCTCGATGAACGCCGGGGCCGTCGAGAAGTCGGGCAGCCCGCTGGTGTGGCTGAGCAGCTGGCGGAGCGACACCTGGTGCCATGCGGCGGGCAGTGACGGCAGGTGCTCGCCGATCGTGTCGTCGAGGTCCAGCTTGTGCCGGTCCACCAGGCGCAGGGCGACCGCGCCGCTGAAGGCCTTGGCAACGCTCGCGATCCGCATGTGGTCGGTCGTACGGGGCGGGCGGCCGGTCCTCGTGTCGGCGACGCCCGCACGGTAGGCCGCCGTCCGGTCGCCCTGCCGCAGCAGCGCGATCACTCCGGGAGGCCCTCCCACCGTACGGACGAGGTCGTTCAGTTGCTTCTGCAGGGCTTTGTCGTGGGGGGACGGCGTGCCCGTGGCCTGTGCGGGCTGGACCAGGGCGCCGAGTGCCGCGGACGCGGCCAGGCCGGCGACGGTCAGCCGTAGTCGTGCGCGCGAGCGGGAACGGTTTTGCGTACGTGCCGCCACAGGAGCTCCTTCACGATGACGCCGGGCGGACGCGCACCCGGTTGAAGTGGGTCCGCCCCAGCATCGGACGCACCGCCGGGACCCGCCCGCCCGATGCTCCATCCGGCCCAGACACCGGGTGGCCCGGCACGAGACGGACCGGCGGGCCGACGATCGTCGGCCTTCGAGGCACGTGTACGGGCCAGCAGCCCTTGGCGTGGGACGCTGGAGGGTGAGGGCCCATGCCGACGAGACTCGGGAGATCCGAAGAGGGCGCGACGCCTCGTCTGCTGCGGCCGACGGCAGGAGCACCTCGAAGGGCGACGACGTGACGCGCGCAGAGTGGCTTTTGACACGCGGTGAACGCGGCAATTCCGCGACGCGCTTGGACACGCGCCGCCAGGACGGGAAGGCCTGGTCCGAGGGGAATCAGGCGCACGCCCTGGTGCACGGTGCCACGTACTTCGCGGAACTTCTGACGGCCGTCCGCCGCATGCGCTCCGGCGACCTGCTCCTGTTCACCGACTGGCGCGGCGATCGCGACGAGCGGCTCGCCGGTCAGGGCACGGAGATCGGCACGGTTCTGGGCGAGGCGGCCGGCCGCCACGTCGTCGTGAAGGGGCTGTTGTGGCGCTCCCACCTGGACAGTCTCCGGTTCAGCGAGAAGGAGAACCACCGCCTCGGCGTGGAGATCGAGGACGCGGGCGGCGAGTGCCTGCTCGACATGCGGGTGCGGCCCGGAGGCTCGCACCACCAGAAGATGGTGGTGCTGCGCCACCCCGGCCGCCCGGAGCTGGATGTGGCGTACGTCGGAGGAATCGATCTCTGCCGCAACCGGAACGACGACGCCACCCACGCCGGCGACCGTCAGTCGCTGCCCCTGGCCTCCGCCTACGGTCCGCACCCGCCGTGGCACGATGTCCAGCTCGCCCTTCGCGGCCCGGTCGTCGGAGACGTCGAGGCCGTGTTCCGCGAACGGTGGCAAGACCCCGCTCCGCTCAGCCGCAGCCCGGCCACCCGCCTGCGCGCGCTGATGCACCGGGACGACACGGAAGCGGACAGCCTGCCGCCCCAGCCCGCCGATCCCGTTCCGTGCGGCACGCACACCGTGCAGCTGCTGCGCACGTATCCGAACCGGCTGCTGCGCGGGTACCCCTTCGCCCCCGACGGAGAACGGAGCATCGCACGCGGGTACCTCAAGGCGCTGCGACGGGCCCGGGCCCTGATCTACGTCGAGGACCAGTACCTGTGGTCCCCGAGGGTGGTGGCCTGCTTCGCCCGGGCTCTGGCCAGGTACCCCGGGCTGCTGATGATCGGAGTCATCCCCGCGATCCCCGAGCAGGCAGGCCGGCTCACGCTGCCCATGAACCTGGTCGGGCGGATCACGGCTCTGGAAGAGTTGCGTCGCGCCGGTGGCGACCGCGTCGCGGTGTACGGACTGGAGAACCATGCCGGAACCCCGGTGTATGTGCATGCCAAAGTGTGCGTGATCGATGACGTGTGGGCCTGCGTGGGTTCCGACAACATCAACCTCCGTTCGTGGACCCACGACTCCGAACTCAGCTGCGCCGTCTTCGACGAGAGCCTGGACCAGCGGCAGCCGAGCGACCCCGGAGGGCTCGGTGACGGCGCGCGCGTCTTCGCCCGAGAGCTGCGCTTGGAGCTGATGCGCGAGCACCTGGACGCGCAAGAGGCTGCGGGGCTGCAGGCGGCGGCGCCGGACGTCCTGTGCGACCCGGCGATGGCCTTCGATGCCTTCGAGGAGGCTGCCGCAGCCCTCGACGCGTGGCATGAAGCCGGCTGCCGTGGTCCACGCCCGGCGGGCCGTCTGCGCCGGTACACACCCCCGGATCTGTCCGGGGCACAGAAGGCGCTGGCGACTCCCCTGCACCACGTTCTGATCGATCCGGACGGCCGCCCACTGAGGTTGCGGCGTCGCGACATGTTCTGAACGAGTCGGCCGGGGAACGGCCGCGGGTGGTGGGACCCGGCTGTGAACGGGCTTGCCCGCTCCTACATGTGCGGCTGCCTGTAATACCGGGCGAACCGTTCAAGGTAGGTGGGTTCGCCGCTGTACTTGGCCTCGTCGAATTCGGGGGCGTCCTTGATCTGGTCCTTCGTCCGGTCGACGTAGACCTTCTCCTCCGTGGTGTCGATCAGTTTGATGGTTCCGGCCGGCAGGAGCACGTGCTTGCCGAAGATCCACATACCGGTGTCGACGACGAGGTAGGAGGAGCCCACCTCATCGGAATGCTTGTCGATCTTCCCGATACTGCCGTCGGTGGCCTCGACCTTGTAGCCGATGAGGTCGGTTCCCTGCTGGTATCCCGCTCCCGGGTGGTAGCCCCAGATGTCGATTTCGCTCACGGCGGTGCCTCTCCAGTGGGTGATGGATCGCGGAGAATCTGCCGGATTTCGGCGATGGCGAAACGGGGAGCTCGCAACTCCCACCCGACTGCCTGCCGGTGACACCCTTGCCGACACGTGCACGGACCCACACCCGCGGGTTCGACGGTCGTCACCCTCGTAGGCCGCCGGCCGGCTACCAGTAGTGCCGACGTCCGCCCACCCCGTGGCCGACCGCACCCAGGATCCAGAGGATGGCGCCGATGACGACGAGGATGATCCCGATGGTCCAGAGAATACTGATGCCGGCCACGAAGCCGATCACGAGCAAGATGATGCCGAGGACGATCATGGTGTCCTCCGATGTCGCTGAGTTCCTCCTTTCAGCGTAGGCGTCCCCTCCGCGCGTGGCCTCCGGAGGGGTATGGCCTCACCTGCGGAGATGGCTGACCGTGACGTCAGGCCGGGTGCCCCGGTGAGAGGTCGATGACGTCACTGAACCGCAGGAGTGGCGGCCTGACGGGGCCGGGCGGGCTCTGCGCGACGGGTGCGAGGAGGAAGCCGACGTGGTCTCCGCCTTCGGTGCGTTCCTCGACACGGCCGACGAGCCAGGCGCAGGAGTCGAGCAGTACCGGTGCCCCGCCCTGGCGCGGTGACCACGCCACCCGGCCGAACTTGTCGATGTCGTCGCCGGTCCGCCCTCCGAACAGTTCGGCCATCCCTCCCTGGTCCCGCCGAAGGGCGTGTACGGCGAGGTGGGAGGCGCGGCGTGCGACCCGGTAGGTGCGGTTGGCGGTCGAGATCCACACCATGAAGCGCGGCGGGTCGATCGAGCACTGCGAGGCGAAGCCCACCAGACAGCCGGCCTGCTCGCTGTCGACCGCAGCCGTCACGACGTACATCGGATAGTCGAGCACGTCGGTGAAGGCGTCGAGGCCCGTCATGTTCAGCTCCTCGTGTCCGGGTTCGGTGGCGGCAAGGGGCTGCGGAGCGCTGAGTTCCCCGAGGCCCAGGCCTCGCGCACACGGGAGTCGAGCTCGTCATCCAGCAGGACGGTCGCCGCGCACCCGAACGCGATGTCCGGCTCCAGCGCGGGCTCGTCGGCGAGCAGCCCGCCGATGACCTCATGCCGTACGACCTGCTCGTGGACGGCGTCGGCCGCGACGTGTTCGGTGTAGAAGCGTTCGGCGGCCGGCCCCGCGCCACAGCGGCGCATGGCGTTGGCGAGCCTGCGGGAGCCGGGTGGGGAGGCGGCCTCGACACAGGCGAAGTGGCCGACCAGGGCTCCGCGCAAGGACCGGTGCAGCCCGAAGAGCGACATCAGGTTGACGGTGGCGAGCAGGGGGGCGGTCGCGTGGTCCAGGTAGTGGCCGTACGCCGGGTCGAGGCCGAGGTCGGTCATGAGCTCCGCGAAGAGCCGGGCGTGGATGCGATCGGGGTGCCCGGCGCCGAACTCGTCGTACTCGACGGCCGCCATCGCCGCCTTGGCCCGGCCGGTCAGCCGCGGGATGACCCAGGCGTGCGGGTCCGCCTCCTTGAGGTGGTAGAGGGAGCGCATGGCCGCGTACTCGCGCAACTGCCAGAGTTCCCCCTCGCTTTCCAGGTGGTGACTGACGCCGCCGGCCGGATCCACCGGTTCGACGAGCAGCGGGGCGAGGGCCTCCTCGACGGACCGGGGCGCATCGGCGAGCGCGGTGCGCAGCGCCTGGAGGAACAGGGTCTCCAGCTCCCGCCGCAGACGCAGCAGGTCGGGGTCCCATTCGCGCGCGTCGTCGACCTCCTCGAAGCCGCGGTAGTGGAGCTCGTACAGCAGGTAGAGCGCGAGCTGCACGTCCTCTCCCCAGGGCTCTGCCCTCCGGATGCTTCCCTCGGTGTACGCGGGCGGGCGGTCCGTCCGCAAGGCACGCTCCACGGCTCTGGACAGGTCACCCCGCCCCGCGACGAGGCGGGGGCGGGCGGTCACGGTGGTGCTCGGGCCGACCGGGGTCACTGATGGCTCCCGTTCTCGGGTGGTGGGGCGGCGCGCTCTGCGGGCGGTACACGCCGGGCAGGACGATCAGCCGCGTGGGCAGCGCGCCGAGGGCCGGAGCCGTAGGGCACCATGGATCTCCTCCGGAATCGGCGGGTCGCAGCGGCGTCTGAGCACTGCTCCATTGTCGCGCCGGGGCGCGAAGGCCGCCGCTCGACGCGGTCCGGCTCTCGGGCGGTCCGGCTCTCGGGCGGTCTCCTGTGCGGTTCTCCTTCCGCCGGTCGCGAAATGGCTCGGGGGGCATTTCGGGCAGGTGGCGGCTCTCGGGTGGACGCTGACCGCCGAGGGGACCGCCCTCGCACCCGGTGGCCCCGTGCGGTACGCCGCCGACGGCGTCGTCACCACCCCGCCGGCGATGCGCCTCGCGGTGAAGCTGGGGTTCACCGAGGTGGAGCGGTTCGAGGAGTACGGCGCCGAGCAGTGGTTCGGCGTGTGGTCACCGGTCACGCCGAACGACTGAGCGTTTCCCGCCCCCGGTCAGCCCTCGAAGCCGATCGTGCCGTCCGGGAGGACCGCCTCGACGCGTGCGCCGTGCTCCACGGTCCGGCTCACCGTGCAGAACTTCTCGTGCGTCAGACGCACCCCGCGGGCGAACACCTCGGCAGCCTTCGGGTTGTTGTCCGGCAGCTCGAACTCGTAGCTGACCCTGATCCGGCCCACCCGGCCGTCGTCCTCGGGGCCCGAGACGGACTCCACCACGATCCGCAGGTCGTCGTGGTCCACGGCGCGCGCGGTCCGGTCCACGACCAGGCCGCCGCACCCGCCCATCGCCGCGAGCAGCAACTCGACCGGGGTGAACGAGGGCTGCGCGTCCGCGTCGTCGGCGGCGGCCATCCGGACCTCCGCGCCGCGGTCGTTGCGGGCGGTCCAGTTCCGGTACCCGGTGCGGACGGTTTCGATCCGGTAGTCGGCCATGGCGGCGGAGCTCCTTCGCTGTCGTGCGGTGGCGGTACGGTCGACCGCCACACAACCCCACGGTCACCGTCCCGCCAAGCGGACGCGCCCGTCGCGCGCCCACCCCGGACGTGAGTATCCGCACTCATGTGCCGCGCCCGCGAGTCGGGGTGGAATGCCACCATGCCCGACCGCACCTCCTCCGCCACCCGCGCCTCCGCCACCCCCGCCGCCACTCCCGCTGCCGCCATTCCCGCCGCCGACGACCGCGTTCCGCACGCGCCTGGATCGCACCGGCCGTCGACACCGTCGTCACCCTTCCGCTCGCGTTCGTCGCCTTCGGTCCCGCCTTCCGGACCTTCGCCATCGGCCTGTCGCTGCCGCTCGGGCCGCTCGTCACGAGCTGGGCCCTGCCGTGGCGCACCGTCACACGTCGCCCCCGTGATCGGCCGAGCATCGGTTGAGTAGGCCGCGCCGCCCGGCTGAGTACGTCGACCGATACGCGGCCCGCCGCCCGCCGCTGGAATAGGGGTATGACCTCCGACGCCCGGCGCACCCGCCCCCTCCAGCACGTCACCGCCACCGGCACCGCCCTCGCGGTGGCCCTCGGCCCCGTGGTGCTCGGCGCCCTGCTGGTCCGGTCGGCGGGTGGCGACCCGATGGCCTCCGTGAACGCCCTCATCGCGGGCGGCGGGCAGCGCGCCCGGGTCTCCCAGGCGCAGCTCCGTTCCTGCCGGGGCCGGGTTCAGTCGCGCGGCCTGCGGGCCGGCCGGAAGGCCTGGGGCGTGCTCTCCTCGGGGTCCGGCCCCCGCACCGGGCGGGCCGCCTCGACCAGGCCTGTGGCGGCCAGGAGCGGGAGCCCCGTGGAGGTGGGGTGACGGGGGAGTCCTGCGGGCCGAACCCTCCCCGGAGGGCCTCCAGATGAGTGATGATCATCGCATCTGAGAAGTCCCGGCGGTACAGGACCGGGGCCCTGTCGAAAGGCACACCGAATGGCGCGGCGGCACTCCGGGCGGGACGAGTACACGAGCGGCACCGGGGACGGAGGCGCACCCGCCGCGGGCCCGGCCACGACGCCCGCCGACGCCCGGCCGGCCGGCCTGGGGCGGCGCCGGTTCCTCGGCTACGTCCTCGCCGCCCCCACCCTCACCGTCGCCGCCCAGCTCGGCGCCGAGGCCCTCGTGCCCCGGCAGGCCGCCGCCGCGGCCCCGGCGCTCATCCCGTCGCTGCCCGGCCCGGCCGAACTCCTCGACCTCAATGACCTGCTGACGCTCGCGGCCCTGCCGACCAGCAACCTGATCACGATCCGCGTCGACAGCGACGGCACGGCCCACTTCGCCCTGCCCCGCGCCGAGGTCGGCCAGGGCGTCACCACCTCCAGCGCCATGATCGTCGCGGAGGAACTCGACCTGCCCCTGGACAAGGTGAAGGTCACCCTCGCCGACGCCCGGCCCGAGCTCCTCTTCAACCAGCTGACCGGCGGCTCCAACACCACCTACTCCACCTACACCCCCATCAGGGTCGCCGCCGCCGTCGCCCGCGGCCGCCTGCTGCGCGCCGCCGCCCTCGTCCTCGGCGACGCCGTCGAGACCCTCACGACGAAGGCCGGCGCCGTCGTCTCCCCGGCCGGCGCGCTCCTCGGCTACGGCGAGCTCGCCGCGAAGGCCGCCGCCCTCACCGACACGGCGGTCGAGGTGGAGCTCAAGGACCGCTCCGACTTCCGCGTCATCGGCACCGCACAGCGCAGGCTGGACGCCCTCGAAGCCGTCACGGGCCGCAAGAAGTTCGCGATGGACCTCCAGGTCCCGGACGCCCTGCCCACGATGATCTGCCGCCCGCCCACCATCAACGGCACCGTCCGCTCCGTGGCCAACCTCGCCGAGGTCCGCGCCATGCCCGGCATCACCGACGTCGTCACCGTCTCCACCGGCGTCGCCGTCCGCGGCCGCACCTTCGGCCAGTGCGTCGACGCCGTCCGGGCCCTCGACGTCGACTGGGGCCCCGGCACCGCCGAGGGCGCCTCCGACGCCACCGTCCTGGCGAAGCTCCGCAAGGCCGAACTCCCGCTGGTTGTCCCGCCCCTGCCCCTCCTCACCAAGGCCGTCGACGCCCGCTTCACCTTCCACTTCTCCAGCAACGCCGCCGTGGAGACGAACTGCGCCATCGCGGACGTACGGGAGGACTCCGCGGAGATCTGGGCCTCGCTCAAGGCCCCGATCGTCGCCCAGGAACAGATCGCGCTCAAGCTCGGCCTGCCGCCCACCGCCGTCCGTGTCCACGTCACCGAGGGCGGCGGATCCTTCGGCCGCAAGCTCTTCCACGACGCGGCCCACGAGGCCGCCGAGGTCTCCCGCGCCCTCGGCAAGCCCGTCAAGCTGATGTGGCACCGCACCGACGACTTCCGCCAGGGCCGTACGCACCCGATGTCCACCTCACGGGTCCGCGCCACGTACTCGCTGGGCGAGGTCCTCACGTACGAGCAGCGCCACACCTCCGTCGCCACCGACTTCGGGCACGGCATCGGCGAGCTCCTCACCGCCGAGGTGGCCCGGCTCCCCGTCGCCGACCTCGCCTTCTCCGAGACGATGTTCCAGCTCACCCAGGTGAGCCCCTACCATCTCGGCGTCACCACCCAGCTGCTCTCCGAGACCGACAAGGGCTTCAACACCGGGTCCATGCGCGGCATCTACTCGCCCAACGTGCGCTGCGCCCAGGAACTCGTCATGGACGAGCTGGCCCGCCGCATGGGCAAGGACGGGTACGCCCTGCGGCGCGGGCTCATGAAGGACCCGAGGGCGCGCGCCGTCCTCGACAAGGCCGCCGCAGCGGGGGAGTGGGGCCGGACGATGGCGCCCGGCACGGCCCAGGGCATCGCGGTCCACACCGAGTACCACTCGCACGTCGCCGTCCTCGCCGAGATCGACTGCCGTCCCGAGACCACCGGACGGAAGATCCCCCACGCGTACACGGGACCGCGCGTGACGAAGGTCGTGTGCGCCGTCGACGTCGGTCTCGCCGTCAACCCGCGCGGTCTGGAGGCCCAGATGATGGGCGGCATCGCCGACGGCATCGCCCTCACCCTCACGTCCGGACTCCACCTGCGCGACGGACACTTCCTCGAAGGCAGCTGGGACCAGTACTTCTACACCCGGCAGTGGAACACCCCGCCCGAGCTGGAGATCATCGTGATGCCGTCGAACGGCGAGAAGCCGGGCGGTGCGGGTGAGCTCGCCGTGGCCGGCGCCATGGCCGCCGTCGCCTGCGCCTACGGGCGGGCCACCGGCAGGATGCCGACGGTCTTCCCCCTCAACCACGCCGAGCCGCTCGCCTTCACCCCCCTGCCGACCGTCCCGCCCGTCCCGGCCTCGCCCACCGACGGCCGCGACCGCACCATCTGAGAGCTGGAGTCCCCGTGCCGCAGCACACCTTCATCCTGAACGGCAAGGCCGTCACCGCCGACGTCGAGGGCGACGTCCGGCTCCTCTGGGTCCTCAGGGACGTCCTCGGCGTCACCGGACCCAAGTACGGCTGCGGGGTCGGCGTCTGCCGGGCCTGTACGAGCCACCTCAACGGCAAGGCGTTCACGCCCTGCGCCGTGCCCGTCGACGACCTCGCCCCGACCGACGAGATCACCACGATCGAGGGGCTCCCGGACACCGTGGGCGCCGACCTCCATCCCATGCAGGAGGCCTGGCTCGACCTCGACGTCGCCCAGTGCGGCTTCTGCCAGCCGGGCCAGATCATGGCGGCGGTGGCGACGGTCCGCCGCGCGCGGGAGGCCGGGCGGGAGATCACCGAGGCCGACCTCGACACGATCCGCAACATCTGCCGGTGCGGCACCTACCACCGCATCCGGCAGGCGGTCCTGGAAGGGTCCCGCAGCATGGAGTGACCCGTGCGACCCGATGCCGGGACCGTCCGGAACCGTCCGGGACGGGCGAGCCCGGCACCAAGCCGGGCCTGGCGAAGTCCAGCCCGTCCCGTGGACCGGGCTTCCCGCCTCGGCCTCGCCCGCCGGAGAGCCCTACGCCGACCCGGCCGCCAGCTTCTCTCTGACGGCGTCCAGATACTCCGCCACCGCGTCCCGGTTCCGGGTGAGGCACCGGATGCGCTCGCTCATCCGGTCCCGCTCCTCCTCAAGGGTCGCCAGCATCTCCGGCGTGGCGTCCGGGAAGTGGATGATCCTCGGCTTGTTCAGGCACGGCAGGATCTGCTTGATGAGCCGGGTCGGCAGCCCGGCGTCGAGGAGCCCCCGGATCTGCGCGACCCGGTCCAGGTTCGACTCGTCGTAGACGCGGTAGCCGTTCGGCAGCCGGTCCGCGACGATCAGGCCCTGCTCCTCGTAGTAGCGCAGCAGCCTGCGCGGTGTGCCGGTGCGCTCCGACAGCTCCCCGATCCGCATGGGACGCCCCCTCCCGGGACTCGCTTGACCCTCACATCAATGTGAGGGTTCGAGCATAGGTCCATGAGCAACCACACGACAGTGGCGGCCGGTTCCGCCACGACCACCCCCGCCGCGCCCACGCCCGCGAAGCCCGCCGGCCGACTGCCCCTCCCCGCCCTGCTCGCCCTCGCCACCGCCGTCTTCGTCACCAGCCTCACCGAGACCCTCCCCGCCGGCGTCCTGCCCGGCATGAGCGCCGACCTGGGCGTCGGCGAGGCCGCCGCGGGCCAGTCGGTCACCGTCTACGCGCTCGGCACCGCCCTCACCGCCGTCCCCCTCGCCGCCCGCACCGCCGACTGGCGCCGCAAGCGCCTGCTGCTCACCTCGGTCGCGGGATTCGCCGCGGCCAACACGGTCACCGCCGTCTCCTCCTCGTACGTCCTCACCATGGGCGCCCGCTTCCTCGCCGGCGTCGCCGCGGGGGTGGCCTGGGCCCTGCTCGCCGGCTACGCGCGCCGCCTCGCCCCGCCGCACCTCCAGGGCCGGGCCGTCGCCGTCGCCATGACCGGCATTCCGCTCGCGCTCTCGCTCGGCGTCCCTGCGGGCACCTTCCTCGGGGCCGCCGCCGGCTGGCGGACCGCCTTCACCGCCATGACCGTCATCGCCGTCGGGCTCCTCGGCTGGATCGCCCTCGCCGTCCCCGACCTGCCGGGCGAACAGCGCGGCGCGCGGGCCCCGGCCGCCCGGACGCTGAAGGTCCCCGGGGTCCTGCCGGTCCTCGCCGTCACCTTCGCCCTCGTCCTCGCCCACACCGTCCTCTACACCTACGTCGCCGCCTACCTCGGTCACCTCGGCCTGGCCGGGTCCACCGGGCTCGTCCTGCTCGTGTTCGGCGTGGCCTCGCTGGCCGGGATCTGGATCACCGGGCGGTACATCGACCGCCGGCTCAGGACCCTGACCCTCGCCGGGACGGTCCTCGTCGCCGTCGGCGTCGCCGCCCTCGCCGTCCCGGCCGGAAGCACCGCGCTCGTCCTGGTCGCCGCCGGACTGTGGGGCCTGGGCTGGGGCGGTGCGCCGACGCTGCTCCAGACCGCCGTCGCCGACGCGGGCGGGGACGCCGCCGACACCGCCCAGACGATGCTGGTCAGCCTCTGGAACGCGGCCATGGCGGCCGGCGGTCTCGCGGGCGGCCTCCTCCTCGGCGGCCTCGGCGCGGGGGCCCTCCCCTGGAGCGTCCTGCTCCTGCTGGTCCCCGTCGTCGCCGTCGTCACGGGAGCCCGCGCCCACGGCTTCCCCGTACACCGGCGCCTCTGACGTGCCGGAGCGCACGAAGGCCCCCACCGCGCCAGGGCGGTGGGGGCCTTCGGCCGTACGGGCGGGCCGGCTCAGACGGCCGGCGGGATCCGGGACGGGCGGCCCGCGCCACGCGTCAGCGCGTGACCGCCGATGCCCGCGAGCGCCGCGAGGACGCCGCCCGCCACGGTCCAGATCCAGCGGTCGGACCACCAGCCCGAAGACCAGCCGTCCTCCGGGGCCGCCGCCTCCACGGCGGAGGGCCGGCCCGCGTCGGCGTCCGCCTCCGCCTGGTCGGCGGTCGTCGCCCCCGGCACGAGCGGCGCGGCGAGCGAGCCGTCCGTGGCGTAGGCGCCGCCCTTGTCGAGGGTGGTGACCCCGATCCGGGCCGTGAACGGCTGGCCGAGGTCCTCGTCCGGCAGCCCGGTGACGGTCAGCCGGACGTAGTAGCTGCCGGGCAGCGGGTCGTTCGCCCAGGCGTCCGCCGAGGCGCGGACCGGCCGCAGCACACAGGCGAGCTCCACCGACGCGGTCTCCTTGGCCGCCGTACGGGACTGCGTCCCGTACATGCACGGCTGACGCCGCCGCAGCCCGTCGTACACGTCGACCCGCCAGGTGGTGGGCCCGTGCCGCAGCGCCGCGTCGGGGAGCGTGACCGTGGCGTTCACCGTCGGCCGCTGCCCGGCGTCCGCCGGGAACACCCAGTACAGGTAGTCACCCGTGGCGGCCTGCGCGGTGGCCTGCTGCCCCGGGAGGAACCTCGCGGCCGTACGGAACGTGGTCCCGGCCTCCGTCGGACCGGCACTCGCGCCTGGGTCCGCGGTGGGAGTGGGGGAGTCGGCCGACGCGCCCGGCGCCGCGAGACCCAGGAGCGCGGCGCCCGCGAGGGCGGCCGTGGCGAGCATGCGTACGGTACGCATCAGTTGGTCCTCCAGACAGCGACGCGCCAGCGGGACACCCAGCCCCAGAGCAGACCGGCCAGGAAACCGGCGAGCACGAGCACGCCGAGCAGCCACCAGCCGCGGCCGAGACCGAAGGCGGCCACGTCCGAGGCGGCCGACGGCCCGTCGACGACGTCCACCGTCAGCTCGATCGGCATGCCCGGCGTCGTCTTGACCGACGGGGGAGCGGAGAAGGAGTTGCTGACCTGGAGACAGACGGTCTCGGCGGCCGGCTTGGCGTCCCCCGGCTCGTCGTCGAGGTCCGGCTTCGGGTAGCGGAGGCCGGTCGAGATCACGTCCGTACGCCCGTCGCCCGCCTCGGAACCGCGGACGATCTCCCGGCCGTGGAGGGTCACCGCGCGCAGCAGAACGCCGTAGTCGTCGTTGACGGCACGGTCGGCCGACACGCTGACGGAGGCGCGCAGTTCCTGGCCGGGCAGCAGGTCCACCCGGTACCAGCGGTGCTCGCCGAAGGACTCGCGGTCGGTGTACAGACCGGCCTTGAGCCGCGGAGCGTCTATGCACCGCGCCGTGCCCTTCGTCCCCACGGGGGTGACGACCGGGTCGGCGGCGCGGTCGACCAACTGCTTCACGCGGCGTGAGAGTTCCTCGGTGCGGTGGACCGAGGTGTACGTGCCTCCGGTCGCCTCCGCGATGCAGGTGAGCTGCTGCCGCGTCTTGGCGTCCGGTACCAGGCCCAGGGTGTCGATGACGAGGTGGATGCCCTTCGCCGCGATCTCCCGCGCGACCTGGCAGGGGTCGAGCGGGGCGCAGGTGTCCTCGCCGTCGGTGATGAGGACGATCCGCTTGGTCGCCCCGTCCTTGCCGAGGTCGTCGGCCGCGCCGAGCAGCGCCGGGCCGATCGGCGTCCAGCCGGTCGGGGCGAGGGTGGCGACGGCGGTCTTGGCCTCGGTCCGGTCGAGCGGGCCGACCGGGTAGAGCTGCCGGGTGTCCTTGCAGCCCCGCTTGCGGTC
This sequence comes from Streptomyces sp. NPDC058650, assembly GCF_042717315.1. NCBI lineage: Bacteria > Bacillati > Actinomycetota > Actinomycetes > Kitasatosporales > Streptomycetaceae > Streptomyces > Streptomyces sp. NPDC058650. Next base: position 176,770 of record NZ_JBHXRL010000017.1, read on the forward strand.
GGGCCCGGGGTAGTCGGCGCCGAGCGTGCGGATGCCGAGCCGGACCTCCTCCGGTACCGCGTCCAGGACCTCGTTGAAGGCCTGCTTGGCGGCGCTCATACGGGACTTGCCGTCGATGTCCTTGGCGCGCATGGAGCCGCTGACGTCGAGGACCAGCTCGACCTTGGGGGATTCCTTCGCCACCGGCTCGTCGGCGGCCGCGCCCGTCGGCAGGAGCGCGGCGGTCAGGGCGGCGAGCAGCGCGAAGGCCCCGGTCGCCAGCCGTTTTCTCGTGATCATCGCCGGATCGTATTGATGATCCTCCGACAATCCAAAACGGAGGTGGCCGGTTCGCCCTCCAGGGCCCCGGCCGTCCGGTCAGCGGTGCTCGGGGTTCGGGAAGTCCGGCTTGCAGCCGGCGTCCCACGCCGAGCGCTGGTTGCCGTGCGCGGGGATCCCGCCCGACCGCTTGAGGAGCCCGGCGACATGCATCAGGTTCCACGCCATGAAGGTGCTGTTGCGGTTGGTGAAGTCGTTGTCCGGCCCGCTCGAACCCGGATCGAGGTACGAGGGCCCTGGCCCGGCCTCGCCGATTGGATAGATCCCCGGGTGGTGATCAGCAAGCCTGCGGGGCGGCCTGCCTACTGACGGGCCATGTGCATGCGCATCTCGCTCTCGGCGTCGACGATGAGGTCGCCGGACAGGTCGACGGTGACGCTGTGGAGGGTGCCGGTGAAGCGGAACGGCGCCCGGTATTCGGGGGTGACGGCAGAACCGGGGTTGACGCCGCAGGCCATGCCGCCCGGATTGAACGTGACCGGGGTGGTGACCGGCATGTCGATCTCGCCGACCAGGCGGCCGTCGATGTAGAGCTGGGCGCGGCCGGGCGCTCCCTTGCCGTGGGCGATGTCGGGGACGCCTGTGGGCTCGAATTCGAAGCGCAGCGCGTGCCGCCCCTCGGGCACGGTTTCGCTGGAGGAGACGTGGTGCAGGGTTCGTTGGACGTAGTTGTGGGCGTAGTGGAGGTGGCCGTCCTTGACGTAGAGGGACCAGCCGCCGGCGTTGGTGCCCTGGCTGATCAGGACGCCCTCCGCGCCGCCGGGCGGGATCTCGACGTCCGCGGTGACGCTGTGCGGGCGGTTGAGGACCCGGGGGGCGACCGCGGCGGGGAGGACCTGGGTGCCGGGGCGGAGGGTGTAGCTGGTCCGGTTCTCGGTGATCTGCGGGCGTTCGGTCATCAGACGGTCAAAGGCACTGCCGTCGATCGGCATCACGTTGTACTTGCCGGCCTCCATGTACCACAGGGCGACCATCTCGATGAGTTTGCTGCGGTGCTCCTGGGCGAGGTTCCGAGTTTCGGCGATGTCTCCGTCGACGCGGTACAACTCCCAGTGATGGGCGTCGAGGTCGTCGAGGTCCGCCATGGTGATCGGGGCGCCGAACGGTCGCCCGGCCTCGGCGAAGTTGGGGCCGGGCCAGGGGCAGACCGCTCGCCATCCGTCGTGGTCGATCGCCCGGTGCCCGAACATCTCGTAGTACTGGGTGCGGTGTCGGGTCGGCGCGGTGGCGTTGTCGAAGGTGTGCGCGAAGCTGACCCCGTGCAGGGGCGACTGGGTGACACCCTGGATGGTCGCGGGCGCCTCGACGCCAAGCACGTCCAGGACGGTGGGCACCATGTCGATGATGTGCGCGAACTGGTCGCGGACCTCACCGCGGGCCCGGATGCCTTCCGGCCAGTGGACGAGGAAGGGGTCGCTGACGCCACCTCGGTAGGTCTCCCGCTTCCACCGCCTGAACGGGGTGTTCCCTGCCCACGTCCACCCCCACGGGTAGTGGTTGAACGTGGCCGGGCCGCCGATCTCGTCGATCCGCGCCAGGCTCTCCTCCAGCGTCTCGGGCGCGTTGTTGAAGGCCTGCAGCTCGTTGGTGGTACCGGTGACGCCACCCTCGGGGCTCGCACCGTTGTCGGAGACCACCATGATCAGTGTGTTGTCGAACTCGCCGGTCTCCTTGAGGAAGCCCAGCAGCCGTCCGAGGTGGTGGTCGGTGTGGGAGAGGAACCCGGCGTAGACCTCCATCATCCGCGCGGCCAGGCGCCGCGCGTCGGGCGTGAGCGACTCCCAGGCGGGGACGTCCGGATCGTGCGGGGACAGCTGCGCGTCCGCCGGCACCACACCGAGCTCCTTCTGCCGGGCGAAGGTGCGCTCGCGGTAGGCGTCCCATCCGTCGTCGAACCGGCCCCGGTAGCGGTCCGCCCACTCCTTCGGCACATGGTGCGGGGCGTGCGCCGCGCCGGTACACAGGTTCAGGAAGAACGGCTTGTCCGGGGCGACCTGCTTGGCGTCGGCGATGAACGACATCGCCCGCTCGACCAGGTCCTCCGTCAGGTGGTAGCCCTCCTCCGGCGTAGCGGGCGGCTCGACCTGGTGGTTGTCGTACACCAGGTCCGGATACCACTGGCTCGTGTCCCCGCCCAGGAACCCGTAGAACCGTTCGAAGCCCCGCCCCAGCGGCCACCGGTCGTAGGGGCCCGCGGCCGACTCCTGCTCCGATTGCGTCAGGTGCCACTTGCCGACCATGTACGTGTTGTAGCCGTGCTGCAGGAGAATCTCCGACAGGAACCCGTTCTCGAACGGGATCTGCCCGTCGTAGCCCGGGTAGCCGGTTGCCAGCTCCGTGATCGCCGCCATGCCGTTGGCGTGGTGGTTGCGACCCGTGATGATGCAGGAGCGCGACGGCGAGCACAGTGACGTGGTGTGCATGTTGCTGTACAGCAGCCCGCCCCCGGCCAGCGCGTCCAGATTCGGTGTCTCGATCGGACTCCCGTAACAGCCGAACTGCCCGAACCCCGTGTCGTCGAACACGATGAACAGCACGTTCGGCACACCCGCCACCGCCCGCACCGGCTGCGGCCACGCAGGACTCGACTCATCCGTTGTCCGACCGATCACCCCCGGGAACCGCTGCCCCGGCCGGTACTCACTCCAGGACGACTGAGCCATCTCGGTCTCCCGTCCCACCAGCGCGAACACCGGTGATGTGTGTGCGGCGTCTGCGGCCGCGGCCTGCTTACGGCCACAGACCCTCCTGCCGAGGCGGGATCCGTATCGGACGCCGGGCAGGACCCCACGTGTCGGCCGGGACCGGGCCAGGTCTACTTCCCACGCTAGGGCGCCACTATCACCACGGCGACCGGGGGCGCTGTCTGGTCCTGCCCGCGGAGACGGGAACGGTCAGTGGGTCTCGGACGGTGAAGGCCGCGCGGTCGTCAAGGCCTGGGGTGGCCTGGATGACGCGCCGGGTGATGCGGACGGCCTGCGGGGAGTGGGAGCGGATCCGTCCGGCGAGGACCATCGCGGAGTCGAGGGCCTGCCTCTTGCCGGTGAGCAGGTTGACGAGTCCGGTCGACTTCGTCATCGGCGACGTCGTCACCTTTCACGGGACGACGGCCGTGCGTGACGGCGCGGTGCTCCGCGTGGATCACACGAGCTTACGCTTCCTTGACGTTGCAGTGCTCAATGCGCTCCTCGCCGACGTGGGCTTCGAGATCGAGGCGCAGTACGGGGACTGGCACCGAGGGGCCATCGACGCCAACAGCCGGGAGATCATCACCGTTGCCTGCCGCTCCCGAGGTTGCTGACTCTGATCCCCATGACATCCCTGAGCGGCCAAATGCCAGTGGATTAAGGGTGCCGGATCCCGAACAGATCCCCACTTGGTTTGCGTGCGCGCCATCGACGTCAAGTCATCGTCGGACCCAGCTCCTGGACGTTCGCACCGCGTCGTTGTCGCCGGTGGCGTCAGCAAGTCAGGCAGGGGCAGACAGAGGGCCTTCGATGCCCCAGAACGCGACCACGGTGATGCGCGCGGCAACCCACATCACGCCTGAGGAACGCGCGGCACCGAGCCCGTGGACTATCCGTTCGGGGTCCGCGTCACCCGCACGGTCATCGGCGTTCGCAGGATCTGCGGCATCTCCTCTGTGCGGACCAGCATCCCCCATCATCCATGGGTCCCCCACACAGCTGCAGGCGGTCTCGCCCACAAGATCTGCCGCCCCTGACTCAAACGCCGAGACTCCTACGTGACCGTCACGAAATGTGGGCCGTAGCCAGATTCAAAGAGTGCCATCACCTCGGCCGGCCTTGGCACCTACGTGGCCGAGAAAGCCAGGCGGGGGCTGCGACACTCTGCAGCTGCCTCGGACCCAGCTGGGTCCGAGGCAGGTGGGTTCGCCTGCACAGGGTCATGACCCCCACGGCGCGCAGCGTCGGACGTTGTGCGCGAGGGCTTGGAGTACATCGGTGCGGGTCACCTGGGTGGGAAGTAGACGGTTGAGGTGCGAGGGCATGTCCGGCTGGTCGGGTGGCAGGAAGCCGATCTGGGCTACTCGGGCCATGCCGCGCGCGCGAGGCTGCGGCGTGGCGGGTTCGGCCAGCAGCGGTCCGCTGACCGGGCGGCCTGCATCCTTGAGGAAGTCGATGCAGGCTCGCTCCAGGTCGGCTGCGGTCAGCCGGGCGGGGCCGGCGGTGACCCAGTGGAGGCCGGGGGCCGTGGCATCGCCGCGGATCTGGGCTTCGGTCAGTGCGGTGACGTAGTCGACGAGGGTCTCCATCGGGAGGATGTCGGCCCAGTGGTCGCGCTGGAGGGGAAGTCCACCAGGTCGTGCCTGAAGCAGAGCGGTGAACAGGGCGTGCGGGAACTGGTGTCGAGGTGCGGTGGGGGCGCTGCGGGCGGCGAAGAGCAGGGCGGTGCGCACGATGGCGACGGGCTGGCTGCAGTGGGTGGCCAGTTCCTCGGCTCGGCGCTTGGACTGGCCGTACGCGCGCATGGAGCGGGCGGCGAGGTCGTCTCCGGGAACCTCGAAGGCGGCCGCGGCGGAGGAGAGCAGGACCACGGGCACGCGGGCTTCCTCGGCGAGCTCGAGGATCCTGCGGGTGCCGTCGGCGTTGACGTTGTCGAAGGCGGTGTGGTCGCGGGGGGCGAAGTCGGTCAGCCCTCCGCAGTGCACGATGACGTCGATACCGGCTGCCAGTTCTGTGCGCCGACGGACGCTCAAGCCCAGGCCGTCGACGGTCAGGTCAGCTTGTACGCAGTTGGTGGCGCCCTCGGGTCGGCGGCGGTAGACGAGCGCCGTGACGTCGTGGCGCGCTGCCAGTGCCGGGAGGAGGTTCGCTCCGATCACGCCGGTCGAGCCGGTGAGGAGAACGGTGGGGCGGGCTGCGGTCATGGTGGCCTCGGGGCTGGTGGGTGGGGGCGGGGCAGTCCTGGAGGGGGTGCCCGCAGCTGGGATGCCGGCGGGTGGGCAAGAACGGTCAGGTCACGTGCGCCGGAGGGGCGGAGCTCCTTGCGGGCTGATCCCGGCTCTGGGCAAGGGGAGGGACGGTGGCGCATCCTGCGGACCGCAGGGCATCCGGTCATCGCCGTACGTCTGCTGCACACCTCCCGCGCTGGGCCGTAGCGCGGTCGAAACCGGATGGCAGTAGGCGAGGCCGTCGAGGGACTCCCCGGACGCGAAGCGGGTCAGCAGGTCGCCGGCCTGGTCCGGAAGCTCCAGATGCATCGCGTGGTCGGCGTCGTACACCAGCATGAAGCGGGCATCGGGACAGGTCGAAGCGACCTCGCGGCACAGGTACGGCGGAGTGAAGAGGTCGTGCTCGCCTGTGACCACCAGGACGGGCGCGGAGATCGGCGGCTGCGGCGACGGCGCTTGTTGCAGCACCCGCAGGGTGTTGTTGCGATACTTCTGCCCGTCCGCGTCGTCGATGCCGCGAAACATGGAATGCAGGATGCGGCGCACCGCCGACTGGCGGGTGACTTTCGCGCCCGGCCTGGACCGAAGGATGGTGCCAGTGCTCAATTCCGCGAACTCCTCCATCCGCTCGCCCTCCAGCAGATGGACGCTGCGCCGCAGATCCTCCCGGACCTCGTCGGGGACCCGCAGGAGCGGTCCCGCCAGGGCGATGCTGCGTACCGCCTCGGGATAGGCCTGGGCATAGCGGTAGGCGATGCCCGAACCGTACGAAGCGCCGAGCACGTGCACCCGCCGGTGCCCGGCCACCCCCAGCAGGTCATGCAGGGCGGCCGCGAGGAAGCCCACGCCGTAGGAGGCGGGCAGCGTGTCCGCATCACCCCACCCGGGCAGGTCTACGGTGAACACGTGGAACCTTTGGGCCAGCACCGCTTCGAAGCGGCCCCATGCCGTCTTGCGCTGGAGGGCCCCGCCGATCAGCACGACCGTCTCTGCCGCGGGGTCGCGGTGCCATAGCGTGCGCCCCTCGGACTTGTATCCGCCGTAGGCGGACACCACGAACTCTTCGAAGGACAAGAAACGCTCCCCTGGTCGTGCGAACCCTTGACGGCCCGTGTGGCGCTGACCGTGGCCTCCAAGCCATCAGTGCAACGATCACGGCGGAGTGCCGTCACGCGGCTGGCGTGGCCAAACACCTCTCCCGCAACGAGAGATCGGGCCGGGCGGGCTCGTCGGTGCGAACTGCATCGCGTGAACGGGCCGCAGCGGTGCTCGCCGGGCTCTGGATTCTTCTGTATATCCGTCAGCTCCCGCTTGCCTGCCCGACCCGGGTGGGAGCAGCGGCAGCGGGGGTGTGGAGGGCAAACAGGCGGGTCTTGATGTGGTCGCTGAGCCATAGAGGCGCCGCACACTGCAGGGCGGCACCCAGGTGGGCGTCGACGCCGACGGTGTATCTGCGACGCGGGCGCGGGACGACGAGAGCCTTGGCGATGGTGCGGGCCACCGGCTGAGGGCCGCCTGCCGACTGATGGATACGGGAGAAGAGGTTCGCGGCCCGGTTGTGGACGTCGACGTCGGCGAGGGCCGCGCTGAGGGAGGACAGGTCCTCCTGGGCCCGGTCCCAGAACGGGGTCGCGACGGTGCCGGGTTCGACGAGGACCACCCGTACACCGTGGCGGCGGGTCTCCATGCGCAGGCTGTGCGTTGCCGCGCTGAGCGCGTGCTTGCTGGCCGTGTACCAACCGCTCATCGGCGACGGGATCCGCGCGCCGGCGGAAGAAACGATCACGATCCGCCCCTGGCCCCGCCTTCGCATCGCGGGCAGCACCAGCGTGCACATCCGCAGCGTTCCTACGACGTTGACCTCCAACACCTCGCGGATCCGGTCCTCCGGCAGGTCGGCAATCCCACCCGTCAGCGTCATGCCGGCGTTGGCCACCAACGCGTGAGGGCCACCATTGGTGAGGTCAGCCGCTCTCGCGACAGCCTCCTGACACGACGCCGGGTCGGTGAGATCCATAACCACCGCGTCCAGCGCCAGGCCCTGAGCGTGGGCGTTGCGGACCAGCGCGTCAGCCTTCTCCTTGGAGCGGGCCGTCCCGATCACCTGTCGGCCCTCGCGGGCCAGCCGCAACGCAGTCGCCAGCCCGATCCCGCTGGTCGCACCCGTCACCAGCACGCTGACCGGCCGAGCATTGCCGTTCGTCTGCTCCAACACAGCTGTTTCACTCCAGAGGTTTGCCGGTAGCCGTCCCACCGTGAACCAGCTTCTGAAAGTCCCCGGACCCGGCCGGGTCGGTGGCGGGACGCGCCGTCGGTGACAACGCCCTTGCGCCCTCCCGGTCACGCCCCGCCCTCACCGGACCCGCCGCGGCCACCAGCCGTCCGGCCGTGCGTTCACCTCGCTGTGCGGAGCGGCCAGCTCCTCAGGTCCGCATGCTCTGCCCGAACGGCGCTCCGCATCCACTCCGCCGTCCACACGCTCACTGAGCTCCGTGGAGCTGGTGGAGCGGGCGCTGCCCGGAGTCGAGGAGCACGCCGACCAGACGGCCGAGAGCGCTTGTCTGCTCGCATACGTGGCGAGCGCCGGCGGCTGGAGCACGGTGGCCGCCGACGACGCCCTGACCGCGATCGAGACCCTGGCCGAGGCGCTCGGCGGGATCGACCCGGAGCTCGTGGAGGTCCTCGCCGCGCTGACGGCGGCGACCTCTACCGCCCGCCGGCGTCTGGGCCTCCCCGTGGACCCCGCGCCGGAGCTTGCCGCCGCGGGGGCGCTGCCCTCCCCGCGATGTCCAGGTCGACGGCCCGCACCAGGGAGGTCGTCATTCCCTGGCCCTCCATCACCGACCGGCTGCGCTCGATCAGGCCCTCGGTGTTGCTCACCTCGGGGGAGCGCTTGAGCGTGCAGTTGTAGAACGCGCTGAGGTCGAGGAGGCGGTGTCCCGGGCCCCGTCCCGTTCGCGCGGGCGCTCCGGTGTCGCTCAGCGGTCGAACGTCACAGCCGCGTGGATGGTCTTGCCGTGGGGGTGGGTGTCCACGGTCACCTCACGGCAGAGCCGCAGCACGATCGGCCAGCCGAAGCCGCCGGGACGCAGCTCCTTGTGGAGCTCGTAGAGCGGGGAGTCCCCGCTGGCGTCGGACACGGACACGGTCACACGGTCACGCCCGACCTTCAGGCCGAAACCGGTGATGCCGCCGCCGTGGCGGTGCGCGTTCGTGACCAGTTCCGAGGTGATGAGGAGCAGGTCGTCGACCTGGGCGGGCCGCAGGGGGCCGAGGGCGGCGAGCGTGTGGCGGACGATCTGCCGCGCCTCGGCCGGGGTACGGACCGGGGACGGTCCGCGATGCCCGGTGGCGTGCCCGTCCGCATCGGGTGCCCGGCACCGGGTGCCGTTCCGGGTGTTCATGACGGGTCCCTCTCTTCCTGGTCGGTCGACAGTCGATGGGTTTCGCCTGCCCGCCCGTACCGGGGAGATGCGTGCCGGAGGCGTCCGGAGCCGCCGTCCACGGAGGAGGAGTGCCTCCGGGAAGCCGGGGTACGAGAACCGGGACCGCTGAACGGACCGCGAGCAGGAGGAGGTTGTCCCGGTGCGGACCGATACGGCCGAGGCGATGACGACGTGCGTGACGAGCGGCACGTGTGAGGACCTGCCCGTGCTCGACGCGCCGCACGAGCTCCCACCCCGGGACGCGCGTGCGCTGTCGAAGGTGTTCTTCCGCGAACTGGCGGCGCGGGAGGAGGGGACGGAGGGGCACCAGTACATCCGGAACACCCTGATCGAGATGAACATGTCGCTGGTGGTGTACGCGGCGGGCCGGTTCCGCGCGCGGGGCGACGAGAGGGAGGACATCCTCCAGGTCGGCATGGTCGGTCTGATCAAGGCGATCGACCGTTTCGACCTGTCGCGCGAGGTGGAGTTCGCCACCTTCGCCGTGCCGTACATCGTGGGCGAGATCAAGCGGTTCTTCCGTGACACCACCTGGGCGGTGCACGTTCCGCGCCGGCTCCAGGAGGCGCGGATAGAGCTGGCGAAGGCGACCGACGAACTGAGCGCGCGGCTGGGCCGGGCCCCTCGGACCGCCGAACTCGCGCCGGTCATGGACCTGTCCGAGGACGAGGTCGTGGAGGCCCAGGTGGCCGCGAACGGCTACACCTCGACGTCCCTGGACGCCACGATCGCCGGCGGCGACAGCGAGGACGACGACGCCGCCCTGGCCGACATCATGGGTCAGGAGGACCCGGCGCTCGAACTGTTCGAGGAGTTTCACACCCTTGCCCCGCTCGTGGAGGCCCTCGACGAGCGCGACCGGCTGCTGCTGCACCTGCGTTTCGTCGAGGAGCTGACCCAGACGCAGATCGGTGAGCAGCTCGGTGTCTCCCAGATGCACGTCTCCCGACTCCTGGCCCGGAGCCTGAACCGGCTGCGGGAAGGCATGGTGGAGCCGGGAACCGACGGCTGAGCCGGGAGCCGGGAGCCGGGCGGGGAGTCGGCCGCTGAGGGAGTGCGGGGGGGGGGCGGGGGCGGCGGCGGCCGGGCCGCCGCCCCGGCGGGGGATCAAAAGCAAAAACAAACCCAACACGAAGTAGGGGAAAAGAGGGAGGG
>NZ_JBHXRL010000018.1:0-178325 GCF_042717315.1 Streptomyces sp. NPDC058650
GGGGGCGGCGCCCGTCTCCCCTTGGCGCTGCACCCCCCCCCTGCCCGCGCCCGCGCCGCCGCGCCCCGCGGCGCCCCGGCCCGCCCCCCCCGCCCCCCCCCCCCCCACCCCCCTCTTCGACCAGTACGCGGAGGACGACCGCCCCCGGGCGGCCAACGAATGACCCCCGCCGGCGGCCCGCGACGGCCCCCGGTGACCTGCGGCGGAACGGATTTTTGCGTGAGCCGGTAGGGATGCTAATGTTTCACACGTCGCAAGGGCCTGTGGCGCAGTCTGGTAGCGCACCTCGTTCGCATCGAGGGGGTCTGGGGTTCAAATCCCCACAGGTCCACAGACACCGGGAATCCCGTCCGATCGAAAGATCGGGCGGGATTTCTGCTTTTCGCGTGCCGGCTCAGGCCAGCGGCTTCGCGAAGCAGCGGCTGGTGGAGTAGGTGCGGTAGTGGCCGAACTTGGTGCAGGGTTCGTAGCCGCTGGACGTGTAGAGGGCTATGACCTCCGGCTGGGCCGTGCCCGTTTCCAGGACCATGCGGGTGCGGCCGGCCGTGCGGGCGTCGGCTTCGAGGGCGGCGAGGATGTGGCGGGCCAGGCCCAGGCCGCGGGCTTCGGGGACCACGTACATGCGCTTCAGCTCGGCGTCGCCGTCCGCGTAGCCCTCGTCGTTCGTGTCCTGGGCGCGCCAGCCGCCGGTGGCGACGGGGCGGCCCTCGGCGTCGTAGGCGAGGAGGTAGAGGCCGCGCGGGGGTGCGAACATCGCCGGGTCCAGCGGTGTGGCGTCGCCCTCGCTGTCGTAGCGGGCGGCGTATTCCAGCTGTACCGCGTCGTTGAGTTTGACGGCGTCGGGGTGGTCGAAGGGGGTGGGGTGAATGTTCATGCGGTGGATCGTACATGTATGCGGAAGCTGAGTGTCGGTATTCTCCCGGGATGCTCACTGTCACCACCGTCAATGTCAACGGTCTCCGCGCCGCCGCCAAGAAGGGCTTCGTCGAGTGGCTGGCCGGCACCTCCGCCGACGCCGTCTGCCTGCAGGAAGTCCGCGCCGAGGAGGCCCAGCTGCCCGCCGAGGTCCGGGCGCCCGAGGGCTGGTTCACGGCCCACGCGCCCGCCGCCGCCAAGGGCCGCGCCGGCGTCTCCCTCTACACGCGCCGCGAGCCCGACGCGGTGCGCGTCGGCTTCGGGTCGAGTGAGTTCGACGACAGCGGGCGGTACATCGAGGCCGACCTGCCCGGTGTGACCGTCGCCAGCCTCTACCTGCCCTCCGGCGAGGTCGGCACCGAGCGCCAGGACGAGAAGCTGCGGTTCATGGGCGAGTTCCTGCCGTACCTGAAGGAGCTCAGGGGCCGGGCCGCCGCCGATGGGCGCGAGGTCGTCGTCTGCGGCGACTGGAACATCGCCCACCGCGAGGCCGACCTCAAGAACTGGAAGGCCAACAAGAAGAACGCCGGCTTCCTGCCGGAGGAGCGGGAGTGGCTCGGGCGGGTCCTCGACGAGGGCGACGGCGCGTACGTCGATGTCGTGCGGGCCCTCCACCCCGAGCAGGAAGGGCCCTACTCCTGGTGGTCCTACCGCGGCCGCGCCTTCGACAACGACAGCGGCTGGCGCATCGACTACCAGGTCGCCACCCCCGGCCTCGCCGCCAAGGCCGTCAAGGCCTACGTCGAGCGCGCCGCCACGCATGCCGAGCGGTGGAGCGATCACGCCCCCGTGACCGCCGTCTACGAGCTGTAGCCCCCGCTGCCGTTCGTCGGCGGACTCAGGTGTTCTCGGGGCGCAGGCGTCGGTCGAGTGCCATCGACAGCTCCGCCTCGACGACGCTCTTCGCGAGCGGGCGCAGCCTCCCCAGGTCGTCCTCGGCCGCGTGGGCGCGGAGCAGGTCGGTGAAGAGCTCCGCGAGGGCGTCGGCGTGTTCGCGGACGCGGGCGCCCGCCTTGAGGACCTCGGCGAGCGGGACGCCCTCCCGGACGAGCGCGGCGGAGACGTCGAGCAGGCGGCGGCTGATGTGGATGATCTCCTCGCCGTCGGTGACGAGGTAGCCGAGGTCGAGGGCGGCCGCGAGGTTCTCGGGGGTGACCTCGCCGGCGAAGTGGTCGGCGAGCTCCTCGGGGGTGAGGCGGACCGGCTCCTCCTCGGTGGGGGAGCCGAGGGCGAGGACCTCGCGGACGTTCCGGCCGCTCTCGAAGGCGGTGGTGAGGTCGGCGATGCCGTTGAGGGTGTGGCCGCGCTCCAGGAGGGCGGCTATGGTGCGCAGCCGGGCGAGGTGGTGCTCGTCGTACCAGGCGATCCGGCCCTCGCGGCGGGGCGGCGGGATCAGTCCGCGCTCGCGGTAGAAGCGCAGGGTGCGCACGGTGATGCCGGCGGCCGTCGCGAGCTCCTCCATGCGGTACTCGCGTACGCCGTCGGGCACGGCTTCGTGCACGGCTTCGTGTGTGCCCGTGTCGGGTCCCGGTCCTTCGCCTGATCCTTCTGCCACGCACGCCAGCCTATGTTGTACCGCCGGTAACTTTCCCTCGCCGTACCCCTACCGCTCGGTATGGAGCTGCTCTACAGTCCCGACTGTGCCAGTGATTGCTGGCGTGATCTGCCGGGCGTTCGGGAGGCGGCATGGCGAAGCACGAGCACGTACGGGTGGCGGTGATCGGATCGGGATTCGGTGGCCTGGGGGCCGCCGTCCGGATGCGCCGCGAGGGAATCACCGACTTCGTCGTCCTGGAGCGGGCCGACTCCGTGGGCGGCACATGGCGCGACAACAGCTACCCCGGCTGTGCCTGCGACGTGCCCTCGCACCTCTACTCCTTCTCCTTCGCGCCCAACCCCGACTGGCCGCGGACCTTCTCCGGACAGCGCCACATCCGCGCGTACCTGGAGCATGTCACGGACACCTTCGGGATCCGCCCCCACCTGCGGCTGAACCACGAGGTGCGGCGGATGGCCTGGGACCCGGAGGCGCTCCGCTGGGAGATCGAGACGAGCCAGGGGTCCTTCAGCGCCGAGGTCGTCGTCTCCGCGACGGGGCCGCTCTCCGACCCCAAGATCCCCGACATCCCGGGGCTCGCCGACTTCCCCGGCAAGGTCTTCCACTCCGCCCGCTGGGACCACGACTACGACCTCACCGGCAAGCGCGTCGCCATGATCGGCACCGGCGCCTCCGCCATCCAGATCGTGCCCGCGATCCAGCCCCTGGTCGGGAAGCTGACGCTCTTCCAGCGCACGCCCCCGTGGGTCATGCGCCGCATGGACCGCGCCATCAGCGGCCCCGAGCGCTGGCTCCACCGCGCCGTGCCCGCCACCGGCACCCTGCGCCGCGGCCTGCTCTGGGGCATCCGCGAACTCCAGGTCGGCGCCTTCACCAAGCACCCGGGCGAACTCGGGCTCATCGAGAAGCTCGCCAAGGCCAACATCGCCAAGGCGATCAAGGACCCGGCGCTGCGGGCCAAGCTGACGCCCTCGTACCGGATCGGTTGCAAGCGCATCCTGCTCTCCAGCACCTACTACCCGGCGGTCGCCCAGCCGAACGTCGACGTCGTCGCCTCCGGGCTGCGTGAGGTCCGCGGCTCGACCGTCGTCGCCGCCGACGGCACCGAGACCGAGGTCGACGCCATCGTCTTCGGCACCGGTTTCCACGTCACCGACATGCCGATCGCCGAGCGGGTCGTCGGCGCCGGGGGGCAGACGCTCGCCGAGGCCTGGAAGGACGGCATGGAGGCGCTGCGCGGCGCCACCGCCGCGGGCTTCCCCAACTTCATGACGGTCATCGGCCCCAACACCGGCCTCGGGAACTCCTCGATGATCCTGATGATCGAGTCCCAGCTGAACTACCTGGCCGACTACCTGCGTCAGCTCGACATGCTCGGGGGGCGCGCCGCGCTCGCCGTCCGCCCCTCCGCCGTCGGCGCCTGGAACCGCAAGGTGCAGACCCGGATGGAGCGGACCGTCTGGAAGGCCGGCGGCTGCGAGAGCTGGTACCTCGACGCCAACGGCCGCAACACCACCCTGTGGCCGGGGACGACGGGCGAGTTCCGCAAGGAGACCCGGCAGGTCGACCTCTCCGAGTACGAGGTGCTGCGCGCGCCCAAGACGTCCACGACGGCCCCGACTGCCCCGGCGGCGAAGACCCGCCCCTCCCGCACGAAGGAGGCCGCCCAGTGAGCCGCCACCTGACCTCGCTGCCCGCGTCCCGGGAGCTGACCGCCGTCTCCGCCGACGGCTCCCGGATCCACGTCGAGGTGTACGGCCCCGAGGGCGCCCCCGTCGTCGTCCTCGCCCACGGCTGGACCTGCTCGATCGGCTTCTGGGCCGAGCAGATACGGGCCCTCGCCGCCGACCACCGGGTCGTCGCCTACGACCAGCGCGGCCACGGCCGCTCCCCGGTCCCCGCCGGGCCCTCCGGATACTCGGTCCGGGCGCTCGCCGACGACCTCGAAGCCGTCCTCGCGGCCACCCTCGCCCCCGGCGAGAAGGCCGTCGTCGCCGGGCACTCCATGGGCGGCATGACCGTGATGGCGGCGGCCTCCCGCCCCGGCTTCCGGGAGCACGCGGGGGCCGTACTGCTCTGCTCCACCGGGCCCTCGCGGCTGATCGCCGAGGCCACCGTCGTACCGCTGCGTCCGAGCGGCCGGCGCACCCGGCTGACCCGGAGCGTCATCGGCGCGAAGGCCCCCCTCGGGCCGGTCACGCCCGTCTCGAAGAAGATCCTCAAGTACGCGACGATGGGACCGGGTTCCGCTCCGGAGCGGGTCGACGCCTGCGCCCGGATCGTGCACGCCTGTCCGCGCGGGGTCCGTGTCGGATGGTCCCGCGTCCTCTCCGAACTCGACGTCGAAGAGGGCGTACGGGAGCTGGACCTGCCGGTGGCCGTCCTCGTCGGCACCGCCGACCGGCTCACCCCGCCCGTCCACTCCCGGGCCATGGCGGAGGCGCTCCCGCAGTGCGTGGGGCTCCTCGAAGTCACCGGCGCCGGCCACATGACGCCGGTGGAGGCCCCCGAGGCCGTCACCGCCCGGATCCGCGAACTGACGGACGCGTACCTGGGCACGTCCCTCGAAGTGAAGGAGAAGGCATGAGCCGGGTCAGCCTGGAAGGACAGGTCGCGGTCGTCACCGGAGGAGCCCGCGGCGTCGGCGAACTCCTCGCCCGCAAGCTCTCCGCGCGCGGCGCGAAGATCGCGCTCGTCGGCCTGGAGCCCGAGCAGCTCAAGGAGGTCGCCGGGCGGCTGCACACCGAGGCCGATTGGTGGCACGCCGACGTCACCGACCACAAGGCCATGGCGAAGGTCGCGGCCGAGGTCAAGGAGCGGTTCGGGAAGGTCGACATCGTCGTCGCCAATGCCGGGGTCGCGGCCGGCGGCCCGTTCGCCGAGTCCGACCCCGACGCCTGGCGGCGGGTCATCGAGGTCAACCTGATCGGCGGAGCCGTGACCGGCCGGGCGTTCCTGCCCGTCCTCATGGAGTCCCGGGGGTACTTCCTCCAGATCGCCTCGCTCGCGGCGATCACCCCGGCCCCGATGATGACGGCGTACTGCGCCTCGAAGTCGGGCGTCGAGGCCTTCGCGCACAGCCTGCGCGCCGAGGTCGCGTACAAGGGCGTGAAGGTCGGCGTCGGCTATCTGTCCTGGACCGACACCGACATGGTCCGGGGCGCCGACCAGGACGACGTGATGCGCGAGCTCCGTTCCCGGCTGCCATGGCCCGCGAACCGCACGTACCCCCTCGGCCCGGCCGTCGACCGGATCGTCGCCGGCATCGAGCGGCGTTCCTCCCACGTGTACGCGCAGTGGTGGCTGCGCGGGATGCAGTCGGTCCGGGGCTATCTGCCCGGGGTGATCGCGGCGGTCGGACAGCGCGAGATGCGGCGCTTCGAGCCGCGCCTCGGCTCCGTCTCCAAGGGGCTCGTGGGCGCGGGCGGCGCGGCCGACGAGCAGGCGCGCGCGGGGGACGCGGCCCGTCGGTGACGGTGAGTGAGGGGGAGTGGCTGATCGAAATGCGCGGGATGTGGGCCCGTGCAAGGCTGGTCGAGCCCGATGGGGCACGACGCCCCGTCCCCACCTCACACCCTTCTAGGAGTGAATCTTCATGGGCATGAAGGACCAGTTCAGCGACAAGGCGGACGAGCTCAAGGAGCGGGCCAAGCAGGCCGCGGGCAAGGCGAAGGACGAGGCGTCCGAGCGTGCTTCCCAGGGCCGTGACCGTCCCGAAGGCGAGACGCGCAAGGCCCAGCAGGAGGCCCAGGACCGTTTCGACCAGGACTACGACGCCTGAATCCGGCCGGCCCACGGCCGGCTGAGGGGAGGCGCACCCGGGACGCCGGGTGCGCCTTCGCGTGTTCAAGGCTCCGGCGGGCGGGGAGCACGGGGCGTGATCGAGAAGGTCCGGTCGAGGAGGACGACGCTCTCCGCGCGGTCCTGGAGGCGGCGCGTGAGCGGCTGGAGGTCGGCGGCCCGGGCGGTCGGGAGCGATATCGCGAGGGCCGCCGCGGAGGAACCGACCGAGATGGGGACGGCGGCGCAGACGGTGCCGAGGACGTACTCCTCGTATTCGAGGAGGGGCAGCCCGCGCCGCTGGGAGGCGAGGCGACGCTCGATGGCGGTGCGGCCCGCCACGGTGTGCCGGGTCAGCGGTGTCGCGGGGTGCCGGTCGAGGTGGTCGGCGCGCTCTTCGTCGCCGAGCTGGGCGAGGAGCGACTGACCGGCGGCGTGCGCGTGGCCGGTGAGGCCGAACTCGGCCCATTCGGTGACGGGTGGGCAGCCGGGGTTCCGGGAGACGGCCGTGACCCGTATCTCGCCCTCGCGGTAGATGACGAAGTAGACGGCGGCTTCGAGTTCCAGACTGAGGGCGTCCGTCCACTCCTGGGTGGGGAGCCCCTTGGGCGGGGAAGTCTGTGGGACGGCGAGGCCGGCCGGGTCCGCGAGGGCGTATCCGTGG
The DNA here is from genome assembly GCF_042717315.1 of Streptomyces sp. NPDC058650. Taxonomy (NCBI): domain Bacteria; kingdom Bacillati; phylum Actinomycetota; class Actinomycetes; order Kitasatosporales; family Streptomycetaceae; genus Streptomyces; species Streptomyces sp. NPDC058650. Next base: position 6,918 of record NZ_JBHXRL010000018.1, read on the forward strand.
CGGTCCTTGCTCACCAGTCCCTCGTGGCAGAGGGTGCGCAGCAGGTGGTACGCGGTGGGAAGTGGCAGGTCCGTGTCGCGCGCGAGCTGCTTGGCGCTCGCGCTGCCGCCCCGGTGATTCAGCGCGCGCAGCAGATGGACGGCGCGCTGTACCGACTGGATGAGGGTCTGGCCGGTCGGTGGTCGATCGGGCATGCGTGTTCCTGTTCTGCATTTCTGCATCCTGGACGGGTGCTCCGTCCAGCGGGATCCCGCCGTGACCGGCCCCTGGCCGCAGGATATTAGGGCGCCCTTTGCCGGGCGAGCGCATACCGTGCCCCCATGCCTGAACTGCAGCGACTGCGCCCCGACCACGCGCCCGCCCTGCTCGCGTTCGAGCGGGACAACAGGGCCTACTTCGCCGCCTCCGTGCCGGACCGGGGCGACGCGTTCTTCGAGGAGTTCGAGGACCGGCACCGGGCGCTCCTGGCGGAGCAGGAGACCGGTGCGATCCACTTCCACGTCCTGGTGGGGGAGGGCGGGGAGATACTCGGCCGGTTCAACCTCGTGGACGCCGTCGACGGGGCCGCCGAGCTCGGCTACCGGGTCGCCGAGAAGGCGACCGGGCGGGGCGTGGCGACGGCCGGGGTGCGCGAGGTGTGCCGGCTGGCGCGGGAGGAGTACGGGCTGACGCGGCTGACCGCCGCCACGACCCTCGACAACGCGGGGTCGAGGGCCGTGCTCGGGCGGGTCGGGTTCGGCGCCGTCGGGAGCGTGACGCTGGACGGAGAGCCCGGCACCTCCTACGAGCTGGACCTCGGCGGTGCGTACGGGGCGGACGCCTGCGTGTCCTGAGCCGGGCTTCGGCGGCGCGTACGCGTGGTTCCCCGACCTCTACGGGGCGGACCTCGGCGGCAGTTTCGGGCGGGAGCGGTCGGGGACCGCCTCGTAGCCCGGGGGGCTGGCCGGCGGGGTCTCCGAGAGGAGCGAGAGGGCGACGTGCACGGCGTCGTCGAGCTGCGCGTGCCGGCCCTCGGCCCAGTCGAGGGGGGTGCGCAGGACCGCGAGGTCGGGTTCGACGCCGTGGTTCTCCAGGGACCAGCCGTACTCGGGGAACCAGGCCGCGTTCATCGGGACCGTGATCTGGGTGCCGTCGCCGAGCCGGTGGCGGCCGGTCATGCCGACGACCCCGCCCCAGGTGCGCTGGCCGACGACGGGCCCGAGGCCGAGGAGCTTGAAGGCGGCGGTGATCATGTCGCCGTCGGAGGAGGTGGCCTCGTCGGCGAGGGCGACGACGGGGCCGCGCGGGGCGTTGGAGGCGTACGAGACGGCCTGGGCGTTCCGGGTCAGGTCCCAGCCGAGGATCTTGCGGGTGAGCTTCTCTATGACGAGCTCGCTGATGTTGCCGCCAGCGTTGCCGCGTACGTCGACGATGAGCGCGGGCCGGGAGACCTCCATGCGCAGGTCGCGGTTGAACTGGGCCCAGCCGGAGCCGCCCATGTCGGGGATGTGGAGGTAGCCGCAGCGGCCGCCGCTGAGCTCCCGGACCACGGCCCGGCGTTTGGCGACCCAGTCCTGGTAGCGCAGCGGTCGTTCGTCGACGAGCGGGACGACGGCGACGCGGCGGGAGCGGCCCTCGCCCTCGGCGGAGGTGAAGGTGAGCTCGACGGTGGTGCCGCCGGTGCCGGAGAACAGGGGGTACGGGCCCGTGACCGGGTCGACGGGCCGGCCGTCGACGTGGGTGAGGACGGCGCCCTCGCGGATGCCGGTGCCGGCGAGCGGGGAGCGGGCCTTGGAGTCGGAGGACTCGCCGGGCAGGATCCGCTTCACCGTCCAGCCGGACTCCCGGCGCACGAGGTTGGCGCCGAGGAGACCCATGGCGCGCTGGTAGTGCGGCGGGCCCTCGTTGCGGCGGGCGGGGGTGACGTACGCGTGCGAGGTGCCCAGTTCGCCGACGACCTCGCGGAGCAGGTCGGCGAACTCGTCGGGGGACGCGACCCGTTCGACGAGCGGCCGGTACTGGTCGAGGACCGCCGACCAGTCGACGCCGCCCATGCCGGGCTCCCAGAAGTAGGCGCGGACGATCCGGCCGGCCTCGTCGAAGGCCTGGCGCCATTCGGCGCCGGGGTCGACCTCGTGGAGGATGCGCCGCAGGTCCAGGTAGACGGTGGAGTCGCCGTCGCCGGACTCGGTGGCGGGCACGGCCCGCAGTTCGCCCTCGTCGGCGATGACGAGCCGGGTGCCGTCGCCGCTCACCGCGAACCAGTCGAGGTCCTTGGCGAGTTCGGTCTTGCGGGCCTTGGTGATGGCGAAGTGTTCGAGGGAGGGGCGGCCGGAGGTGTCGGCCGGGTTGGCGAAGGTCTCGCCGAGCGCGCCCGAGATGGGCCAGCGCAGCCAGACCAGCCCGCCGCCGCTGACGGGGTGCAGCGCGGAGTACTTGGAGGCGGTGACCGGGATGGGGGTGACCCGGTCGGGGAGCCCCTCGATCTCGACCGTGACGGTGCCGTCGCCGGTGTCCGTGTCGTCGTCGGCGGGGTCGAGGCCGCCGGCCGCCGGGCGCCCGTCGGGGAGCAGCGCGAAGGGGGAGGGCGTGGCGGAGGAGAGCGGTACGAGGTAGGGGCGGCAGCCGAGCGGGAAGGAGAGGTCGCCGGTGTGGACGTCGTACACCGGGTCGAAGCCGCGCCAGGAGAGGAAGGCGAGGTAGCGGCCGTCCCGCGTGAAGACCGGGTTCTCGTCCTCGAAGCGGCCGTTGGTGACGTCGACGACGGTCCGGGCGCCGGGGCCGGAGATGCGGGCCATCTTGATGGAGCGGAGGGAGCGGCCGATCCCCGGGTGGGACCAGGTGAGCCAGGCGCCGTCGGGGGAGAACGCGAGGTCGCGGACGGGCCCGTTGAGGGACCGGATGAGCTCGGTGACTTTCCCTCCCCCAGAGCCTCCGGCCTGGGAGGTGTCCCCGGAGCCTCCGGCCTGGGAGGTGTCCCCGGAGCCTCCGGCCGGGGAGGTACCTCCGGAGCCTCCGGCCGGGGAGGTGTCCCCGGAGTCCTCGGTCTGGGAGGCATCCCCCGAGTCCTCGGTCGCGTCGAGGAGGAGGAGCCGCCCGTCGTGGGTGGCGATGGCGAGCCGTTCGCCTTCCGGGTCGGCGATCAGCTCCTCGACCCGGCCGAGGCCGCCCGAGGCGAGCCGGCGCGGCGGCCGGGCGCCGCTGGCGCGCGGCAGGTAGGCGACCTCGACGGCGTCCTCGCCCTCGGCGTCGGTGACGTACGCGACCTGTCCGCCGCTGCCGAGCATCTCGGGCAGCCGGACGCGGACGCCCGGCGAGTCGACGATCGTGCGGGCCGGGCCGTCGCGGTGCGTGAGCCAGTACAGGCTGCCGCGTACGGTGACGGCGCTGGCCCGGCCGGTCTCGTCGACGGAGACCGCGTCGACGTGGTGGGCGGCGGGCACCTGGTAGGGGCGTCGGCCGACGCGCTGCCCGCCGAGCCGGACCTCCAGCTTCCGGGGGCGGGAGTCGGGGGTGAGCGCGTCGACGATCCACAGCTCGCCCGCGCACTGGTACACGACCCGCCGCCCGTCGCTCGACGCGTGCCGGGCGTAGAAGGCGTCGTGGTCGGTGTGGCGGCGCAGGTCGGTGCCGTCGGGCAGGCAGGAGTAGAGGTTGCCGATGCCCTCGTGGTCGGAGAGGAAGGCGATCCGGCCGTCGACGGCCATGGCGCAGTCCAGGTGGCCGCCGATGTCGGGCAGCAGCCGTTCGCCGTGCAGCCAGAGCCGTCCGGTGGCGCCGCCGAGGTACCGCTTCCAGGCGGCCGGCTCGTGCGGCGGCTTCCCGGTGAGGAGGAGGGTCCGGTGGTTGTTGGCGGGTTGCTCGCCGTGGCGGGTGGTGGCTGAGGCCGTGGTGACAGTGATGTCGGAGACCGGGCCCCAGGGGAGGCGGCGACCGGGGGAGCCGTCGGTGGGGACGGAGTATGCCCAGGAGTAGTACGAGAAGGGCTGCCCGTGCGAGGAGACGGCGAGGATGTCGGAGCGGCCGTCCCGGTCGGGGGGCGTCCAGCCGCAGACCCGGGTGTCGGTGGAGCCCCAGTAGGTGAGGCGCCGGGCGGAGCCGCCGTCGATGGGGACGAGATGGATCTCCGGGTCGAGGCTGCGCCAGTTCGTGTACGCGATGTGGCGGCCGTCCGGCGAGAAGCGCGGGTGGCCGACCCTGGTCCGGTCGACGGTCAGCCGCCAGGCCCGGCCGGGGCGGTGGCCCTCGGGGACGAGGGGGGCGATCCAGAGATCGTCCTCGGCCGCGAAGCACAGCAGGTCGTCGTGGAGGTGCGGAAACCGGAGATACGCGACGTCGTCACTCACCTGTACATGCTTTCCGCGCGGAGGGGGTGCGGCAACTCGTACGTGTGTATCGGTTCGTGCGGGCGGGCGCTGTGGGCGCGTGTGGGTGCGGTGCGGGTGCGGTGTGGGCCAGCACACGTACGAAACGGTTTCGTTTCGCTGGGGGCCTGGGTATCTTCGTACTGTACGAAACCGTTTCGTTCGCGTTGTCGATCGGAGGGGCCGTTCATGGCTCGCAGCAGGCTCACTCCCGAGCGGGAGTCCGAGCTGTACACAGCCGTGCTCGATCTCCTTCGCGAGGTCGGCTACGACGCCCTCACCATGGACGCCGTCGCCGCCCGCACCCACTCCAGCAAGGCCACCCTCTACCGCCAGTGGGGGAGCAAGCCCGAACTGGTCGCCCGGGCGCTGCGCGCCAACAAGCCCGCCGATCTCGCCGAGATCGACACCGGCTCGCTGCGCGGCGACTTCCACGTGCTCCTGGAGCGGACCGACGACTGCCAGATGGAGAAGGACTCCGCGCTGATGCGGGGTCTGGCCCATGCCGTCCACACCAACCCCGAACTGCACCGGGCGCTGCGCGAGCTGCTCATCGAACCCGAGATGAACGGCCTCGACGAACTGCTGCGCCGAGCGGTCCGCAGGGGAGAGGTCGCCGCCGACAACCCGGCGCTGAAGCTCCTTCCCCACATGCTGATCGGTGCGTTCGTCGCCCGGCCGCTGATCGAGGATCAGCCGGTCGACCGCGCCTTCCTCAGTGCCTACGTCGACGCCGTCGTGCTCCCCTCACTCGGCGTCTGACCCCGATCTCACCCGCACCAACCGACCGCGCACCGCTCACGCCGTCGGGCCGGCTCCCCATGTCCTGTCCCGCCCCACAATGGGAGTACGCCCCCGTGGCCACGTTCCTCTACAAGCTGGGCCGTTCCGCCTTCCGGCGCCGACGGCTCGTCGCCCTCCTCTGGGTGGCGCTCCTGGCGGTCGCCGGTATCGGCGCCGCCACCGCGCCCGCCCCCACCTCCGGTTCCTTCTCGATCCCGGGCACCGAGGCCCAGCGCGCCTTCGACCTGCTCGAAGAGCGCTTCCCCGGTGCCGGTGCCGACGGGGCCACCGCCCGTGTCGTCTTCAAGGCCCCCGAGGGCCGGAAGGTGACCGACGCGGCCCACAAGGCCGTCGTCGAGGAGACCGTCGCCGCGCTGAAGTCCGGCTCGGACCAGATCGTCTCGGTCGCCGACCCGTACACCGCGCACGCCGTCTCGCAGGACGGCTCCACGGCCTACGTCTCCGTCGCCTACAAGGTCAACGCGATGGAACTGACCGACGAGACCCGCGAGGCGCTCACCCAGGCGGGTCACAACGCGCAGGGCAAGGGGCTGACCGTCGAGGTCGGCGGTGACGCCCTCCAGACCATGCCCGCGACCGGCGCCGGCGAGATCGTCGGCGTGATCATCGCCGGCATCGTGCTCGTCATCACCTTCGGCTCGCTCGTCGCTGCGGGGCTCCCGCTGCTCACCGCGATCATCGGCGTCGGCATCGGCGTCTCCTCGATCGCGGCCCTCGCGAACGTCCTCGACCTGGGCTCCACCACCTCCACCCTCGCGATGATGATCGGCCTCGCGGTCGGCATCGACTACGCCCTCTTCATCGTCTCCCGCTACCGCGCGGAGCTCACCGACGGGCGCGAGAAGGAGGAGGCCGCGGGCCGCGCGGTCGGCACGGCGGGCTCGGCGGTCGTCTTCGCCGGACTCACCGTCGTCATCGCCCTGGTCGGCCTGGCCGTCGTCAACATCCCGATGCTGACGAAGATGGGCTTCGCCGCCGCCGGCACGGTCGTCATCGCCGTACTGATCGCCCTCACCCTCATCCCGGCGCTGCTGGGCTTCGCGGGGGACAAGGTCGTCGGCCGCAAGCAGCGCAAGGGCACGGCGAAGGCGAGTGACAAGCCGAACGGCGGTACCCGCTGGGCCCGGTTCGTCATCCGCCGCCCCGTGATGGTGCTGCTCATCGGCGTCCTCGGTCTCGGCGCGATCGCCCTGCCCGCCGCCTCCCTGGAGATGGGCCTGCCCGACGACGGCGTCAAGCCGACCTCCACCACCGAGCGCCGGGCGTACGACACGCTGTCGGACGGCTTCGGCCCCGGCTTCAACGGCCCGCTGCTCGTCGTCGTCGACGGCGACAAGGCCACCGCGGACAAGACGGTCTCCACGATCAAGGGCCTCGAAGGCTGGGCGGCGGTGACCCCGGCGACCCCGAACAAGGCCGGCGACGCCGCGATGATCACGGTGGTCCCGAAGGACCGCCCGTCCTCCGTCGCCACCGAGGACCTGGTCCACGACATCCGGGACGCCACCGGCGACGAGGTCCTGGTCACCGGCGCCACCGCGATGAACATCGACTTCTCGCAGAAGATGAACGACGCGCTCGTGCCCTACCTGGCACTCGTCGTCGGCCTCGCCTTCCTGCTCCTGACGGTGGTCTTCCGGTCGATCCTGGTCCCGCTCAAGGCGGCCCTCGGCTTCCTGCTCTCGGTCGTCGCGGCCCTCGGCGCGGTCGTCGCGGTCTTCCAGTGGGGCTGGCTCGGCAGCCTCTTCGGGGTCGAGCAGACCGGCCCGATCATGTCGATGATGCCGATCTTCATGGTGGGTGTCGTCTTCGGTCTCGCGATGGACTACGAGGTGTTCCTCGTGACCCGGATGCGCGAGGCGTACGTGCACGGGGAGCGGCCCGGCGAGGCGATCGTGACCGGCTTCCGGCACAGCGCCCGGGTGGTCGTCGCCGCGGCGGTCATCATGATCGCGGTCTTCTCCGGCTTCATCGGCATGACGGACCAGATGATCAAGATGATCGGCTTCGGTCTCGCCGTCGCGGTCCTCTTCGACGCCTTCGTGGTCCGGATGGCGATCGTCCCGGCCGTGCTCGCGCTCCTCGGCCACAAGGCCTGGTGGCTGCCGAAGTGGCTGGACCGGATCCTGCCGAACGTGGACGTGGAGGGCGAGAGCCTCGCCGCGTCGACGGGTGAGGGCGCGCCGGCGAAGCCGGACCTCGTCAAGGCCTGATCCCCGGCTCCACTCGATACGCCGTCAGTGTGTCGTCATCGACGTACTGGCGGCGTACGTGTGCCGGAGGAAGCGGAGCAGGGCGGCGGTGTCGAACTGGACGACCTCGACCCCGTCGTCCTTGTGGAACTCGACGACCGTCTGGACCCGGCCGCAGGGCCACACCTCGATGTCGCCGCGGCGGGTCGGGGTGCGCAGGCCCGTTTCGAGGAGCGCGCGCGGGAAGGACCACTCGACGTCGCCGGGGAAGACGAAGCGGACGGTCGCGGGGGAGTAGTCGGCGTCGTAGCGAAGGGTCACGGGGACAGGCCGGGAGAGCGGGGCGTCGCTGATGATCCGCCCCTTGGCGTGGTCGTCGACTGCGTGATCCTCTACGGCGGTCATCGCGCGCTCCTCACGTTTTGTCCTGCTTTTAGTCAATGTGTCACTTCTTCCCGCCTTCAGCTCGGTCATGCGCCGTCCGCCCTGTGATCTGTGACCCATGCGCTCTTGCAAGTAGTTCGCAAGAAGGCTCATCATTCGGGACGTGCATGTACCTGACGGATTCATCAACGCCCCCGTATCGGCCGTGGCCGGTGTCGTCGCCGCCGGCGCCGTCGCTGTCAGCCTGCGGGGGGCCCGCCGCGAACTGGACGAGCGGACGGCTCCCTTGGCCGGGCTCGTCGCGGCCTTCATCTTCGCCGTGCAGATGCTGAACTTCCCGGTCGCCGCCGGGACCAGCGGACACCTGCTCGGCGGCGCGCTCGCCGCGATACTCGTCGGCCCGTGGACCGGCGTCCTGTGCATCGCCGTCGTCCTGCTGATGCAGGGCATCCTCTTCGCCGACGGAGGCCTCACCGCCCTCGGCGTGAACATCACCGTCATGGGCGTCGTCACGGTCGTCGTCTCGTACGCGCTCTTCCGCGGCCTCGTCCTCGTGCTGCCGCGCACCCGCCGCTCGGTGACCGTGGCCTCGTTCGCCGCCGCGCTCGTCTCCGTACCGGCCTCGGCCGCCGCCTTCACCCTGATCTACGCGATCGGCGGCACCACCGACGTGCCGATCGGCAAGGTCCTCACCGCCATGGTCGGCGTGCACGTCCTCATCGGCATCGGCGAGGCCGTCATCACCATGCTGACCGTCGGCGCGGTCGTCGCCGTCCGCCCCGACCTGGTCTACGGCGCCCGCGGCCTGACCGCCCCGCTCAAGCTCCGCGTCGACGGCGAGCTGGTCGACGCGGCTACACCCGCTCCGGTGGCCGCCGGATCCCCGGCCGGATCCCCGAGGAAGCTCTGGATCGGCGGTGTCGTCACCGCGCTCGTCCTCGCCGGCTTCGTCTCCTTCTACGCCTCCGCCAGCCCCGACGGTCTGGAGAAGGTCGCCGCCGACAAGGGCTTCGACGCCAAGGTCGAGGAGCACGCCGCCGCCGACTCGCCGCTCGCCGACTACGGCGTCAAGGACGTCGACAACGCCCGCCTCTCCGGCGGCCTGGCCGGCACGATCGGCGTGGGCGTGACCCTCGCCGTCGGCACGGGCGCCTTCTGGGTGGTGCGCCGTCGCCGTACGGCAGTACCGGAAGCCGTCTGACATGGGAGCCGGTGGGACCTCCCGTACCGGAGGCCACGGGGGAGCCCACAAGCTCTACCGGCACGCGCACTCGCCGGTCCACGCGCTGCCCCCGCACACCAAGCTCGCCGCCGTCCTCGGCTTCGTGGTGGTCGTCGTCTCGACGCCCCGCGAAGCCGTCTGGGCCTTCGCCCTCTACGCGCTGCTCCTCGCGGTCGTGGCGGCGACGGCCCGCGTCCCGGCCGGATTCCTGCTGAAGCGGCTGCTCATCGAGGTGCCGTTCGTCGCGTTCGCGCTGCTCATGCCGTTCGTCGTGCCCGGCGAGCAGACGACCGTCCTCGGGGTGTCGCTGAGCGTCCCCGGCCTGTGGGGTGCCTGGAACGTGCTCGCCAAGGGCACCCTCGGCGTCGCCGCCTCGGTGATCCTCGCCTCCACGACCGAGCTGCGCGCCCTGCTCCTCGGCCTCCAGCGGCTCAAGTTGCCCCCGCTGCTCGTCCAGATCGCCTCGTTCATGATCCGGTACGGCGACGTCATCACCGACGAGATGCGCCGCATGTCCGTCGCCCGCCGCTCGCGCGGCTTCGAGGCGAGCGGCGTCCGCCACTGGGGCGTCCTCGCGAAGTCCGCCGGCGCGCTCTTCATCCGCTCGTACGAGCGCGGGGAACGGGTCCACCTGGCCATGGTGAGCCGCGGCTACACGGGCACCATGCCGGTCATCGACGAGGTGACCGCCACCCGCGCCCAGTGGACGTACGCCGCCGCCCTGCCGCTCACCGCACTGCTGATCTGCCTCCTCGGATGGACGCTATGACGACTCCCCCCTCGCTCGAGGTCCGTGGCCTCGCGTACGCCTACCCCGACGGCCACCAGGCCCTCTTCGGTGTGGACCTGACCGTCGGGCGCGGCGAGCGGGTCGCTCTCCTCGGCCCCAACGGCGCCGGCAAGACCACCCTCGTCCTCCATCTCAACGGCATCCTCACCGGCGGCGCGGGCACGGTCACCGTCGCCGGGCTCCCGGTCGGCAGGAAGCACCTCGCCGAGATCAGGCGGAAGGTCGGGATCGTCTTCCAGGACCCCGACGACCAGCTGTTCATGCCGACCGTCCGCGAGGACGTGGCCTTCGGCCCGGCCGCGGCGGGCCTCCGGGGCGCGGAACTCGATGCCGTGGTCGCGCGCGCCCTGGAGCGCGTCGGCATGGCGGAGTACGCGGACCGGCCGCCGCACCACCTCTCCTTCGGGCAGCGCCGCCGGGTCGCCGTGGCCACCGTCCTCGTCATGGAGCCGGAGATCCTCGTCCTCGACGAGCCGTCGTCCAACCTGGACCCGGCCTCGCGCCGCGAGCTCGCCGACATCCTCCGCTCCCTCGACGTCACCGTCCTCATGGTCACCCACGACCTGCCGTACGCCCTGGAGCTCTGCCCGCGCGCGGTCATCCTCAGCGGGGGCGTCATCGCCGCCGACGGGCGGACCGGCGACGTCCTCGCCGACGAGGAGCTCATGGCCCGGCACCGCCTGGAGCTGCCTTTCGGCTTCGTGCCGAGCTCCGTGGCCTGACCCCGTCTCCTGACCCCGGAATCCGTCCTTCGCGGCCCGCGTTGCACCATGGGAGCCGGTCGTACAAAAGGGAGAGTGGGTCGGGTGGACGTCCAGGGCACGGTGGCGGCGGGCTGGGAGCCGGTCAGGGACGCGTTCCTGCGCAACTTCGAGCAGCGCGGCGAGCGCGGGGCGGCCGTCGCCGTCCACCGCGACGGCGAGCGGGTCGTCGACCTGTGGGCGGGCAGGAAGGACGCCGACGGCGGGGCGGAAGCCGGGACGGACCCGTGGACGGCCGACACCGCCCAGGTCGTCCGCTCCGCCACGAAGGGCGTCGCCGCCGCCGTCCCGCTGCTCCTGCACCAGCGCGGGCTGCTCGACCTGGACGCCCCCGTCGCCACGTACTGGCCGGAGTTCAAGGCCGCCGGCAAGGACCGCGTGACCGTACGGCAGCTCCTCGCGCACCGGGCCGGGGTCCCCGTCCTGGACCGGCCGCTCACCCTCGCCGAGGCGATCGACCTGCCGACGGCGACCCGCGCGATAGCCGCCCAGGCCCCCGTCTGGGAGCCCGGCACCGCCCACGGCTACCACGCCCACACCTTCAGCTGGCTGCTCTCCGGCCTCGTCCACCGCGTCACCGGCCGCACCATCGGCCGCTGGGTCGCCGAGGAGATCACCGGCCCGCTCGGCCTCGACCTGTGGATCGGGCTCCCGGCGGCGGAGGCCCACCGGGTCGGCCGCCTCGGCCGCGTCGAGGAGATCGACCCGCCCGGCGGCGGCGCCCTCAAGCTCCGCCCCAAGCGCTCCGTCAGCGAGGCCTACAAGGACCCGGACTCCCTCACCCGGCGCGCCTTCGGTGTCATCGAGCCCAAGCCCGACGAGAACGACCCCGACTACCGGGCCGCCGAACTGCCCGGCTCGGCGGGTGTCGCCACCGCCCGCGCGCTCGCCCGCTTCTACGCCGCGACCCTCGGCCCCGTCGACGGAGCCGAGCGACTCTTCGCCCCGGCGACGCTCACCCTGGCCCGTACGGAGGAGTCGGCGGGACCGGACAAGGTGCTGCTCGTCGGCACCCGCTTCGGGCTCGGCCACATGCTGCACGGACCGGCCTCCCCGCTCCTCGGCCCGTCGTCCTTCGGCCACCCCGGCCGCGGCGGCTCCCTCGGCTTCGCCGACCCCGAGTCCGGGATCGCCTTCGGGTACGTCACCAACGGCATGCGGAAGACGGTCACGGCCGATCCCCGCGCGCAGGCCCTGGTCCGGGCGGTTCGGTCGGTCGTGGACCTGACATTCTGAGCCGTCGCCCGGCGGGTGCGGGGGCGCGTGGCCAGTACCGTGTGCGGGCCCACTGACCGGTGGGCAGGCACGGGGGTGCAGGTGAGCGAGATTCCGTCGCGACCGTCCGACTGCGCGACGAACGGCGTCACGAACAGTGTCACGAACAGCGTGACGGTGCGGATCGCGAGCAGTCGGCTCTGGGAGATCTACGGCAGCATCGCGCTGCTCTCGGCGCACCGGGGCCTGGTCCCCTGGCCGTACGCGAACTGGGCCAAGACCACCCGCCGTTCGCTGAGCCGCTCCGACGTGACCATCCCGGGCTGGCTCGTCCACCTCTTCCGGACCGGCGGTGGGGCCCTTCCGCCGTTCCTCCTCGCCGTCCCGCCCCCGGACGGACCGGACCTGAGCGAGGAGCTCGCGCACCTCGCGACGGTCTGCCCGTCCCGGGTCCGCGCGGAGCTCGAACAGCGCTACCCGCAGGGCGTGCCCGCCGAGGTGCGCCCCCTGTACGCGGACCCGGCGGCCCGCGTCGCCGAACTCCGCGCCTTCTTCCCGCGGTACTGGTGGGCCGCGCTCGCCCCGTACGCGTCGACCCTGCGGGCGGCGACGGAGGAGGACATCCTGCGCCGCGCCCGCACGCTGGCCACCCAGGGCCCGGAGGCCCTCCTGGACGCGGTGGGCGGGATCGCGGTGCCCGGCGGGGTCGCGGTGCCCGGCGTGATGGCGGTGTCGGGCGTCTCCCGACTCGTCCTCGTCCCCCTGCTGTTCGGCCGCGGCACGCCCTTCTGCGCCTCGGCCCCGGACGGCTCCGAGGCCGCCCTCTCCTACCCGGTCGAAGGGGCCGCCGACCTCGTCGGGGAGGCGCCGACCGAGTGGCGTGCCGACGCGCCCGTGCACGGCGACCGGCTGGAGATCCTGATCGGCCGCAGCCGGGCCGGCGTCGTCCGGGCCCTCGTGGCGCCCACGACGACATCGGACCTGGCGGCGGCGCTCGGCCTCGCCCCGAGCACGGTCTCCCAGCACCTCACGGCGCTGGTCGCCGCGGGCGTGGTGCGGCGGCGCAGGGCGGGCGTGCGCGTGCTCTACGAGCTGGACCGCCCCGGTGTCGTGTTGCTCAGGCACGTGGACCACGCGCGCGGGCTGCCGACGACCCGCTGACCGGCCAGTAGGGTCGACTCGCCGTACAACTCGCCGTACCCGTACATCGGTTGTCACAGGAAAGAAGAGAACGCATGTCCCAGGAAACGTACGAGAAGCTGGTCGCCCTGCTCGACGAGCGCGGTGCCGCCTACCGGGTGATCGAGCACGCGCCCGAGGGTGCCACCGAGGCGGTCAGCGCCCTGCGGGGACACGCACTCGCCCAGGCGGCCAAGTGCATCATCGCGATGGTCAAGATCGGCAAGAAGGAGAAGCGGTTCGCGCTGGTCGTCGTCCCCGGTGACAAGCGGATCGACCTCGCGGCGGTGAAGGCGCTGTACGGCGGCACCTACGTCTCCTTCGCGTCCCCGGAGATCGCCGAGGAGCTCGCGGGCTCGGAGAGCGGCACCATCCTGCCGTTCTCCTTCGACGAGCGCCTCGAACTCCTCGTCGACCCGGACCTGCTGACGCACGAGGAGTTCTACTTCAACGCGGCGCGCCTCGACCGCTCGATCGCGCTCTCCGCCGCGGACTACCGGTCGATCGCGGAGCCGCGCGTCGAGCGGGTGTCGAGCGACTGACAGAAGTCAGGCCATGGAGGGGTCAGGCCATGGACGGGGTCAGCGCGAGGACCATCCCGAGCCCGACGAGCACCGTCCCGATCACCTTGTTCAGCACGGTCTGCCGCTGGAGCAGCCGGGTGCGCAGGCTCTGCTGGGAGAAGAGGAGCGCGGCGAGCGCGAACCAGACCAGGTGGGCGAAGGACATGAAGAGGCCGTAGCCGACCTGCTGGAAGACGGGGGTGTCGGCGCTGACGACCTGCGTGTACGTGCTCAGCACGAAGAGCATCGTCTTCGGGTTGAGCGCGTTCGTCAGGAAGCCGGTGCGCAGCGCGCCCGCCTTCGAAAGGCCGCCGTCGTCCGACAGGTCGACGTCCACCTGGGTCTTGGCGACGAACGTCTTGTACCCGATGTACACCAGATAGGCGGCGCCGATCAGTTTCATCGCCGTGAAAAGCATCGGGGACCTGGAAACCAGAAGTCCCACGCCCAGCATGGTGTAGGTGACGTGGACGAGAACGCCCAGGGCAATTCCGACGGCGGCGAGAACGCCGGCGGCCCGCCCGTACAGATAACTGTTGCGGACGGTCATCGCGAAATCCGCGCCGGGGCTGATGACAGCCAGAATCGTGATGACCGCCACGGCGATGAGCTGACCCATGTACCCGTCTTCCGTCTTCTCACTCAAGGGGTGCGCGGGTGGGGGGCGGCGCGCCTTCGCGGACGCCGGCCCCCCGCACCCGCGTCTGACATCAGGGCTTGTGACGGTAGGTCACGACCAGCACGTCGCGCGAGGCGGGGGCGGCGGGATCGATCTGCTCGATCGGCGTGACGCCGTGGTAGACCCGCTCGTCGTTGACGAGTGCCAGGTCGAGGGGGTCGGCCAGGGCGAACTTCTCCACCGGCTGCTTGTCCAGGTTGAAGACGGTGCTCTCGCCGCCGGTGGCGTTGGAGCGGCCGATCATCGCCATCAGGACGAAGGTGACGCCGTCGCGGTGGACGCCCTCGGGCGTGGGCAGGCCGACCTCTTCGCCGTCGACCTCGATGCGGAACTGGTGGGCCTCGATGTGCCACGCGGAGTACGGGGCGAGCCGGCCGAAGATGTCGCAGCCGAGCGTGACCAGGCTGTTCATCGTCGCGCCGCGCAGGATCCGGTCCTCGAACGGCTCGTAGTGCCGGGCCACGCCGCCGTTGAGGGTGTTGTAGTCGAGCCCCTGGTAGTGCGGCTGGTGGGCCTCGACGCGGTAGTCGGCGCTCGCCCGGGGCGCGCTGAGCGTGGCGTGCCGGCGGCGGCGGTAGCGCCCGCCGTCCGCCATGTAGCTGTCGAGCGGCATCTCGCCCCAGCTGTCGCGGAAGGGCTCCAGGTCGTCGAGCGCGCTTTCGGATCGCTGGAGGAGAAGCTGCCTGACCTTCTCGCCGGAGCGAAGATCAAAGCTCCGGGCGGAAAGGGACTCGCATATTTCCTCTACTCCGGATTCGTACGTCGAAGACATTGTTCCCCCTGTGTCCACATGGTCAATCGGCGGTATCGATCGTGGTATTCGGGGAGGGGGCATGTCAAAGCCTTTCGGTCATGGCCGAATTGTCAGGACTTCCTTTTCTCCGCTTTCCTCCCGCGCCCTTTGTTAACGGGATGTTGCGGCCGGGTGGAGGGATGGGTAGGGGCAGGCCCATGGATCTCAGCGAACGACTGGAACGTCCGGAACACCTGGAACCCCTGGCACGCTTCGACGGGTACGCCGCCCTGATCACGGGCGCGGCGCGCGGCATCGGCGCGGCCACCGCGCGGCGCCTCGCGGCGGAGGGCGCGCGGGTGCTGGTCACGGACATCGACGAGGAGGAGGCGCTACGGACCGCCGCCGAGCTGCCCGGGGCGGTGGCCCTGCGCTGCGACGTCGGGGACCGGGACTCGGTGGAGGCGGCCGTCGCGTACGCGGTGGAGACCTTCGGCGGCCTCGACGTCCTCGTCAACAACGCCCTCGCCCCCGTCGCCCCCGACCGGGACCGCTTCGAGGACGAACCGGACGGGGGCTGGGCGGGCCAGCTCGACGTGACGCTGATGGGCGCGGTCCGCTGCTCCCGGGCGGCGCTGCCGCACCTCGCGGCGGCGGGCGGGCGCGGGGCGATCGTCACGATCGGCTCGGTCAACGCCGAGGTGGACTTCGGCAACCACGCCTACAGCGCGGCCAAGGCGGGTCTCGCCTCGCTCACCCGGACGCTGGCGGGTGACGCGGCGCCGCGCGGCGTCCGCGTCAACCAGATCAACCCGGGGACGATCGCCACGACGGCGTGGGCGGGCAAGGAGGCCGAACTCGCGGCCCTGGCGGACCGCGTCTACCCGCTGGGCCGGGTGGGCACCCCGGAGGACGTGGCCGCCGCCGTCGCGTTCCTCGCGTCGCGCGACGCGTCCTGGATCACGGGCACGGTCCTGCGGGTCGACGGCGGCCTGCTGGCGGTGAACACGCACTTCGCGGAGGTACTGGCGGACTGAGGGGGCCGGAGAAGTTCTTCGCCGGGGGACGCAACCTCGGGGGGTGCCACACGTCTGGTGGGTTGAAGGCGCCCTTCACGTCAGTTCCCCACATCCCACCTCCTCACCTGGAGAGCCTCATGAACCGCAACCCCCGCCGCATCCTGGGTGCCGTCGCCGGTGCCGCGCTGCTCCTGGGCGGTGTCTTCACCGCGCAGGCCGTCGCCGACTCCGGCGCGAAGCCGGCGCCGAAGGCCGTCACGCCCGCCGAGTCGGCCCCGAAGGCCGTCACGCCGGGTGAGCCGGCCCCGAAGGCCGTCACGCCTGCCGAGTCGGCCCCGAGGGTCGTCACGCCGGGTGCGCCGGCCCCGAAGCCGGCCCCGAAGCCGGCGTCGAAGCCCGCCGTGGTGAAGCCGGGCGCGGACCGGTCCGACGCCGCCGGCACGAAGGGCGTCCCGGCCCCGACGCCGGCCCCCGCGGAGAACGCGCCCCGCGTGATCGCCCCGGGCAAGTAACCCCGGAACAAGAGCGGGCCGGCCCACCAAAGGGCCGGCCCGCGCCCTCCCCACCCCGCAACGGATCGAGCGACACATGCAGTACGCGATGGCCGCGGCGCCGCCCTGGTGGTCCCGGCTGCTCGCCCGCCTGTCCGGCACGGAGGGCATGGCGGTGGTACGGGAACTCCGCCCGCGCGCGACGGGCACGCCGTACGACGAGCGGCCGCCCACCCTGACCGACCTGTACCGGGCACGCCGGCTCGACATGGTGAGACTGGCGCTCTTCCTCGTCGACGACCTGCACACCGCCGAGGACGTCGTCCAGGACGCGTTCGCGGCCGTGTGCAGGACGTACGGCACGTCGCTCGACGGCCTCCAGGACCCGGGGGCGTACCTGCACACGGCCGTGGTCAACGCGGCCCGCTCCGTACTGCGCCGCCGTCGCACGGCCCGCGGCTACACCCCGCCCCACCAGCCGGCGAGCGCCCCGGTGGACGAAGGCCTCCTCCTGGCGGAGGAACACCGCACGGTCCTCGACGCACTGGCCCGACTCACCGCCCGTCAGCGCGAGGTCCTGGTCCTGCGCTACTGGTCGGAACTGACCGAGGCGCAGATCGCCCAGACCCTCAACCTCTCCCGTGGCACGGTGAAGTCCACGGCGAGCAGGGCCCTGGACGCCCTGGAGAAGAACCTGGAGGCGTCCCGATGACCACCACCCCGCCCTCGACACCGCCCACACCCCCGCCCTCCGCCGAGGACCGCCACGCCGCGACGGAGACCCGCCTCCGCGCCGCCCTGACGGCCCGCGCGGCCCAGATCACCCACCGGGACCTCCGCCGCGAGGACCCCCCGAGTGGCCGCGCCTGGTCGGTCCGCGCCCTGCGCGGCCCCGGCCTCGCCGCACTGGCCGCGGCGGCCACGGTGGCGGCCGTCTGCCTCCTCTACCTGCTCCCGGGCAGGCCCTTGTCCCCGGCCCCGGTCCAGCCGGCCCGCTCCCCGGGCATCAGCGACCCGGCACCGCCCACACCGGCCCTGACGACCCCGTCGTCCGCCGGGACACCCAGAGTCGTGCGGCCCTCGGACTGACGGGGTCAGCCGGAGCCGGGGGAGCCGGTCTCCCCGGCGCCGGTCTGATGGTCGGCCCAGAAGCCGGGTTCCCCTCCTCCGAGGGGAGGACAGTCGACTCGTACGTCCCTACCTGGACGTACACGAGACCGCGCGGATCCAGCGACAGCGCCGCCGGGCCCTGTGGCTGGCCACCACGGCGTCGACGTCGGGTCGAGGTTCATCCACGGTGTGGA
This sequence comes from Streptomyces sp. NPDC058650, assembly GCF_042717315.1. Lineage (NCBI taxonomy): Bacteria > Bacillati > Actinomycetota > Actinomycetes > Kitasatosporales > Streptomycetaceae > Streptomyces > Streptomyces sp. NPDC058650. The sequence goes on from NZ_JBHXRL010000018.1 coordinate 24,597, forward strand.
GGTGGCCTGATGGGAGCCGCACCTGACGAGACCGTCGTCCTGCGCTGGCGCCACACCGCCCGCAGCGTGCCGCTCGCCCGCCGTGAGCTGCGCCGGGCTCGCCCGGTGGGAGTGGGAGGCCGTCGAGGACGCCGCCTCGCTCGTGCTCTCCGAGCTGCTGGCGAACGCCGTCCGGCACGCGCACGTGCCCGGCCGCGAGGTCGAGACCCGCTTCGCTCAAGTGTCGGGCGCGAGACTGCGCATCGAGGTCCATGACGCCTCCGAACGGCGGCCGTTGATGGCGCTGCCCGACACGGGAGGCGACGGCGGATGGGGGCTCCCGCTCGTCGACGTACTCGCCGCCAAGTGGGGTGTCTGCGACCGCCTCGGGCCGGGAAAGCTGGTGTGGGCGGAGCTTGCCGTGGAGGGGGAGTCTGATGCGTCGTGAGGGAATCGCGGTCGGTCGGGTGGCCGGGCCGTACCACCGGGGGGCGCGGCGGCCGAAGCTCTGGGCGTTACGGGCCGACCGCTCCGGGAGCGGGCTGATCACCGAGGCCGAGTGCACCACCTGCCTGGACGGTTCCGGCGCGGCGGACGACGGTCGCGGGCCCGCCGTCTGGTGTCTGGCCCACGCCGAGGAGACCGGGCACACCGGCTTCCGCCGCATTCGGACGGACTTCTTCCGCGCCTCCTGCGACGGCCCTTGAGCCGAGGGCGGTTCAGCCCGCCTGGAGCATCAGGCCGATGCCGATGACCATCAGGCCCGCCGCCGCGATCCGCGGGCCGCCGAAGCGTTCCTTGAAGAAGAGCGCGCCGATCGCCGCGCCCACGATGATCGAGGACTCCCGGAGCGCCGCGATCGGGGCCAGCGGCGCCTTCGTCTGGGCCCACAGGACGAGCGCGTACGCCGAGATGGAGAGGACCGCGCCGAAGGCGCCCCGGGCCGCGTACGGGCGGAGTTGGGGGACGAGGGCCGCGCGGCGCCGCCACAGGGCGTACGCCGGGATCACGAGGCCCTGGAGGATCATCAGCCACGCGATGTAGCCGAGCGAGGTACCGGACGCGCGGACGCCGACACCGTCGACGACCGTGTAGAGGGCGATGGACAGACCCGTCGCGCCCGCCGCGAGCAGCGCCGGCCAGTGCGGGCGGGTGTCCTTGCCCCGGATGCCCCACAGCGCGAGGCCCGTCAGGCCCGCGCACGCCACCGCCACCCCGAGCAACTGCCAGCCGCCCGGCACCTCGTCGAGGAACACCGCCGCGAGGACGGTCACGACGAGCGGGGCCGTCCCGCGCGCGATCGGGTACATCTGCCCGAAGTCGCCCAGCGTGAACGAGCGCATGAGCAGGGCGTAGTAGCCGATGTGGAGGAGCGCCGAGGCGATCAGGTACGGCCAGGCGCCGGCCGCGGGGAGTGGCACGAAGACGGCCGTGACCATGCCGAGCAGCGCCCCGCCGCCGGAGATCAGCGTGAAGGAGAGCAGCTGGTCCTTGATGTGGTGCGCGATGGCGTTCCAGCTCGCGTGCGTGACGGCGGCGACGATCACCGCGAGGGTGACGAGCGGGGTCACGCCGAGGGCTCGCGGACGTCCACCAGGGTGGCGCCGGCGTGGGCGACCAGCGTCTTCGGGTCCAGCGCGAAGACGGTGTGCGGGGTGCCCGCCGCCGCCCACACCACGTCGTGGTCGAGGATGCCCCGGTCGGCGAGGACCCGGGTCCGGGTGCGGTGCCCGAAGGGCGGGACGCCCCCGATCGCGTACCCGGTGGTCTCCCGGACCACCTTCGCGTCGGCCCGGGTGACCTTCCCGGCGCACAGCTCCTGCCGTACCCGCTCGACGTCCACTCGCGAGGCGCCGTCCATCAGGACGAGGACCGGCACCCCGTCGGCGGCGAAGATCAGCGACTTCACGATCTCGGCGACCTCACAGCCGATGGCGTCGGCGGCCTGCTGAGCGGTGCGGGTCTCGTCCGGGAAGCGGCGGACCTCGACGTCGAGGCCCAACTCCTGGAGGGCGGCGGCGAACTGGGGATGCGCGGGGGAGGTCTCGTCAGCGGTGGTCATGGCCCGCACGCTAGCGGTAGCTGTACGGGCCATGCGACCGCGTTCCGAGGGTCGGTCGGCCGAAGCGGACCGGTCAGCCGGCCTTCAGGACCTGCGCGACCACCGGGCCCCCCGCGTCGCCGCCGTGGCCGCCCGACTGGACGACCGCCGCTGCGGCGAGGTCGCCGGAGTAGCCGGTGAACCAGCTGTTGGAGTCGTCCTGGTCGTCGACCTCGGCGGAGCCGGTCTTCGCGCCCTTGGGCGACGGGACACCGGCCATCGCGTCCGCCGCGGTGCCGCTCGTCGCCGCCGCCTTCATCATCAGGCGCAGCCCCCTGGCGACCTCGGGGGAGAGCGGCTCGGCCTTGGCGAACTCCCGGTCGCCGAGCTCCGCCGACACCAGGTACGGCTGGCGGAACCGGCCGTCCTTCGCGGTCGCGGAGAGCGAGGCGACGTTCAGGGCGCTCATCGTGATCCTGCCCTGGCCGATGTACGAGGCGGCCGTCTCGGGCCCCTCCGACTCGGGGACGCTGCCGTCGGCCACGGGGACGCCGACCTGCCAGTTGAGGCCGATGCCGAAGGACCGGCGGGCGGTCTCGCCGAGGGCGGTGTCCGCGATGCCCTTGTCGTCGAGGGGCTTGACCGGCTTGATGAACGTGGTGTTGCAGGAGAGCAGGAAGGCGTTGGTGAGGTCGCCGTTCGACGAGAAGCCCTTGAGGTTCTCGAAGGTGCGGCCCTTCCAGACGACGGTGGCAGGACACTGGACCGGGCTGCTCGGCTTCGCCAGACCCTGCTGCATCATCATCGCCGCCGTGACGATCTTCATCGTGGAACCGGGCGCCTGCTTGCCGAGGAAGGCCGTGTTGAACCCCCCGGCCGGGCTGTTGGCGACCGCCCGTATCGCGCCCGTGGACGGCTCTATCGCCGTCACCGCGGCCTTGCCGTACGCCTTGACCGCCTTCTCGGCCGCCGCCTGGACCTTCGGGTCGATGGTCGTCTTCAGCGTGCCCGCCTTGCCCTTCGACAGGACGAGGAGGGTGGAGTCGGGGACGGTCGCGCTGCCCGAGTCGATCCACGTCTCGACCCCGGTCTCACCGCCCACCTCCGCTCCGTACCGTGTGCGCAGCTCGTCGATGATCGGGCCGAGCGAGGGGTACTTCTCCGCCGTCAGCTCGTCGCCGTTCCGGTCGACGGCCTTCACGGAGGCCGTCTTCGCGACGCCCGTCCGCAGCGTGGCGTCGGCCGTGAGCAGCCTCGGGTGCAGCACGGACGGTGCCCACTTCACCAGCGGCCGGCCGGTGCTCTCCCCCCGGACGACGGTCAGTTCGGAGGCGTACGACCAGGGCTTCGACACGCCCTTGTACGTGATCGTGGCCTTCACGGTGAACGGCACCTTCGGCCCGACGGGCGCCCCGGGCGTGATCTCGGCCTCCGAGACGCTCGCGCCCTCCCGGTAGGCGGCCACGGCGGGCCCCGCCGTCACCGGGTCGTTCGTCAGCTGCCCGGCCTTCTCCGGCTCACCGGCGGCCCAGGCCGCGAGGAAGTCCCGCGCGGTCGTCGTCACCTCGTCGCCGGTGACGGGCCCGGTCTTCCGCCCCTCGTCGGAGGAACGGGCCCCCACGGACGAACCGCCGCCCGTGATCCCGTTGTAGAGGTTGAATCCTCCGTATCCGACACCGCCTGCCACGACGAGGAACACGCCCCCGACGATCGCGGTCTTGGCTCCGCTGCGCATGGCTGCGCTCCCCTCCCCAGGTGGCCGTCCAGTCAAGCAGCGTCCCTTCGGTGTGTCTAGCAACTACCGCCCCGTCCGTCACTTACCCGCGTGGGGTACCGCGGGGGGACGCCGCGTCAGCTCGTGGCCGAGGGTGGGCTCGTCGTTGTCGCCGTCGCCGATGACGACGTGGTTGCCGGAGGCGTGGGCGCGGGCTGCTCGTGCTGCCCGTGGCCGCAGCCGGCGTCGTGCTGGTGCAGTTCCTGGGCCCAGGGGTGGCCGGCCTGGCGGAGCAGTTGGATGGCCGCCGCGTTGCCCGCGCCGGGCCGCGGCCCGGCCGGTCCCGGTGGTGAGGAGGACTCCGCCTCCCGGCGCGCCGCCCCTTGGCCGGCCGGTGTCCGGTCCGGCTCTCCGCCGTTGCTGGTTCCGCCGTCGCTCGGGGTCCGCACGGGTACCTCACTCCTGGTCGCTCCTGGGCTTCCTGGATACACGGAGGCGAGGCGCCGGCCCGCGGCGCACGGGGCAGAGGCGGGGGCAGAACCGGGGGACCGATCGGGCAGCCTCGTACGGCGGCGACGCGGGCGGCCCCGGACATGCGGGAGGGGCGCGACCGGACCGGTCGCGCCCCTCCCGCATGCTTGCGTGCCGTTACGCGGCTAGATCCACGTGTCGAGCCACATCCGGCCCCGCCATTGGTCTATCGGAATCGGCGTGCCCGTGTAGATCGGCCAGAAATAGATGAAGTTCCAGACGATCAGCAGCACCAGACATCCGGCCGCCACCGCGCCGAATGTGCGGCGCCTTTCCGAGGAGCCGCGCGGGCCGATGATCGCGCCCAGCATCATGGCCACCGCCAGACACAGGAAAGGCACGAAGACGACCGCGTAGAAAAGGAAGATCGTACGTTCCTGGTAGAGGAACCAGGGGACCCAGCCCGCCGCGATGGCGCAGGCGATCGCGCCCGCGCGCCAGTCGCGGCGGAAGGCCCAGCGCCACAGGACGTACAGGATGGCGAAGCAGGCGGCCCACCACAGGAGCGGGGTGCCGAGGGCCAGGACCTCCTGGGCGCACTTCCCCTTGGCGGTGGCCGGGCAGCCGCCGGTGCCGGGGGCCGGGGACTCGTAGAAGTACGAGACGGGGCGGCCGAGGACGATCCAGGACCAGGGGTTCGACTCGTAGGTGTGCGGCGAGGTCAGGCCCACGTGGAACGAGTAGACCTCGGACTCGTAGTGCCAGAGGCTGCGCAGCCACTCCGGCAGCCAGCCCCAGAAGCTGTCCCCGCCGCCCGGGAGCTTGTCCTGGTCGGCGGCCCAGTGCCGGAAGTACCCCTTGTCGGAGACGATCCAGCCGGTCCAGGTCACCAGGTACGTGGCGATCGCCACCGGCACCACCGACACGAACGCCGGGACCAGGTCCTTCTTGATCACCGAGAGGTACGGGCGGACGGCGCCGCCCGTGCGGCGGCCCGCCACGTCCCACAGGACCGTCATCAGGCCGAACGCCACCATGACGTACAGGCCGTTCCACTTGGTCGCCGCCGCGAGGCCCAGCATCACGCCGGCCGCGATCCGCCACGGCCGCCACCCCATGCGCAGGGTCTCCGCGATCTCCCCGTCGGGCCGCAGCACCCCCTCCTCGTCCTCGGGGAGCGCCGCCGCGAGCCGTTTCCGGTTGCGGTCGCGGTCGACGACGAGGCAGCCGAAGGAGGCGAGCACGAAGAACATCAGCACCTGGTCGAGGAGCGCCGTGCGGCTCATCACGAAGTGCAGTCCGTCGACGGCGAGCAGCAGGCCCGCCAGACAGCCGAGGAACGTCGAGCGGAAGAGCCGCCGGCCGATCCGGCACAGCAGCAGCACCGACAGCGTGCCGAGCAGCGCCACCATGAAGCGCCAGCCGAAGGGCTCGAAGCCGAAGATCCTCTCGCCGAGGCCGATGACCCACTTGCCCATCGGGGGATGGACGACGTAGCCGGGGTCGGTCGGGACGAGCACCGCGCCCGGGTCGTTCAGGATCGTCTTGTCGATGTCCTTCGGCCAGGCCCCCTCGTACCCCTGGTTGATCAGGGCCCAGGAGTCCTTGGCGTAGTACGTCTCGTCGAATATCACCGCGTGCGGCTTGCCCAGGTTCCAGAACCTCAGCAGGCCCGCGACCGCCGTGACCAGGAGCGGACCGCCCCAGGCCATCAGCCGCCACAGCCGATCGGCCCGGACGGGGCCGATGCCGAGGAGCGACCACACGCGCGCCGAAGGACGGGCGTACGGGGGGTCGAGCCGCTCCCGCAGCCCGATGGGAGCGGGGTTCTCGGCGCGGGGCGCGTAGCCGAAGCGCCGCAGCCTCTGCTGCCACGAAGAGGGCTCTGCCACGGCGTGCCGGCCCTCCAGGGTCTCGGGTGCGGTACTGGTCACCGCGCCATCGTAGGGAACGCGCCTGTGCGCGTCGCCTGTCCGGGCTGGGAGGATGTCCCTTGTGACAGGAACGCTGGTACTCGCAGGGACCCCCATCGGTGACATCGCGGACGCTCCGCCCCGACTCGCCACCGAACTGGAGAACGCGGACATCGTGGCCGCCGAGGACACCCGGAGGCTGCGCGGCCTGACCCGGGCCCTCGGCATCCACACCTCGGGACGGGTCGTCTCGTACTTCGAGGGCAACGAGTCCGCCCGTACGCCCGAGCTGGTCGAGGCGCTCGTGGGCGGCGCCCGTGTGCTGCTCGTCACCGACGCGGGCATGCCGTCCGTCTCGGACCCCGGCTACCGCCTGGTCGCGGCCGCCGTCGAGCAGGACATCAAGGTCACGGCCGTCCCCGGCCCGTCCGCCGTGCTCACCGCGCTCGCCCTCTCCGGGCTGCCCGTGGACCGGTTCTGCTTCGAGGGCTTCCTGCCGCGCAAGGCGGGAGAGCGGCTCGGAAAGCTCCGCGAGGTCGCCGACGAGCGCCGCACCCTCGTCTACTTCGAGGCCCCGCACCGGCTCGACGACACGCTCGCCGCGATGGCCGAGGTCTTCGGCGCCGAGCGCCGCGCCGCCGTCTGCCGCGAGCTGACCAAGACGTACGAGGAGGTCAAGCGCGGCCCGCTCGCCGAGCTCGCGGCCTGGGCCGCCGAGGGCGTACGGGGCGAGATCACCGTCGTCGTCGAGGGCGCCCCGGAGACCGGGCCCGGCGAGCTCGACGCCGCCGAGCTGGTGCGCAGGGTGCAGGTGCGCGAGGAGGCGGGGGAGCGGCGCAAGGAGGCGATCGTCGCCGTCGCGGCCGAGGCGGGGCTGCCCAAGCGCGAGGTGTTCGATGCGGTCGTGGCGGCAAAGAACGCGGCAAAGGCCTGACTGGAAGGGTCCTCGTAAACGTAAAGGACTAATCTGAAAGGCAAAGCCGAACCCGGCGCCGGGACTCTTCGCAGGGCGCTTGGCAAGGGAAGAGCCAAAAGCCTTCCATGGTTCGTCTCCTGCTGATGCGCTCCGGCCCGAAAAGGCGTCCACTGATCAGTGGAGAGGAGCTGGCATGAGCGAGATCACCGGCACCGGCATATCCGTCGCCCATGAGGCGTACGCCTTCGCCTGCATGCGCTGTGGATACGGCTGGGAGCAGGCGTACGACATCGAGCACCACGTCGACGCCGCCGGCCAGGAATTCGTCGTCTACAAGGCCGACGGGGAGCGGGTCCCTTCCCCGCTGTCCAGCCCCACCTGCATGAACTGCGGCGGTCACGTCGTCCGGATCATGCGCGCGGGGCAGGTGTCGTCGGTGCTCGACCTGATCGCCGCGACGGAGAAGCACCAGCACGGGGCGAAGGCGACCAAGCCCGTCTCGATGGCCGGGCCGATCGGACAGGAACTGACCGTGGACCCCGGGGACGCCATGGCCACCGCGGGCACCTCGGCCGCGTCGGCCACCGCGGGCACCTCGGCCGCGTCGGGTACCTCGGGCACCCCGGCCGCGTCGGGTACCCCGGACATCGCGGGACCGGAGACACCGCCGGTGCCGCACCACTGGCATCTCTCCGACCTCCTGCATCCCTTCCGTAACCGCGAAAACCGCGAAGGGTAAGCGCGGGGGTGACCCCGCGCGCCGGCGCTCGTGGCCCTCGTACGATCGGGGCCATGAGTGCCAAGGACTCCCCGCCGCCACTGCCCGAACCCCTGCTCGTGGAGGTCGCGGACTCGCACACCCACCTGGACATGCAGTCCGGGACCGTCGAGGAGGCCCTGGTCAAGGCCGCCGCCGTCGGCGTGACCACGGTCGTCCAGGTCGGCTGCGACGTGAAGGGCTCGCAGTGGGCCGCCGAGACCGCCGCCGCCCACACGAACGTCCACGCGGCCGTCGCCCTGCATCCGAACGAGGCCCCGCGGATCGTGCTCGGCGACCCCGACGGCTGGTCGCGTCAGGGTGCCCGCCCCGGCGGCGGGGACGCCGCCCTCGACGACGCGCTCGCCGAGATCGACCGGCTCGCCGCCCTGCCGCACGTCCTCGGGGTCGGCGAGACCGGCCTCGACTTCTTCCGTACGGGCCCCGAGGGCATGGCCGCGCAGGAGCGTTCCTTCCGCGCCCACATCGAGATCGCCAAGCGGCACGGCAAGGCGCTCGTCATCCACGACCGCGAGGCGCACGCCGACGTGCTGCGCGTTCTCGACGAGGAGGGCGCCCCCGAGCGGACCGTCTTCCACTGCTACTCCGGCGACGCCGCCATGGCCGAGATCTGCGCCGCCAAGGGCTACTACATGTCCTTCGCCGGCAACGTCACCTTCAAGAACGCCCAGCCGCTGCGGGACGCCCTCGCCGTCGCCCCGCTGGAGCTCGTCCTCGTCGAGACCGACGCGCCCTTCCTCACTCCGGGGCCCTACCGGGGCCGCCCCAACGCCCCGTACCTCATCCCGGTCACCGTCCGGGCGATGGCGGCCGTGCGCGGGATCGGGGAGAACGACCTCGCCGAGGCGATCGCCGTGAACACGGCCCGCGCCTTCGATTACTGATCCATAACGGTTACGTGTCGTAGTCGGAGAGTTCGGGAGAGTGACCGCGGCCGGGGCTAATGTCCCGGCCTCGTGAGTACTTCCCAGGGCAGTCACCGAGCCGGACGGCGAGCGGCGACCCTGCCCGTCCACGAGCAGCCGACCCAAGCCGCGCCGCTCGTCGCCCCCGACGGCCTGGAAACGAAGGCCCCCGGCGTCGTCCCCGGCGTGTTCCCCGGCCAGGTGGGCTCCCGTGCCGGATCCCGGCGCGCCGCCCGCCGCCGCAAGGCCTCCGGCTCCCCCGGGGACGGCCTGCGGCGGCTCGTCCCGCAGGCCCTCGTCGTCGCCTTCCTCGCCGGCGGCACCAGCGCCTTCGTCGCCAACGACAAGGCGGTCCGGCTCTCCGTCGACGGCGTCCCGCGCAGCCTCCACACCTTCGCCGACGACGTCGACGAACTCCTCGCCCACGAGGGCCTGACCGTCGGCCCCCACGACATCGTCGCCCCCGCCCCCGGCGAGGCCCTCGCCAACGGCGACGAGATCGTCGTCCGGTACGGGCGGCCGGTCGCCCTCACCCTCGACGGGCGGCGCCACACGATCTGGACCACCGCCAGGACCGTCGAGGGGGCGCTGCGCCAGCTCGGGGTCCGCGCGGAGGGCGCGTACCTCTCGGTCTCCCGCGCGGCCCCGATCACCCGCCAGGGCCTCGCCCTCGACGTCCGCACCGAGCGGACGGTCACCTTCCTCGCCGACGGTCGCGAGCGCGTCGTCCGCACCAACGCCGCCACCATCCGCGAGGCCCTCGCCGAGGCCGGGATCACCCTCTCCGGCCAGGACACCGCCTCCGTCGCGGCCGGCTCCTACCCCCGCGACGGCCAGACGGTCACCGTGCTGCGCATCACCGGCTCCCGGCAGGTCCGGGAGGAGGTGATCCCGTACGCCGTCGAGAGGGTCCGCGACCCCGAGCTCTTCGCGGGCACCGAGGTCGTCGAACGCCAGGGCGTCGCGGGCGTCCGCCGCGTCACGTACGCCCTGCGCACGGTCAACGGCGTCCGGCAGAAGCCCCGCAGGACCGGCGAGGAGATCGTCCGCGAACCCGTCAGCCGCAAGGTGCGGATCGGCACCCGGGCCCTGCCCACCTCCGTCGCCGGCGCCGACGGCCTCGACTGGGGAGCCCTCGCCGCCTGCGAGTCCGGCGGCCGCCCGAACGCCGTCGACCCCTCGGGGACGTACGGCGGGCTCTACCAGTTCGACCCCGGCACCTGGCGCTCCCTCGGCGGCAAGGGCACCGCCCAGAACGCGCCCGCGGCCGAGCAGACGTTCCGGGCCAAGAAGCTCTACGTGCAGCGGGGGGCGAGTCCGTGGCCCCATTGCGGCAGGCGGCTGCACGGGTGAGACGGGGTGAGTCGTAGGGCCGCCCCGCCGGTGCCCCGTAGGCTGTACCGGTGAGCACCACCACCGGCCCCGAAAGCCCCGACGCCCTCCTCGGCCCCGCCGACATCCGTGAGCTGGCCGCCGCCCTCGGCGTGCGCCCCACGAAGCAGAAGGGCCAGAACTTCGTCATCGACGCGAACACCGTCCGGCGGATCGTCCGCACGGCCGAGGTGCGGCCCGACGACGTCGTCGTGGAGGTGGGGCCCGGACTCGGCTCCCTCACCCTGGCCCTCCTGGAGGCCGCGGACCGGGTGACGGCCGTCGAGATCGACGACGTGCTCGCCGCCGCGCTGCCCGCGACGATCACCGCCCGCATGCCCGCGCGCGCCGACCGCTTCGCGCTCGTCCACTCCGACGCCATGCAGGTGCAGGAGCTCCCGGGCCCGCCGCCGACCGCGCTCGTCGCCAACCTGCCGTACAACGTCGCCGTGCCGGTCCTGCTCCACATGCTGGAGCGGTTCCCGACCATCGAGCGGACCCTCGTCATGGTCCAGGCCGAGGTCGCCGACCGGCTCGCCGCCAAGCCCGGCAACAAGGTCTACGGCGTCCCGTCGGTCAAGGCGAACTGGTACGCGCAGGTCAAGCGGGCCGGCTCCATCGGCCGCAACGTCTTCTGGCCCGCGCCGAACGTCGACTCGGGCCTCGTCTCCCTCGTCCGCCGCACCGAGCCGCTCGCGACCACCGCCTCCCGCAAGGAGGTCTTCGCGGTCGTCGACGCGGCCTTCGCGCAGCGCCGCAAGACCCTGCGCGCGGCCCTCGCGACCTGGGCGGGCTCGCCCGCCGCGGCGGAGGAGGCCCTGGTCAAGGCCGGGATCTCGCCGCAGGCGCGCGGCGAGGCGCTGACGGTCGAGGAGTTCGCGAGGATCGCGGAGGCGAAGCAGTGACGGTGACCGTACGGGTCCCCGCCAAGGTCAACGTCCAGCTGGCCGTCGGCGCGGCCCGCCCCGACGGCTTCCACGACCTGGCCAACGTCTTCCTCGCCGTCTCCCTGTACGACCAGGTGACCGCCACCCCGACCGCCGAGCTGACGATCACCTGCGACGGCCCGGACGCCGACAAGGTGCCGCTGGACCGCACGAACCTCGCCGCGCGCGCCGCCGAACTGCTCGCCGCCCGGCACGGCATCTCCCCGGACGTGCACCTGCACATCGCCAAGGACATCCCCGTCGCCGGCGGGATGGCCGGCGGCAGCGCGGACGGCGCGGGCGCGCTGCTCGCCTGCGATGCGCTGTGGGGCCTGAACACCCCGCGCGCCGAGCTCCTGGAGATCTGCGCCGAACTCGGCTCCGACGTGCCGTTCAGTCTCGTCGGCGGGGCGGCGCTCGGCACCGGCCGCGGCGAGAAGCTCACGGAGCTGCCGGTCGGCGGGGCCTTCCACTGGGTGTTCGCCGTCGCCGACGGCGGGCTCTCGACCCCGGCGGTGTACGGCGAGTTCGACCGCCTCACCGAGGGCGTCGACGTCCCCGCCCCGGCCGCGTCCCCCGTCCTCCTGGACGCCCTCCGCACCGGCGACACCACCGCCCTCGCGGGCGCCCTCGCCAACGACCTCCAGGCGGCGGCGCTCTCCCTGCGCCCGTCGCTCGCGGCGACCCTGACGGCCGGCACGGACGCGGGCGCGCTGGCCGCGCTGGTCTCCGGCTCGGGCCCGACGACGGCGTTCCTGGTGAAGGACGCGGAGGCGGCCGCGACCGTCGCCGCCGCCCTGATCGCCTCGGGCACCTGCCGGTCGGCCCGCCCGGCGACCTCCCCGGCCCCGGGCGCGACCGTCCTGCCGGCCTGACGCCGTCCTCAGTGCTTGTTCTTGGAGATCCGGGCCAGGAGCAGGTTCGGGTCCGGGTCCTCGGTGTTGAAGAAGGCCGCGCTGTTCACGTAGACGGTCTTGGCGCGCACCGCCACTGAGGTCGGGTTGTCGAGGCCGTCCGCCCCGGTGAGCACGGTCTTGTGGGTGCCGTCGGGCCGTACGAGCTCCAGCTTGTGGTCCATGTGCAGCGCGGCGAGGACCGTGTCACCGTGTCCGGTGAAGGCGAAGTCGTCGATGAAATCGAGCCCGGTCGCCCGGGTCTCGATCGGGCCGGCGGCGTGGTCGGGACCGGGACCGATCGGGATGCGCAGCAGGGTCGCCCGGGCGGTGTTGGACACCCAGACGGCACCGTGGTGGACCTTGAGGCCGTTGGAGCCGAAGGGGATCTGCTCGGTGGGTTCGAGTGCGGCCCCGGTGGCCCAGACCGTGGGCGTGCCGCCGGTGACCGGGAGGCTCCACACCCTGCCGAGCTGCGAGTCGGCGGTGTAGAGGGTGCCGCACTTCTCGTCGAGGGCGAGCCCGTTGGGGAAGGCGTCCGCCGGGAAGAACCCGATCTGCTCCGGCTCGCCACCGCCGGGTGCGATGCGCCAGATGCCGGTCTCCTCCGTGCCGGTGGCGTAGGTGACGTACAGGGTGCCGTCGTGGGCGCGGGCGATGCCCAGGGCGACGGCCCCGCCGACGGGCGTCTGCGCGTCCGGCACGTCGGGCAGGGTGGCGAGGATGGTCGTGTCGCCGTCCTTGGTGACGCGGGCGACCTGATGGGCGAAGGCGAAGGTGATGTCGGCGGAGCCATCGGGTTCGAGGGCGATGTTCTCCGCGTTCTGTCCGGCGGCGAAGTCGAAGTGGGCGACGACGCGGGGGTCGGACACGGTCGGGTCGCCGCCCGCCGCGGGACCCGCCGCGATCAGGGCGAGGGCGGCGGTGGCGGTGGCGACGGCGACCAGTCGTGGGTGTCTCGGCACGTGCTTCTCCTCGGGTGGGGGTGTGAGAAGAACATGACGGTCCGTCGGTCCGAGGCGCGGGTCGCCAGGCCGGGGGGTCGCCCGCGCGGTCGACGGCAAGGGGCCGGTTGGCACTGCGCCCGGCGCCGGTGCCCGTACTCAGCGGCCGGTTGAGTATCCGCGCCCTGTCGGCCACCGGCCCCCGCGCGGGACCGTACGAGCATGGGAATCAGCGCTCGTGAACTCGCCGCCGCGACACCCGCGACCCGGGACCGGTACGTCGACCTGCTGCGGGTCGCCTCGCTCGCCGTCGTCGTCCTCGGACACTGGCTCATGGCGGCCGTCACCGAGGACGGGCAGATCGGGAATCTGCTCGCCGTCGTCCCCGAGCTCCAGCTCGTGACCTGGGTCTTCCAGGTCATGCCGGTGTTCTTCTTCGTCGGCGGCTTCTCGCACGCCCTCGCCCACCGTTCCCGTCCCGCGTACGCGTCGTTCCTGCGGGCCCGGCTCCAGCGGCTGCTGCGGCCGACGATGGTCTTCGTCGCGGTGTGGGGCGCCGCCGCGCTCGTCCTCCAACTGGCCGGGGCCGACGGCGGGCTCACCGGGGTCGCGCTGCGGCTTGTCACCCAGCCGCTGTGGTTCATCGGGATCTATCTCGCGATGGTCGCCTTCACCCCGCCGCTGCTGCGGCTGCACGAGCGGTGGGGCTGGGGCGCGTTCGCCGCGCTCGCGGGCGGGGCGGTCGCGGTGGACGTGCTGCGGTTCGCCGCCGGGGTGCCGTTCGTCGAGTTCCTGAACTTCGCGTTCGTGTGGCTGGCGGTCCACCAGCTCGGCTTCCTGCGCGCCGACGGCATGATCCGCCGCCCGGCGCTGCTCGCCGGCGCCGGGCTCCTCGGCGCGACCGCGCTCGTGGCCGTCGGCCCGTATCCGCTCTCGATGGTGGGAATGCCCGGCGAGAAGGTCTCGAACATGGCGCCGCCGACCCTCGCCCTGCTCTGCCACGGCCTGTGGCTGGTCGGCGCGGTCGAGCTGCTGCGGGGGCCGGGGGCGCGGTTCGTCGCGCGGGCCGGGGTGTGGCGGGCGGTGGTCGCCGCCAACGGGATCGCGATGACCGCGTTCCTCTGGCACCTGACGGCGATGCTCGGGGTGTACGGGGCGATGCTCGGGTTCGGCGTCACGCTGCCCGAGCCGGCGTCCGGCGCCTGGTGGGCGCAGGTGCCGCTGCGGATGGGGGTGGCGGTCGTCCTCACCGCCGGGCTCGTCGCCGTGTTCCGCCGCTTCGAGGCCCCGGTCCCGGCCGCGCCGGCGACCGGTGAGGGCGGCCCCGTCGCGGCCCTCGGCATCACCCTGGCCCTGCTGGGCGTGCTCGGCCTCTCGATGACGGGCTTCGCGGGGCTGCTGACCGGCCACTCGGCGACCCTGATCGCCGTCCCGGTTACGGCCCCGGCCGCCGTCGGCCTCGCCCTCGCGGGCTGGCTGCTGGTGGAGCGGGCGGGGCGGCGCGGGGAGGACGGTTGACGGTGGAGTCAGTCGTCGAGACGCTCGTCGTCGATGTTCACGGTCACGGTGCCCGGGGGATAGAGATCCTCCCGGGCCGTCAGGATCAGGTCCATGGTGGGACGCTGCGGTGCGGGCAGCGCCGTGTAGAGGGCGTGGCAGACGTCGGGTCCGCCGAAGCCGCCGCGCACCATCCGCGCGACGGTCACGGACGCCACCATGTCGAGAGGGACGACGTCGATGCCGGGGAGCGCCAGGGCCGCGTCACCCGCACCTTCGTCCTCCGTCTCGGCCTGGAGAAGGCACAGGGCAGGCACCTGGAGGTGTCGGAACGGCGATGCCGCCGCGTTGTCGGCGACGCGCTGGAGCTTGCGATGGCCGCGGGCGAGGGCGAGCACCGCGGAGGTGTCGAGAATGATCACGCCGCCGCGTCTCCCAGGGCACGGCGGGCGTTCTCGGCGGCGATCTCGTAGACCTTGTCGAGGGCGTTCGGCGTCGCGTCGAACTCTTCGTCGGTGAGCGTGGAGTGCATGCGCTCGCGCATGATCCGCCGGCTCTCGGCAACCTTCTCCCGCGCCTGCGCGGCCGTGAGCTGGGACGCGGCCAGTTCGGTGACCAGCGCTCCTATCGTGGTGCCCCGCTCGCGGGCCAGCGAGGCGAGGTGGTCGCGGGTGGTGTCCGGCACCTTGATGGTGGAGTCAGCCATGCGGCCACGGTACACCGCTGGTGTACCGGAGGTGTACTCGCGGCGGCAACGTACCCTGGGACGTCGATCGATCCCCGTACAGGAAGAGTCAACGTGGCCGTCAACCTGGTCAATGTCGAGTCCGTCAGCAAGGTGTACGGCACCCGTGCCCTGCTCGACGGGGTCTCGCTCGGCGTCTCCGAAGGGGAGCGGATCGGGGTCGTCGGGCGCAACGGCGACGGCAAGACCACCCTCATCCGGATGCTCGCCAAGCTGGAGGAGGCCGACACCGGCCGCGTCACGCACAGCGGCGGGCTGCGGCTCGGCGTGCTCACGCAGCACGACTCGCTCGACCCGAAGGCCACCATCCGGCACGAGGTCATCGGCGTCATGGCCGACCACGAGTGGGCCGGCAGCGCCAAGATCCGCGACGTGCTCACCGGGCTCTTCGGCGGGCTCGACCTGGCCGGCTTCGAGCAGGGCCTCGACACCGTCATCGGCCCGCTCTCCGGTGGCGAGCGGCGCCGGATCGCGCTCGCCAAGCTCCTCATCGACGACCAGGACCTGCTCGTCCTCGACGAGCCCACCAACCACCTCGACGTCGAGGGCATCGCCTGGCTCGCCAATCACCTCCAGGAGCGCCGCTCGGCGCTCGTCTGCGTCACCCACGACCGCTGGTTCCTCGACCAGGTCTGCACCCGCATGTGGGACGTGCAGCGCGGTGACGTGCACGAGTACGAGGGCGGCTACTCCGACTACGTCTTCGCCCGCGCCGAGCGCGAGCGCATCGCGGCCACGGAGGAGACGAAGCGGCAGAACCTGATGCGCAAGGAGTTGGCCTGGCTGCGGCGCGGCGCCCCCGCCCGTACGTCCAAGCCCCGCTACCGCATCGAGGCCGCGAACGAGCTCATCGCCGACGTGCCGCCGCCGCGCGACACCAGCGAGCTGATGAAGTTCGCCAACGCCCGCCTCGGCAAGACGGTCTTCGACCTGGAGGACGTGACCGTCACCGCCGGTCCCAAGACGCTGCTCCAGCACCTCACCTGGCAGCTGGGCCCCGGCGACCGCATCGGTCTCGTCGGCGTCAACGGCGCGGGCAAGACCTCACTCCTGCGCGCGCTCGCCGACGCCGCCGTCTCCGGCGGCGAGCAGCAGCCCGCCGCGGGCAAGGTCGCCGTCGGCAAGACCGTCCGCCTCGCCTACCTCTCGCAGGACGTCACCGAACTCCCCGGCACGCTGCGCGTCCTGGAGGCCGTCCAGCAGATCCGCGACCGCGTCGACCTCGGCAAGGGCCGCGAGATGACGGCCGGCCAGCTCTGCGAGCAGTTCGGCTTCACCAAGGAGAAGCAGTGGACGCCGGTCGGCGACCTCTCCGGCGGTGAGCGCCGCCGCCTCCAGCTGCTGCGCCTGCTGATGGACGAGCCCAACGTCCTCTTCCTCGACGAGCCCACCAACGACCTCGACATCGAGACCCTGACGCAGCTGGAGGACCTCCTCGACGGCTGGCCGGGCTCCATGGTCGTCATCTCCCACGACCGGTTCTTCATCGAGCGCACCACCGACAAGACGCTCGCGCTGCTCGGCGACCAGACCCTGCGGATGCTGCCGCGCGGCATCGACGAGTACCTGGAGCGCCGCCGGAAGATGATCGAGGCGGCCGTCCCGACGCCCGCCGCCGCGGCCGCGCCGCAGAAGGCCGGCGTCTCCGCGGCCGACGCGCGCGCCGCGAAGAAGGAGCTCCAGAAGGTCGAGCGACAGCTCGACAAGGTCTCCCAGAAGGAGGCGAAGCTGCACGCGCAGATCGCCGACAACGCCACCGATTTCGAGAAGGTGGCGAAGCTCGACGCGGAGCTCCGGGAACTCGTCGGGGAGCGCGAGGAGTTGGAGATGCGCTGGCTCGAACTGGCCGAGGACGCGTAACCGGTCGCGTGACGGCACGCATAACAAGGGCATCACGGGCCGGTCCTCCCTTGGGTACAAGGGGCGGACCGGTCGCTTTTGCGCCGGCGCGTGAGTGGTAGAAAGAAAACCCGCTCACGTCAAGGGGGAACCGCTGATGACCCAGCCGCCCAGCAACCAGCCGCCGGGGGGCTTCGGAGCCCCTCAGGACCCGAGCCAGGTCCCGGGCCAGGGCATGCCGCCCGCCCCGCCGCAGGCACCGCCGGTGCCGCCGCAGGCCCCGCAGGCCGGCGCGCCCGGTCAGCCGGCCCAGCCCGGTCCGTACGGCCAGCCGCAGCAGCCGCCGCAGCAGCCCGGATACGGATATCCGCTGGGGGCACCTCCCGGGCCGCAGGGCCCAGGGGGACAGCCCGGCCAGCCGGCCCAGCCCGGCCCGTACGGGCAGCCGACGCCGCCGCCCTACGGCTACCCGCTGGGGGCACCTACCGGGCCGCAGGGCCCGGGGGGACAGCAGCCGGGCCCGTACGGCCAGCAGCCGCAGCAGCCCGGTCCGTACGGCCAGCAGCCGCAGCAGCCGGGCCCGTACGGCCAGCAGCCCGGCCCGTACGGCGGCGGCGGTTACCCCACGCAGCCCATGTACCCGGGCGCCCCCACCCCGCCGCCCGCCTCCGGCGGTGGCCTCAAGGGCCGGACCGGTGTCGTCGCGGCCGTGGCCGCCGGAGCCGTCCTGATCGCCGCCGTCACGACCTGGGCGGTCGTCGGCGGCGGGGACGACGAGAAGGACCCGATCGCCGGGCCGACCGCGACCGCGAGCGCCTCCACCTCGGCCACCGGAGCCCCCAAGCCGACCGAGTCGGTGGACCAGGGCGACGGTTCGGGCGACGGCCGGGGCGGTGACGACGACCTCAACGCCGGCCGCAAGCCCGGCGAGGCGAAGGTGAACTGGCTGCTGAAGAACAACGTCGACCTGCCGCGCAACGGCGCCGACGTCATGGGCCCGTGGATCGTCGGCGACGTCGTCGTCAAGGCGATGTACAAGAGCATCGACGGCTACAGCCTGAGCGACGGCTCCCTGAAGTGGCACGTCGACGTGCCGTTCGAGCTGTGCGCGGCCCCGCCGCAGCCCTCCACCGGCGGCTTCATGGTCTTCGGGCACAACGACAGCGCCAAGGACGGCGCCAAGTGCCTCGGGCTCCAGCAGGTGAACCTCAAGACCGGCAAGGTGGGCTGGAAGAAGTCCGTCCCCAAGGCGACCGGGCTCTTCGCCTTCTCCGACAACACCCTGTCCATCAGCGGCAACACCGTCACGGCGGCCGGCTCCAGCACCGCCTACGGCTTCTCCCTCACCGACGGGAAGCAGCTCTTCAAGGGCGCCACCACCGGCTGCAAGCCCTTCGCCTACGCGGGCGGCAGCAAGCTGATCGCCGCCATGGACTGCCCCTCGGGCAGCACGACCAAGAAGATCCAGGCGGTCGGCGAGGTCAACCCCGCCACCGGCAAGCCCAAGTACACCTTCCAGCTGGAGGCGAACTGGGAGGTCGACAAGGTCTACTCGGTCGACCCGCTGGTCGTCTCCGCCACCCAGCGCGAGCAGAAGAAGTGGACCATCTTCGCGCTCGACGCCAAGGGCAAGCTCCGCTCGCAGATCCAGGGCGGCAAGGACAAGTTCGCCCCGTCCTGCGGCGGCAGCTTCGTCGTCTTCGGCAAGAACCTCCAGGGCTGCACCGGTGTCGCCGCCGACGCGAACACCTTCTACATGGCCACCGAGACCTCGTACGGCAAGTCCAACGAGGTCGTGGCCTTCGACCTGAAGACCGGGAAGCCCAAGTGGCGTTCCAAGGCGCCGGACGAGCAGCAGATGATCCCGCTGCGCATGGACGGCGGCCAGGTCCTGGTCTACGTCGACCCGTCGTACGACAAGGGCGGCGCCGTCGCGACCATCGCCCCGACCGGCGGTGCGCCGAAGATCGTGCTCCAGCACCCGGCCTCGACGTCCGAGGTCGAGAACAGCTTCTACGACCCGGGGTTCGCCTACGGCAGCGGCACCTTCGTCGTGACGAGCGGACGTGTCTCCGCGTCGAACGACAAGGAAGAGAAGCAGGTCAAGACGATGATGGCGTTCAGCAAGTGAGGGATTCGGACCGATGACGCAGCCACCCCCGCCCCCGCCGAACCAGCCCCCGGATCCCCAGGGCGGCTTCGGCGCCCCCACGCCCCCGCAGCAGCCGCCGGGTTACGGCTACCCCCTGGGGACACCTCCCGGGTCACAGGGCCCAGGGGGACAGCCGCCGGCCCCGCAGCCGGAGCCCGGCTACGGCTATCCGCAGCAGCCGGAGCCCGGTTACGGGTACCCGCAGCAGCAGCCGCCGACGGCTCCGCAGCAGTCCCCGTACGGCTACCCGACGCCCCCGCAGCAGCCGGGCCAGCAGCCGGTCCCGCCCCCGTACGGCTACCCGGCCCAGCCGCAGCAGCCCTACGGCGGCTACCCGCAGACCGCCCCGGTCCCGGCCGTGGCGCCCGGCGGCAGGAAGCTGTCGGCGCAGCTCCAGATCGTGATCGCGGCGGCCGTCGCCGTCGTCCTGATCGTCGGTGTCGGCATCTGGTACGCCAACTCCGGGAGCGGCGACGACAAGAACCCCGTCAGCTCGGCCGGCACCTCGCAGGGCTCCGGCGGACAGACCGGCGGGTCCGACGCCTCGAACGGTCTGGGGGGCGACGGCAAGGAGAAGGCCCCGGCGGTCACCCAGTCGCGGGAAGTCTTCCGCATCGGTCTGCCGAAGGTCCCCGACACCACCGACGTCTCCGGTTCCTGGACCACCGACAAGGCGTTCGTGAAGACCGGCGTGAACTCCGTCGTCGGCTACGACCGCGACAAGGGCACGGTCCTGTGGACGCTTCCGCTGACCGGACAGGTCTGCGGCGCGTCCCGGCACATGACCGCCGACCACAAGGTGGCCATCCTCTTCGAGTCCACCAAGCGGGTGGCGCCGCGCTACTACCAGCCCTGCACCGAGGTCGGCATGGTCGACCTCGGCACCGGGAAGCTGCTGTGGTCGAGCTCCGTCACCGGCGGTTCCGCGGGTGACGCGAAGGCCCGGTTCAGCGAGGTCACGCTCAGCGGGCAGACGGTCGCGGCCGGCGGCACCGACGGAGGCGCGGCCTTCGACGCCGCCAACGGCAACCCGCGCTGGAAGCCGCAGGCCAACGACCAGGACTGCTTCGACCTGGGCTACGGCGGCGGCGCGGGCCTCGTCGCGGTCCGCAAGTGCGGTCCGTACGAGAGCCAGTACGTGCTGATCCAGAACCTCAACCCGACCACGGGCGCCCCGCTCTCGCAGTACAAGATGCCGACCGGTGTGAAGTACGCGTCGGTCGTCTCCACCAAGCCGCTGGTCGTCGCGGCCGACGTCGGCGACAGCGCCGGTGACGGCAGCGGCATCTCGGACTTCTTCTCCATCGACGAGAAGACCGGCAAGCTGAAGGCGAAGATCACGGCGGACGCCGACCAGTACGGGGCCCGCTGCCGTTCGACCAAGGTCGAGTCCTGCACGCAGGCACTCGTCGGCAACGGCCGGCTCTACGTACCGACCGAGGAGCACGAGGGCTCCACCGGCGAGTACGGGGACGAGACGAACGAGATCATCGCCTTCGACCTGGCCACGGGCAGGACGGTGCCGGAGAAGGCGGACGCGGGCGACACGTACACGCTGGTCCCGCTGCGCATGGACGGCGGCGACCTGATCGCGTACAAGGTTCCCCCGTACGACAAGGGCGGCCGGGTCGTGTCCATCAACGGCGGCACGATGAAGGAGACCATCCTCCTGGAGAACCCGTCGGAGAAGTCGACGCGGGAGACGGAGCGGAGCTTCGGCGTGACCGGCAGCGAGTACCTCTACGCCGACGGCCGCTTCTTCGTCTCGAAGACGTACGTCAGCAAGACCCGTGACGGCGGCTCCTCGGCCACCGGGGAGTACCTCGCCGTCTCGTACGGCACCAAGGGCTGACAGTCGCGGACAGATACGGGAACGGGCCCCTCCGGTACGCCGGAGGGGCCCGTTTCGTCGGTCGGCCCGAGACCGAGGAGTCGTCGATCGGGTGGTGACGGCCCGTCGACAGCGCGAGGTGACGGCCCGTCGACCGGCGAAACGGGGTTGGGTCGACATGGGGTGGGGAGCGTGTACCTTGCCGGGTCTGGCCTGCCGGGTGACGGTGGGCCCGGAGGATGGGGGATGACCGGGATGGGCGTACGCCTCGTGGTGGTCGACGACCACCGACTGCTCGCCGAGGCGTTGGCCTCGGCGCTGAAGCTGCGCGGGCACCGGGTGCTCGCGGCGGCGGCGCCGGTGGCCGGGGCGGCGGAGCTCGTGGTGGCCCGGGCGCCGGAGGTGTGCCTGCTGGGCACCGCCGCCCCGGCCGAGCCGGGCGCCTTCGACGTGATCGCCCGGATCAAGCGGGAGCGGCCGCAGGTGGCCGTGGTGGTGCTGGGTCCCGTGCCGTCGCCGCGCGGGATCGCGGCGGCCTTCGCGGCCGGGGCCTCGGGGTACGTCCGGCACGACGAGCGCATCGAGGGCGTCGAGCGCGCGCTCGTGAAGGCCCGGGCGGGGGAGACGGCGGTGGCGCCGCAGCTGCTCCAGGCGGCCTTCGCGGAGCTGCTCAACCCGGCGGTGCGGCAGGACGACGAGGGGCAGCGGCTGCTGCGGCTGCTCACCCAGCGGGAGGTGGAGGTCCTCGTCCGGGTCGCGGAGGGGGAGGACACCCGGCTGATCGCGGCGGGGATGCGGATCGCGCCGAGCACGGCGCGGACGCATGTGCAGCGGGTCCTGATGAAGCTGGGCGTGGGTTCGCGTCTGGAGGCGGCGGCGCTCGCGGCCCGCACGGGACTCCTCGACCGGGCGGTGCCGGTCCAGCGGGGCACCTCTTCGTAATCCTTCGAGCAGTCGTCCGTCGGTGCCTGTGCGCGGGCGGCGGGCTTCGGCATTGACGGTGATGTGCGAATGTGATTCTTTGTGCGTGGTTCTGTTTGATCCCGCCCGGAGGGCACCCCCGTGAAGAAGACCGTCACCACGCTCGCCGACGGGCGCGAGCTCATCTACTACGACGCGCGCGACGACGCCGCCCGCGACGCCGTCGACCCGCGCCCCCTCACCCCCGTCGTCTCCCGCTCCGAGATCCGGTACGACGAGCTCACCGGCGACCCCGTCGCCATCGCCTCGCACCGCCAGGCCCGCACCTACCAGCCGCCGGCCGACGCCTGCCCGCTCTGCCCCGGCGGGGACGGGCACGAGAGCGAGATCCCCGCCGCGGGTTACGAGGTGGCGGTCTTCGAGAACCGCTTCCCCTCCCTCTCCGGCGGCTTCGGCCGCTGCGAGGTCGTCTGCTTCACCGACGACCACACCGCCTCCTTCGCCGACCTCACCGAGGAGCAGGCCCGGCTCGTCCTCGACGCCTGGACCGACCGGACCGCCGAGCTCTCCGCGCTGCCCGGCATCAAGCAGGTCTACTGCTTCGAGAACCGCGGCCAGGAGATCGGCGTCACCCTGCCCCACTCGCACGGCCAGATCTACGCCTTCCCGTACGTCACGCCCCGCACGGCCCGGATGCGGAGCCGGCTCGACGAGCACCGGGCGGCGACCGGACGGAACCTCTTCGACGACGTCGTCGCCCGCGAGCGGACCGACGGCGAGCGGGTCGTCCTGGAGACCGAGCACTGGATCGCCTTCGTGCCGTACGCGGCCCACTGGCCGTACGAGGTGCACCTGTACCCCACGCGCCGGGTGCCCGACCTGCTCGCCCTCGACGAGGCCGCCCGCACAGAGTTCGCACAGGTCTACCTGGAACTCTTGAGGCGCTTCGACCGGCTCTTCGGCCCGGACGAGCCGCCGACGCCCTACATCGCCGCCTGGCACCAGGCGCCGTTCACGGACGAGCGGCGCGAGGACTTCGGACTGCACCTGGAGCTTTTCAGCGTCCGACGGGCCTCTGGCAAGCTGAAGTTCCTCGCGGGCACCGAGTCCGGCATGGGCGCGTTCATGAACGACGTACGGCCGGAGGACGCGGCCCGACGCATCCGAGAGGTGGCGACCAACAGGTGAGCACGGAAACGAAGAAGTACCTGGTGACGGGCGGGGCCGGGTACGTGGGCAGCGTCGTCGCCGCCCACCTCCTGGAGCGGGGCCACCGGGTCACCGTCCTCGACGACCTCTCCACCGGCTTCGCCGAAGGCGTCCCGGAGGGCGCCGAGTTCATCGAGGGCCGGATCCAGGACGCCGCGAAGTGGCTGGACTCCGGCTACGACGGCGTCCTGCACTTCGCCGCCTTCTCCCAGGTCGGCGAGTCCGTAGCCAAGCCCGAGAAGTACTGGGAGAACAACGTCGGCGGCACCATGGCCCTGCTCGCCGCCATGCGCGCGGCCGGGGTCCGCAAGCTCGTCTTCTCCTCCACCGCCGCGACCTACGGCGAGCCCGAGTCCGTCCCGATCACCGAGTCCGCGCCGACCGCGCCCACCAGCCCGTACGGGGCGAGCAAGCTGGCCGTCGACCACATGATCGGCGGAGAGTGCGCCGCGCACGCCCTGGCCGCCGTCTCGCTGCGCTACTTCAACGTGGCCGGGGCGTACGGAGCGCTCGGCGAGCGCCACGCGCCCGAGTCGCACCTGATCCCGCTCGTCCTCCAGGTCGCCCTGGGCGAGCGCGAGGCCATCTCCGTGTACGGCGAGGACTACCCGACCGCGGACGGCACCTGCGTCCGCGACTACATCCACGTCGCCGACCTCGCCGAGGCCCACGTCCTGGCGCTCGACGCCATGACGGCGGGCGCCGTGCCGACGGGCGAGCATCTCGTCTGCAACCTCGGCAACGGCAACGGCTTCTCCGTCCGCGAGGTCGTCGAGACCGTACGGAAGGTCACCGGCCACCCGATCCCCGAGGTCACCGCCGCCCGCCGTCCCGGCGACCCGGCCGCCCTGGTCGCCTCCGCCGCGGCCGCGCGCGACCGGCTCGGCTGGACGCCGTCCCGCCCGGACCTGGCGGACGTCGTCGCCGACGCCTGGGCCTTCGCCCGGCACCGCGCGGGGGAGGGGCGTTCATGAGCGTCGCCGCCGGCTTCGAGGCGCTGTACGGCGCCGCCCCCGACGGAGTGTGGGCCGCCCCGGGGCGGGTCAACCTCATCGGTGAGTACACCGACTTCAACGACGGCTTCGTGCTGCCGCTCGCGCTGCCGCACACCGCCGTCGCCGCCGTCTCCCGCCGGGACGACGGCATCCTCCGCCTGCACTCCGCCGACATCGACGGCGGGATCGTCCAGCTGGCGGTCGAGGACCTGGAGCCGCTCTCCGGCGGCGGCTGGGCGGCCTACCCGGCCGGTGTCGTCTGGGCGCTGCGGGAGGCCGGGCACCCGGTGACGGGCGCGGACGTCCACCTCGCCTCGACCGTGCCGACGGGCGCGGGGCTCTCCTCCTCGGCGGCCCTGGAGGTCGTCACGGCGCTCGCCCTGAACGACCTCTTCGGCCTCGGGCTCTCCCGGCCCGAGCTCGCACGGCTCGCCCAGCGCGCGGAGAACGCCTTCGTCGGCGTCCCCTGCGGCGTCATGGACCAGATGGCCTCCGCCTGCGCGGAGGAGGGGCACGCCCTCCATCTGGACACCCGTGACCTCTCGTACCGTCAGGTCCCCTTCGACCTGGCTCGCGAGGGGCTGCGGCTGCTCGTCGTCGACACCCGCGTGAAGCACGCGCTCGGGGACGGCGCGTACGCGGAGCGGCGCGCCGGTTGCGAAGCGGGTGCGCGGGCGCTCGGCGTGCGGGCCCTGCGCGATGTGCGCGCCGCGCACCTACCCGAATCCCTCGCACTCCTGAGCGACGAGACGGTTCTGCGCTATGTCCGGCACGTCGTCACGGACAACGCCCGGGTGGAGCGCGTGATCGCGTACCTCGACGCCGGGGACCCCCGGGCCGTCGGACCGGTCCTCACCGAGGGGCACGCCTCCCTCCGGGACGACCTGCGCGTCTCCTGCCCCGAGCTGGACCTCGTCGTCGTGGCGGCGAACGCGGCCGGGGCACTCGGTGCCCGCATGACCGGCGGCGGCTTCGGCGGATCGGCCGTCGTCCTCGTCGAGTCCGACCGGGCGGAGGCCGTCTCCGCCGCCGTCGAGAAGGCCTTCGCCGAGGCCGGGTACGCGGCTCCCGGGATCTTCCCGGCCGTCCCCGCGGAGGGCGCGCGCCGCCTCTGAACCCGGCCGTGTGTACGGGCGATCCGGCCATACGTACGGACGACTTCGCACAGTTCCGCCAAACGGCCCCCACCGCGACGCCCCGCCCCTACCCTGAGGGGCAGCGCCGGTGGGGGCCGGTGCTGTTCAGGGGTCGAGACCTGCCGGGTACGGCGCCGCTAGCGGGGTAGTCAACGCACGGCGGCGGCCGAGCGACGGACGGACCCGCCTCCGGCGCCGTGCCCGCGCCGGTCCGTTCCTCGACACTTGGGGGTGTCCGTGGCACGTATCCGGGTCCTGGTGGTGGACGACCACCGCATCTTCGCCGAGTCGCTCGCCGCCGCTCTCGCGGCGGAGCCCGACGTCGACGTCTCCGCCGCGGGCAGCGGCCCGGCCGCCTTGCGCTGTCTGGACCGCGGGATCGCGGAGGGGCGCAGGTTCGACGTTCTGCTCGTCGACGCCGAGCTGGGAGCGGGTCCCGCGGCGGCGGCCGCCGCGCGCGCGGTGCCGGACCACGCGGAGCCGGTCGTCGACGGGATCTCCCTGGTCGCGGGCGTGCGCCGGGCCCAGCCCGCCGTCCGTACCGTCGTCCTCGCCGAGAAGGACGACCCGCGCAGGGCGGCGCTCGCGCTCCAGGCAGGGGCTTCGGGTTGGGTGGCGAAGGACTGCTCGCTCCAGCGTCTCCTCGCGGTGGTCCGGGGGGTGTTGCGGGACGAGACGCATCTGCCGCCCGCGCTGCTCACGGGGGTCCTGCGGGAGCTGACGGCGGCCCGCAAGCACCGTTCGGACAGCGAGCGGCTCGTGGAGTCGCTGACGCCGCGCGAGCGCGAGGTGCTGCGCTGCATGGTCGCGGGCCTGGGCCGCAAGGCGGTCGCCGAGCGGCTCTTCCTCTCCCCGCACACCGTCCGTACGCACATGCAGAACGTGCTGGGGAAGCTGGGCGTGCACTCGACCCTGGCGGCGGTGGCGCTGGCCCGCCGCGCGGGCGTCGGCCCGGCGCCGCTGGACGCGGAGGGGCTACCCGCCCAGGCCCTGCCGGCTCAGGCGCTACCCGGGGACGTTGTCGAACGGGGCGGTCAGCCGGCGTAGCAGCGCGGCCAGTTCGCCGCGCTGGGCGCGGGAGAGCTGGGCCAGGATGGCGCGCTCCTGGGCGAGGAGCCCGGCGAGCGCCTCGTCGGCGCGGTCGCGGCCCTCGGGGGTGAGCCGGACGAGGACGCCGCGCCGGTCGCTGGGGTCGGGGAGCCGCTCGACCAGGCCCTTCTTGGTGAGCCGGTCGATGCGGTTGGTCATGGTGCCCGAGGTGACCAGAGTCTGTGTCAGGAGCTGGCCGGGGGAGAGCTGGTAGGGCGCGCCGGCCCGGCGGAGCGAGGTGAGGACGTCGAACTCCCAGGGCTCCAGCTGGTGCTCGGAGAAGGCGAGCCGACGGGCGCGGTCGAGGTGCCGGGCGAGCCGCGAGACGCGGCTGAGCACCTCGAGCGGTTCCACGTCGAGGTCGGGGCGCTCGCGGCGCCATGCTGCGACCAGTCGGTCGACCTCGTCCTCCATGGCGATCAGTGTAGAGGGTCTGTTGACATAAAGTCTCTTGTATTCGAGTTTCTCGATATCAAGAATCTTGGTTACGAGATATATTTCACTGGAGTGTGGGGAAGGGACCGGCCGGAACACCATTCCGTTTCGGTCACTCGTTCCAGCAAGGGGGCTTCGAACATGCATTCCGTGGAATCCGCCGCACCAACTTGGGATCCGCAGCAGTACCTCCGTCACTCCGGCCACCGCACCCGGCCCTTTCTCGACATGCTCGCCCGAATACCACGCCTCCCGGCCCAGGGCCGGCCGGCCCGCATCGCCGACCTCGGCTGCGGCCCCGGGAACATGACGGCGCTCCTCGCCGACCACTGGGCAGACGCCCACATCACCGGCTTCGACCTCTCACCCGACATGCTGGAGCGCGCCGAGAAGGACTGGTCCGGCACCACCCGGGGCGGCGGCTGGCTCGACTTCCGGCCCGCCGACGCCGCGCACTGGACCCCCGCCGAGCCGTACGACCTGATCGTCTCCAGCGCGGCCCTCCAGTGGGTGCCCAACCACCCCGAGTCCTTCGCCGCGTGGATCGACGGCCTCCGCCCCGGCGGCACCCTCGCCTTCCAGGTGCCCGCCAACTTCACCTCGCCCAGCCACGCCCTGCTCGGCGAACTCTGCGACACCCCCGAGTGGCGCTCCCGCCTCGGCGACCAGGGCCGCCGCTTCGTCCACATCCTCGACGCGGCCGAGTACCTCACCCGGCTCACCGACCTCGGCTGCGAGACCGACGTCTGGGAGACCACCTACTCCCGGCTCCTCCAGGGCGAGGACCCCGTCCTCGACTGGGTGATGGGCACGGCGCTGCGGCCCGTCCTCACGACCCTGGGCGACGACCAGCAGGCGGTCGACGCGTTCCTCGCGCAGTACCGCGCCCGGCTCCGGCAGGCCTACCCGCCGGGCCCGCACGGCACGGTCTTCCCGTTCCGCCGCGTCTTCGCCGTCGCACGCAAGCCGGCGTGAGTGCCGTGACGCACGGGCGCTTAACCACGGGCGCCCCGCACCGGAGAGCCGGTGCGGGGCGCCCGTGTCCTACGGACGGACCACCGGCCTAGTACAGGCCGTCGTACGTCTGGTAGCCGTGGCCGATCTCCACCCGGGGGGTGAGGGTGGCACGGGTGCCCGTGCCCAGGTACCGGTAGAGGTCACCCGCGGAGTTCACCGCCAGCAGGTCGGCCTTGCCGTCGCCGCTCATGTCGCCGGGCGCCACCAGCTTGTTGTACGTGCCCCAGCCCCCGCCGAGGCTCACGCGCCCGGCGAACGGCGTGGTCGCGGAGCCTGTGCCCCGGTACAGCCAGAGGGTGCCGGCGCCGTCGCGGGCCAGCAGGTCCGCCCGGCCGTCGCCGGAGAAGTCGCCCGCGCCCAGGACGCGGTTGTAACCGCTCCAGCCGTCACCGACCCGGATCCGGGAGCCCACGGCCGTGCCCTTGCCGTTGCCGGGGTACAGGTAGAGGACACCGGAACGGTCCCGGGCGACCAGGTCGCCCTTGCCGTCGCCGGTCAGGTCACCGGGGCCGGCGATGAGGTTGTAGATCTGCCAGCCGCCGCCGAGGTCGGTCTCGTTGTTGCTGACCAGGCGGCCTTGGTAGACCTCCAGGAAGTCGGCGAGCGGGCCGGGGTCCAGCGCGGAGACGAACGAGAGGTTCGCCCCGGCGAAGGCGCCGGTGTTGCTCGCCTGCCGGCGGGCGTCGAGCCTGCCGCTGTTCCGGTGGCGGTACTCGAAGAGCGTCCCGGCCTTGTCACGGGCGAGGAACCCGCGCTTGCCGTTCGTGGGGATGTTGCCCGCCGCGCCGAACTGGTCGACGTCGAGCCAGCTGCCGGAGAGCTTCGCCGGCGCCGAGTACGAGCCGTTGCCGAGGCCGCTGTAGGCCCAGAGGGCGCCGGCGCCGTCCCGGGCGAGCAGGTCGGCCTTGCCGTCGCCGTTGCGGTCGTCGGGGGCGAGGAGCTGGTTGTACGTGTTCCAGCCCTTGCCGAGCTCCCTGCGGGGCTTGAACGGCGACCTCGGGTCGCCGGTGCTCCCGTAGAAGTACAGCCGGCCGTCCGTGGTGCGGGCCACGACGTCGCCGCGGCCGTCGCCGCTGTTGTCGCCGATGCCCACGAGCTGGTCGTAGACGCCCCAGCCGGGGCCGATCTTCACCCGCCCGGCGAACGGCGCCGTCGCCGTGCCGGTCCAGCGGTAGTAGTAGAGGTCGCCGTTGTGCTGGCGGGCCAGCAGGTCGGCCTTGCCGTCGCCGCTGATGTCACCGGGCGAGAAGACCTTGTTGTAGAGGGTCCAGCCCTTGCCCGACCAGGTGATCGAGCCGCCGGTCGCGGTCGACTCCGAGTACAGCCGGAGCACGCCGTCCTCGGAGAGCGAGAGCAGCTCGGGCTTGCCCGTGCCGTTCTGGTCGCCGAGCGGAACGAGGTCGAAGCCCAGTGAGGAGCCTGCGGTCTCGAACACGGTGGCGGCCGAGCCGTTGGACGGCGCGACGAACGTCCAGCCGGTCCACCTGCGGTGGACCAGATCGGTCTTGCCGTCCCCGGTCACGTCGAAGCGGGGCCGCACGACGGCCGTCGCCGCGGCGGCGCGGGCCGTGCCCGACTCGACGGCCGGCTGCGTCATGTCCAGCTTCGGGGTCGACGTGTCAGCGGTCTGCGGCCGCTCCACGACGGGCCGGGAGCCGGTCTCGGCCACGGCGGGCGTGGCCAGCACCATGCCGGCGGACAGGGCGAGCGCCGTGCACGTGGTGACACGACGGGCACGCCCGAAGAATGCGGAACGCAAGAATCCCCCTGGGATCGAAACGGCCCGCACCAGAGCTCCGGTGCGGGCCGGTCACGAACGGCGAAGCCGTTACGACATGGTGTTGTAGGCCTGGAAGCCGTGGCCGATATTGGCGCGCGTCGAGAACTTCGACGGGCTGGTGTTCAGGTAGCGGTACAGGTCGCCGCCCGAGGTCACACCGAGCAGGTCGGCCTTGCCGTCGGCGTTCATGTCGCCGGGGGCGACCAGCTGCTTGTACGTGTTCCAGCCGCCGCCGATCTCCACGCGGGTCTTGAACGGCGTGGTGGCGTTGCCGGTGCCCGGGTACAGGTACAGGACGCCGCCCGTGGTGCGGGCCAGCAGGTCCGTCCGGCCGTCACCGGTGTAGTCGCCCGCCCCGAGGATCTTGTTGTACGCGCCCCAGCCGCTGCCGACCCGGACGCGGCCGGAGAAGGCGTCGCCCTTGCCGTTGCCGCGGTACAGGTAGAGGACACCGGAACGGTCCCGGGCGAGCAGGTCGGCCTTGCCGTCGCCGCTCAGGTCGCCGGGGCCCACGAGGGTGTTGTAGGCGCCCCAGCCGTAGCCGATGGGGTTGCCTTCGATCCAGAGCTCGCCGTCGTCGAAGACGATGGCGAGGTCGGAGAAGCCGTCCGAGTTCACCGAGGACAGGTGGGAGTAGTTCAGCCCGGCCCAGCTACCCGGCTCGTCGAGGATCTGGCGCGCCCCCAGCTTGCCGGTGGTGGTGTTGCCGTACCAGTACAGCGACCCGCCGGAGGTGCCCGCCATGACACCCTCCTTGCCCGTGTACGGGAGGCTGCCGGAGTTGGCGAACTGCGCGATGCCCGCCCAGGCGCCCACGGTGCCGAGCTGCTGGCGCCCGCCCAGGGTGCCGTTGCCGTTGGCGGGGTAGTAGAAGGCCGTGCCCGCGTTGTCCCGGGCCACCAGGTCGCCGCCGCCGACGGGCAGGATCTGGTTGTAGGCGTTCCAGCCGCCGCCGATGGCCTTGCGGACGCCGAACGGCTTGGTCTTGTCGCCCGTGCCGGCGTACCACCACAGCGTGCCGGAGGTGTCGCGGGCGTACAGGTCGGCGCGGCCGTCGCCGTTGCCGTCGCCGAGGCCCACGAGCTGGTCGTAGGCGTTCCAGCCGCCGCCGACGCTGATACGGCCGCCGAGCGGCGCGGCCAGGTTGCCGGTGGCCAGGTACAGGTAGAGCGCGCCGTCCTGGGTGCGGGCGACCACGTCGGCCCGGCCGTCGCCGTTCACGTCACCGGGCGAGACGATCTTGTTGTAGGTCTGCCAGCCGCCGCCCACGACGTGCTCGTACGGCGTGCCCGTCGCGTCGGCGTCCTTGTACAGGGTCAGGGTGCCGTTCTCGGAGAGGACGAGCACCTCGGGCTGGGTCTCGCCGCCCTGGTTGCCGATCGGGATGACGTCCTTCGCGACGTCGTCGACGCGGAACAGCTCGAAGGGGTCCTCGGACAGGTCCGTGTAGAGCTGGCCGTCCAGGGCACGGAAGATGAGGTCCTCGATGCCGTCCCCGTCCAGGTCGGAGAGCAGCGGGGAGGTGGCCTCGGCAGCGGCGATGCCGGCGCGGGAACCGTCGTGCTTCGGAAGCGTCAGCTTCGGCGGCGTGAAGGACGGCGCCTTCTTCTCGACCGACGGGCGCGGCGCCGGAGTGTCGGCGGAGGCCGTGCTCGTGAGGAGCATGCCCGCGGAGAGGGCGAGAGCGGTGCAGGCGGTGACGCGGCCGGCACGCTTGGAGCGCAGGAAGAACAAAGAGATCCCCCCAGGGAATCAGAGGTTCGAAGGAACCAAACAGGGGGGCTCGTACAGGCATCGAACGGCGTCAGCGCAGGCCGGTGGCGCGCGGAGACGGCTTCGTTCGAAGGTCGGAACACCCCCCCGGATGTTGAACGCGATTCTACCCACGGGGGCGCCCTACGCCAGAGCTTTACTCAGGGAAACTGCCGGAATCGAACTGTCCGGTTCAGTTCTTGCGGTCGGTTGTTCCGGTCAGTTCTTGCGATGCCCTATCAACCGCGGCTTCTGCTCCAGACCGTCGAGCCCGTGCCACGCCAGGTTCACCAGGTGCGCCGCGACCTCCGCCTTGTCCGGCTTGCGTACGTCCAGCCACCACTGGCCCGTGAGCGCCACGCTGCCCACCAGCGCCTGCGCGTACAGCGGGGCCAGCTTCGGGTCGAAGCCGCGGTTCTTGAACTCCATCCCGAGGATGTCCTCGACCTGCGTGGCGATGTCGCTGATCAGCGAGGCGAACGTGCCCGTCGACTGCGCCACCGGCGAATCCCGCACCAGGATCCGGAAGCCGTCCGTGTAGTTCTCGATGTAGTCGAGCAGCGCGAACGCCGCCTGCTCCAGGAGCTCCCGCGGGTGGCCCGCGGTCAGCGCCCCCGTCACCCCTTCCAGGAGCTGCCGCATCTCCCGGTCGACGACGACCGCGTACAGCCCCTCCTTGCCGCCGAAGTGCTCGTACACCACCGGCTTGGAGACCCCGGCCTTCGCCGCGATCTCCTCCACCGACGTGCCCTCGAAGCCCTTCTCGGCGAACAGCGTGCGGCCGATGTCGAGGAGCTGTTCCCGGCGCTCCGCGCCCGTCATCCTCACCCGGCGGCCACGCGGGGGCTTCCGCTCGCCGCCGTCGCTGCCGGTACTGCCGGTACCACTGGAACTGCCGTCGATCGCCACGTCTTCCATCATGCCGCTTCTGTGGACGGGTTCTGCCGCCGGGCTTCGATGCGCTCCTTCGCCGGCCAGCGCACGTCCGACGCCCACCCCGCCAGCTCGAACCAGCGGATCAGCCGCGCGCTGGAGTCGACCTGGCCGCGCAGCACCCCGTGCCGGGCCGAGGTCGGGTCCGCGTGGTGCAGGTTGTGCCAGGACTCGCCGCAGGACAGCACCGCCAGCCACCACACGTTCCCCGAGCGGTCACGCGACTTGAAGGGACGCTTGCCCACCGCGTGGCAGATCGAGTTGATCGACCAGGTCACGTGGTGCAGCAGCGCCACCCGGACCAGCGAGCCCCAGAAGAACGCGGTGAACGCGCCCCACCACGACATCGTGACCAGACCGCCCACCAACGGCGGAATCGCCAGGGACAGGATCGTCCAGGAGAGGAAGTGGCGGGAGATCGCGCGGAGCGCCGGGTCCTTGATCAGATCGGGCGCGTACTTGTGCTGCGGAGTCCGCTCCTCGTCGAACATCCAGCCGATGTGCGCCCACCACAGGCCCTTCATCAGCGCCGGGACCGTCTCCCCGAAACGCCACGGCGAATGCGGGTCGCCCTCCGCGTCCGAGAACTTGTGGTGCTTGCGGTGGTCCGCCACCCAGCGCACCAGCGGACCCTCCACGGCCAGCGACCCCATGATCGCGAGCGCGATCCGCAGCGGCCGCTTCGCCTTGAAGGAACCGTGCGTGAAGTAACGGTGGAAACCGATCGTGATCCCGTGGCAGCCGATGTAGTACATCGCCACCATCAGACCGACATCCAGCCAGCTCACCCCCCAGCCCCAGGCCAGCGGCACGGCCGCGAGCAGGGCCACGAACGGCACCGTGATGAACAGCGCCAGGGTGATCTGCTCGACCGAACCCTTGGAATCACCGCCCAACGTGGCGGAGGGCAGGGCCGTGGTGCCTTCGGGCGTCTCGGACGCCGAGGTCACCTCGCGGCTTGTGGTCATGGGTGTCCCCTGGGGATGAGGGTGAGGGTGGAAGGTCAACGAGGAAGCGGAAACCTGCGCCGTGGCTACGCCTCCGTAACCTACGGCGTCGTAAGTATGGCAGCGCCGTGACGCGCGGCAAGAGGGCACGAGAGGGGCGTTGCCCACGCCGCCTCGGCGGACACCTATCCTGGGTGCGTCGGACAGCGCGGTCCGCAAGCCTCCAGTACCCCTCCAGACGTGCTCAAACACTGCAAGGAGCCGCACCTGTGAGCAGTGCCGACCAGACCCCCACCGCCAGCGCCGAGCTGCGCGCCGACATCCGCCGACTGGGCGATCTGCTGGGCGAGACCCTCGTCCGGCAGGAGGGCCACGAGCTCCTCGACCTCGTCGAGCGGGTCCGCAGCCTCACCCGCGAGAACGGCGAGGCAGCCGCCGAGCTGCTGCGTGGCGTCGAACTGGAGACCGCCGCCAAGCTGGTGCGCGCCTTCTCCACCTACTTCCACCTGGCGAACGTCACCGAGCAGGTCCACCGCGGTCGCGAGATGCGCGAGAAGCGCGCCGCCGAGGGCGGCCTCCTCGCCCGCACCGCCGACATGCTCAAGGACGGCGACCCCGAGCACGTCCGCGAGACGGTCAAGAACCTCAACGTGCGGCCGGTCTTCACCGCGCACCCCACCGAGGCCGCCCGCCGCTCCGTCCTCAACAAGCTGCGCCGGATCGCCGCCCTCCTGGAGACCCCGGTCATCGAGGCCGACCGGCGCCGCCACGACCTGCGCCTCGCCGAGAACATCGACCTCATCTGGCAGACCGACGAGCTCCGGGTCGTCCGGCCCGAGCCCGCCGACGAGGCCCGCAACGCCATCTACTACCTCGACGAGCTGCACGCCAACGCCGTCGGCGACGTCCTGGAGGACCTCGCCGCCGAGCTGGAGCGCGTCGGCGTCGAGCTGCCCGCCGGTACGCGCCCGCTGACCTTCGGCACCTGGATCGGCGGCGACCGCGACGGCAACCCCAACGTCACCCCGCAGGTGACCTGGGACGTCCTGATCCTCCAGCACGAGCACGGGATCACCGACGCCCTCGAACTCGTCGACTACCTGCGCGGACTCCTCTCCAACTCCATCCGCTACACCGGAGCCACCCAGGAACTCCTGGACTCCCTCCAGCGCGACCTGGAGCTCCTCCCGGAGATCAGCCCCCGCTACAAGCGCCTCAACGCCGAGGAGCCGTACCGGCTCAAGGCCACCTGCATCCGGCAGAAGCTCGTCAACACCCGCGAGCGCCTCGCCTCCGGCACCCCGCACCAGGACGGCCGCGACTACCTCGGCACCGCCGAGCTGATCCACGACCTCACCCTGGTGCAGACGTCGCTGCGCGAGCACCGCGGCGGCCTCTTCGCCGACGGCCGGATGGACCGCACCATCCGCACCCTCTCGGCCTTCGGCCTCCAGCTCGCCACCATGGACGTCCGCGAGCACGCCGACGCGCACCACCACGCCCTCGGCCAGCTCTTCGACCGCCTCGGCGAGGAGTCCTGGCGGTACACGGACATGCCGCGCGACTACCGGCAGAAGCTGCTCGCCAAGGAGCTGCGCTCGCGCCGCCCGCTCGCCCCGACCCCGGCCCCGCTGGACGCCGCCGGCGAGAAGACCCTCGGCGTCTTCCACACCATCAAGCAGGCCTTCGAGCGCTTCGGCCCCGAGGTCATCGAGTCGTACATCATCTCGATGTGCCAGGGCGCCGACGACGTCTTCGCCGCGGCCGTCCTCGCCCGCGAGGCCGGTCTGATCGACCTGCACGCCGGCTGGGCCAAGATCGGCATCGTGCCGCTCCTGGAGACCACCGACGAGCTCAAGGCCGCCGACGTCATCCTCAACGACATGCTGGCCGACCCCTCCTACCGGCGTCTCGTCTCGCTCCGCGGCGACGTCCAGGAGGTCATGCTC
This sequence comes from Streptomyces sp. NPDC058650, assembly GCF_042717315.1. Taxonomy (NCBI): domain Bacteria; kingdom Bacillati; phylum Actinomycetota; class Actinomycetes; order Kitasatosporales; family Streptomycetaceae; genus Streptomyces; species Streptomyces sp. NPDC058650. The sequence continues at coordinate 59,675 of NZ_JBHXRL010000018.1, forward strand.
GGCTACTCGGACTCCTCCAAGTTCGGCGGCATCACCACCTCCCAGTGGGAGATCCACCGCGCCCAGCGCAGGCTCCGCGACGTCGCCCACCGCTACGGCGTACGGCTCCGCCTCTTCCACGGCCGCGGCGGCACCGTCGGCCGCGGCGGCGGCCCCTCGCACACCGCGATCCTCGCGCAGCCCTGGGGCACCCTGGAGGGCGAGATCAAGGTGACCGAGCAGGGCGAGGTCATCTCCGACAAGTACCTGATCCCGTCCCTCGCGAGGGAGAACCTGGAGCTGACGGTCGCCGCCACCCTCCAGGCCTCCGCCCTCCACACCTCCCCGCGCCAGTCCGACGAGGCCCTCGCCCGCTGGGACGCGGCCATGGACACCGTCTCGGAGGCCGCCCACACCGCGTACCGCAAGCTGGTCGAGGACCCGGACCTGCCCGCGTACTTCTTCGCGGCCACCCCGGTCGACCAGCTCGCTGACCTCCACCTGGGCTCCCGCCCGTCGCGCCGCCCCGACTCGGGTGCCGGTCTCGACGGACTGCGCGCCATCCCGTGGGTCTTCGGCTGGACGCAGTCCCGGCAGATCGTCCCCGGCTGGTTCGGCGTCGGCTCGGGCCTCAAGGCCCTCCGCGAGGCCGGTCTCGACGAGGTCCTCGGCGAGATGTACGGGAGCTGGCACTTCTTCCGCAACTTCCTCGCCAACGTCGAGATGACACTCGCGAAGACCGACCTGCGGATCGCCCGTCACTACGTCGACACCCTCGTCCCCGACGAGCTGAAGCACGTCTTCGAGGCCATCGAGGCCGAGCACGCGCTGACGGTCGCCGAGGTCCTCAAGATCACCGGCGGCGAGACGCTGCTCGACTCCAACCCGGTCCTCCAGCAGACCTTCGCCATCCGCGACGCCTACCTGGACCCGATCTCCTACCTCCAGGTCGCCCTCCTCGCCCGCCAGCGCGCGGCCGCCGAGCGCGGCGAGGACCCGGACCCGCTGCTCGCACGGGCCCTGCTCCTCACGGTGAACGGTGTCGCGGCGGGCCTGCGCAACACCGGCTGACGCCTGCCGTACGCACGACGGTGCCCCCGCCGGAATCCTCGGACTCCGACGGGGGCACCGTCATGACGGGGTACGTCAGTGCTGCTGCGCCTTGCGGCGGCGGCTCACCAGGAACGCGCCGGCACCCGCGAGGGCCACGGCCACGGCGGCGAGGACGCCGACGGGGGCGCTGGAGCCCGTCTCGGCGAGGTCGCCCTCGCCCTTGGTGTCGGTGCCGTCGGTGCCACCGGTACCGGCGGTCTCGCCGGCCGGGGCGGTGGCCGACGGGGACTCGGTGCCACCCGGGGTCTCGCTCGGCGCCGGGGTCTCACCGGGGGCGGTGGTCTCGGTGCCGGGCGTCGAGGTCTCGGTGCCCGGGGTCGTGGTCTCCGTGCCCGGGGTCGTGGTCTCGGTGCCGGGGGTGGTGGTCTCCGTGCCCGGGGTCGTGGTCTCCGTGCCGGGGGTGGTCTCCTCGGGGACCGGACGCGTGGTCTCGGTGACCGGGGTGGCCGGGCAGGTGTGGGAGAGGTTGAACCAGCCCTGCTTGACCGTGCCGTCGACCTCGGCCGAGGCGGCGACGAGCTTGGCGCCCGGCTCGGACACGGCGTAGGCGTGCTTGTCGCTCGGCGGGCCGAAGACCGTGATGGTCTGCTCGCCGCCGGGCTCGAACTCGACCGTCAGCTTGGTGAAGACGGCGGAGTCGCCCTTGCCGCTGCCCGGGAGCACGAAGTGCCAGCCGTCCTTGCCCGCCGGGACGGTCGGGCAGTCGCCCTTCTCGAACTCTCCGGCGGTCAGCGGGAGGTCCTCCACCTGGTGCAGCGGAAGCGGCTTGGGGCCCTCCGACGCGAACGCGGCCGGAGCCAGGACGAGGGAAGCGGTCGCGGCCGCGACGAGCGCGCCGGAGGAAATGAGGGTACGTCGCATGTGCAGTCGTCCGTCTCGAAGATGAGGATGCCGTGGGGGATGGCGGACGCAGACTATCCGTCGCTTTAAGTCGGCCTTAACCCAGAGGCCCATAACGATCGCGCCATGAAGCGGCGAATCCGGTCAGAGCGTCAGAAACGCCGCCACCAGCAGGGCTCCGCCCGCTCCCGCGAGCGACCACGCCGTCCGGGTCATCCGCAGCCCGCCGCCGACCACCGGCGCCGCGAGCAGCAGCGCGCCGCCCAGCGGCAGCCACGCGTGCAGACCGCCGCCCCAGCCCGTCCGTACGCCCTCGTCCGTGCCCGGCTTCACCACCACCGGGATCGTCACGCCCTTCTCCGCCGCGACCGAGGCCTCGATCGTCAGCGTCCGCCGCGTCGACGACGGGTCCTCGGCGGCGTACGTACCACTGCACGTCTCCTCCGTGCAGCCGGTCACCGTCAGCGTCCCGTGCTCTCGGCCCTTGGCGAGCAGGACGTGCTGGGCGGCATCCCACGACGCCCACGCACCCCCGACGACGAGGAGCAGGGCGACCAGGGCCATGGCGGCGTTACGGACGTGCGTCATGACCCGCGATCGTACAGTCGTACGTTCCCGGGGCCAGGAGTCCTACGAGTTGTACGCGGACTGCGCCCGCTCCAGGCCCTCCGCCACCAGGCACTCCACCGAGTCCGCCGCCCGGTCCACGAACCAGTCGAGGTCCTTGCGCTCCGTCGACGAGAAGTCCTTCAGGACGAAGTCCGCGACCTGCATCCGGCCCGGCGGACGCCCGATCCCGCACCGCACCCGGTGGTACTCGGGACCCATCGCCTTCGTCATCGACTTCAGGCCGTTGTGCCCGTTGTCACCGCCGCCGATCTTCAGCCGCAACACCCCGTAGTCGATGTCCAGCTCGTCGTGGATCGCCACGATGTGTGCCGTCGGCACCTTGTAGAAGTCGCGCAACGCCGTCACCGGACCGCCCGACAGGTTCATGTACGACATCGGCTTCGCGAGGATCACCCGCCGGCTCGAAGGCCCGGGGGGACCCATCCGGCCCTCGACGACCTGCGCCTGGGCCTTCTGCGCCCGCTTGAACGAACCGCGGATCCGCTCGGCCAACAGGTCCACGGCCATGAAACCGATGTTGTGGCGGTTGGCCGCGTACTCGGGCCCCGGGTTGCCGAGGCCGACGATCAGCCAGGGGGCGTTGGCGTCGTCCGTCATTGCGTCAGGTCTCCTCGTGAGCGTGGGCGTGGGCGTGGGCGTGAGCGTGCGGGAACAGAGAAACGGGGTGACAGGCCGTACGGCCCGTCACCCCGTCACGTCAGGCAGAGCCTACGGCTCAGGCCTCGGCGCCCGCGGTGGCCTCGCCCTCGGCCGACGGCTCCTCGGCCTGCGCGGACAGGACCTGGAGGACGACGGCGTCGGCGTCCGTCACCAGGACGGAACCCTTCGGGAGGGGGATGTCCTTCGCGAGGACGGAGGCACCGGCCTCCAGGCCCTCCACGGAGACCGTGACGGCCTCGGGAAGGTGGGTGGCCTCGGCCTCGATGGAGAGGGTGCCGAGCACGTGCTCGAGCAGGTTGCCACCGGCGGCGAGCTCGCCCTCGGTGTGGACCGGGATCTCGACGGTGACCTTCTCGCCGCTCCGCACGAGGATCAGGTCGACGTGGACCAGGAAGCCCTTGATGGCGTCACGCTGGACGGCCTTCGGGATCGCCAGCTGGGTCTTGCCGTCGACCTCGAGGGACAGCAGGACGTTCGGCGTACGCAGCGCGAGCGCCAGGTCGTGGGCCGGGAGCGTCACGTGCGCCGACTCCGAGCCGTGGCCGTAGACGACGGCGGGAACCCGGCCGTCGCGGCGGACCGCACGGGCGGCACCCTTGCCGAACTCGGTACGGACGGCAGCGGCGAGCTTGATCTCGGACATGGTGCGCTCCTCGTAGGAAGGTGACGAAAAGAGTGGTCACCCGGCCACGACTGGCGATGGCCTGCTACGAAGAGCGCGTCGATAACGGACCGCCGTGACCCTGTACATCCGTACGGGTACGGCCTCCCTCGCCGAGCAACTACGGCAGTCTACCCGCCGCCACCGGGCCGCCCAAATGGATCAGCCGAGACCCCGCCGACCTGCGCTTCCCCGGACCCCGTCGGCCCGCCGCGCCGCAGGGCACGATCTCAGGGCATGAGGAAGGGCCGCTCCCCCAATAGAGGGAAGCGGCCCTTCCTGGGTACTCCTGGTGACTCAGTGCTCCTCGAAGAGGCTCGTCACGGAGCCGTCCTCGAACACCTCGCGCACGGCGCGCGCGATGGTCGGCGCGATCGACAGGACCGTGATCTTGTCGAGCTCAAGGGCGCCCGGAACCGGCAGCGTGTCCGTGAAGACGAACTCGCTGACCTTGGAGTTCTTCAGACGGTCGGCGGCCGGGCCCGACAGGATGCCGTGCGTGGCCGTCACGATGACGTCCTCGGCCCCGTGCGCGAACAGGGCGTCCGCGGCGGCGCAGATCGTGCCACCGGTGTCGACCATGTCGTCCACCAGGACACAGACGCGGCCCTTCACGTCACCGACGACCTCGTGGACGGTGACCTGGTTGGCGACGTCCTTGTCGCGGCGCTTGTGCACGATCGCCAGCGGGGCGTCGAGGCGGTCGCACCAGCGGTCGGCGACACGCACGCGGCCGGCGTCCGGGGAGACGATCGTCAGCTTGGCGCGGTCGACCTTCGCACCGACGTAGTCCGCGAGGACCGGCAGCGCCGACAGGTGGTCCACCGGGCCGTCGAAGAAGCCCTGGATCTGGTCGGTGTGCAGGTCCACGGTCAGGATGCGGTCCGCACCGGCCGTCTCCAGCAGGTCCGCGACCAGACGGGCCGAGATCGGCTCACGGCCGCGGTGCTTCTTGTCCTGACGGGCGTAGCCGTACGACGGGATGATCACGGTGATGCTGCGGGCCGAGGCCCGCTTCAGCGCATCGACCATGATCAGCTGCTCCATGATCCACTTGTTGATCGGAGCCGTGTGGCTCTGGATCAGGAAGCAGTCCGCGCCGCGGGCCGACTCCTGGAAGCGGACGTAGATCTCACCGTTGGCGAAGTCGAACGCCTTGGTGGGAACGAGACCGACGCCCAGCTGGTGCGCGACCTCCTCGGCCAGCTCGGGGTGGGCGCGGCCGGAGAAGAGCATCAGCTTCTTCTCGCCGGTCGTCTTGATCCCGGTCACAGCACTGTCTCCTCAGACGTGTTCTCTGGCCGCGATCCGCGCCCTGCGAGCGCGTGTGCGAACCAGCCGAATTTGTGTGCACGTATCACGGTACGCCGAGTTCGACGCACCCGTTTCCGGTCAGCTTTCGCTTGTGGAGTCCTCCGACGCGACCTGAGCGGCCTGCGCGGCAGCGCTTCCGGGCCGCTTCCGGGCCACCCAACCCTCGATATTCCGCTGCTGGCCCCGGGCCACGGCCAGTGCACCGGCCGGGACGTCCTTCGTGATGACGGACCCGGCGGCGGTGTAGGCGCCGTCCCCGATGGTGACGGGAGCCACAAACATGTTGTCCGAGCCGGTCTTGCAGTGGGAGCCGACCGTGGTGTGGTGCTTGGCCTCGCCGTCGTAGTTCACGAAGACGCTCGCGGCGCCGATGTTCGTGTACTCGCCGATGGTCGCGTCGCCCACGTACGACAGGTGGGGGACCTTCGTGCCCTCGCCGATCGTCGCGTTCTTCATCTCGACGTACGTGCCGGCCTTGGCCTTCGCGCCGAGGTTCGTGCCCGGACGGAGGTACGCGTACGGCCCCACGGAGGCGCCCTCGCCGACGACGGCGGTGTCGGAGACGGTGTTGTCCACCCGGGCGCCCTTGCCGACCCGCGTGTCCTTGAGCCGGCTGTTCGGGCCGACCACGGCGTCCTCGGCGATGTGCGTGGCGCCGAGCAGCTGCGTACCGGGCAGGATGACGGCGTCGGCCTCGAAGGTCACGGTCACGTCGATGAACACGGAGGCGGGGTCGACGACGGTGACGCCGCCCATCATGGCCCGTTCGAGCAGCCGCTGGTTCAGCAGGGCGCGGGCCTCGGCGAGCTGCACGCGGTTGTTGATCCCGAGGATCTCGCGGTGGTCACCGGCGACCGAGGCGCCGACGCGGTGGCCGGCCTCGCGCAGGATCGACAGCACGTCGGTGAGGTACTCCTCGCCCTGGCTGTTGTCCGTCCTGACCTGACCGAGCGCCTCGGCCAGCAGCTTCCCGTCGAACGCGAAGACGCCGGAGTTGATCTCGCGGATGGCGAGCTGCTCGGCGGAGGAGTCCTTGTGCTCGACGATCGCGGTGACGGCGCCGGCGGCGTCCCGCACGATCCGCCCGTAGCCGGTGGAGTCCGGTACCTCGGCGGTCAGCACGGTCACGGCGTTGCCGTCGGCGGCGTGCGTGCCGGCCAGGGCCTTCAGGGTCTCGCCGGAGAGCAGCGGGGTGTCGCCGCAGACGACCACGACGGTCCCGTCGGGCGCCGTCCCCAGCTCCTCCAGGGCCATGCGCACGGCGTGCCCCGTGCCGTTCTGCTCCTCCTGCACGGCGGTCCGGGTCCCGGCGTAGTGCGCCTCCAGGTGCCCCTTCACCTGTTCACGGGCGTGCCCGACGACCACGACGAGGTGCTCGGGCTCCAGCTCGCGGGCGGCGGACACGACATGCCCGACGAGCGAACGTCCGGCGATCTCGTGCAGGACCTTGGGGGTCTTCGACTTCATGCGGGTGCCCTCACCCGCTGCGAGGACGACGACGGCTGCCAAGGGGGCCCCCCCTGTTCGAGCGAAGCCGAGAACTTGGGGGAGGTTGGCGCTCACGGGAATGCCCTTCGGCTTTGGGTGGTGGACGCACGAAGGATACCGGGGGGCCGGGGTCCGGACATGAGCGCGGGTCCTGACCTTGATGGTCAGGACCCGGGTGAAGAAGCTCCCCCGCCAGGACTCGAACCCGGACATAAGGCACCAAAAGCCTCAGTGCTGCCAATTACACCACAGGGGATAGTGTATGGGGCCAAAACGGACAGACCGTCAGTCGTGTGCCCCGGCGGCATCCACTATGCCGTACCAGGCGCCTTCCACGCGACGGTATAGCTCCGCGCTCCTCATGACGTGGATGACCAGGCATCCCCGCTCGGTGAGGTGCGGCGCGCCCGTAGGGTGGAGGGCATGACCGTGACGGGGGCAGATCGGGACGCTGTGGGCGTTCGTTCGGGGAGTTGGTGGTGGGGGAGACGGCGGAGCGTCGCTCTTGATGTGGGGCTCGCCCTCCTGTCCGCGCTGGAGTGCGGACTTCAGGGGATCGGGTTCGCCGAGAGGGCCGGGCTGCCCGTGCCCGTGGGGGTGCTGTTCGGGCTGATCGTCGGCGCGACGCTGCTCGTGCGGCGGCGGTGGCCCATCGCCGTCGTGCTGGTGTCGATGGCCGTCACGCCCGCCGAGATGGGCTATCTGATGGGGATCGTCGGGCTGTACACGCTCGCCGCCTCCGAGGTGCCGCGTCGGATCACCGCCGTACTGGCCTCGATGTCGACCGTCGCCGTGTTCGTGGTGACGTTCGTTCGGATGCGGCAGGACATCGCCCAGGCCGACGTGGGGCAGCCCGACATCGATCCGAGCGGCTGGTACGTGCCCGTCGTGTCGCTCTTCATGACCCTCGGGCTCAACGCGCCGCCGGTGCTCTTCGGCCTCTACATAGGGGCCCGCCGCCGGCTCATGGAGAGTCTGCGCGAGCGGGCCGACAGCCTGGAGCAGGAGCTGTCGCTCCTCGCGGACCGGGCCGAGCAGCGGGCGCAGTGGGCGCGGCAGGAGGAGCGGACGCGGATCGCCCGGGAGATGCACGACGTGGTCGCGCACCGGGTGTCGCTGATGGTGGTGCACGCGGCCGCGCTCCAGGCGGTGGCCCTGAAGGATCCGCAGAAGGCCGTGCGGAACGCCGCCCTGGTCGGTGACATGGGGCGGCAGGCGTTGACGGAGTTGCGGGAGATGTTGGGGGTTCTGCGGGAGGAGGCCGTGCCCGCCGTTCCGGCCGTGGTGCCGTTGGCCGCCGTGGGGCGTGCCGCTGCCGCCGCCGCGGAGGCCGCCGCGGGCGACGGTCCGCGCCTCGACGTCCTGGAGGCGCTGTGCGAGCAGTCGCGGCTCGCGGGGACGGTCGTGGAGCTCGTGGTGCTGGGGGAGGCGCGCGCGTATCCGCCGGAGGTGGAGCGTACGGCGTACCGGGTGGTGCAGGAGGCGCTGACCAACGTCCACAAGCACGCGGCGGGCGCCGAGGTCGTGGTGCGGCTCGCGCACCGGGAGGCCGAGGTCGCGATGCAGGTGGAGAACGGGCCCTGTCCGTCGGACACGGGGGTCGCCGACGCGCAGCTGCCGAGCGGGGGGAACGGGCTCGTCGGCATGCGGGAGCGGGTCTCGCGGCTCGGTGGCGTGTTCGTGGCGGGTGCGACGGACGCGGGCGGGTTCAAGGTGTCGGCGGTGCTGCCGACGGGGGAGTAGAGGGTCTACTGCCCCGTCGTCGGGACCTGTCGTCGGGATCCGCCGTCGGGACCCGCCGTCAGGACTCCCGTAGTCGGGACCTGTCGTCAGGACTTCCGTCGTCAGGACCCGCCGTCAGACTTCCGTCGTCGGGACCCGTCGTCAGGACTCCCGCCGTCGGGACCCGCCGTCAGGACCCCGTCGTCAGGCGGTTCGGCTGTACGCCGTTGATCAGCGTCGACAGGGCCGCGTCGATGTCCTTGCCGAGGTACCAGTCGCCCGCGTGGTCGAGGCTGTAGACCCGCCCCTCGACGTCCATCGCCAGGACGGCCTGGTGCTCGCCCTCCTCCCCGAGCGGGGCGAGCTCGCTCTCCAGGGCGCGCCCCAGGTCGGCGAGGGTGCGCGCGAGGTGGAGTCCGGCGAGCGGGTCGAAGCGGACGGTCGTGGGCGCTATCTGCCGCCCGTGGCCGGGTGAGGTGATCCGCAGGCCGCCGAATTCGGCCCAGGCCTCGACGGCGGCGGGGAAGACGCTGTGCCGGTGGCCGGCGGGGGAGACGTGGGCGCGCAGGGCGTCGGCCCACTCCTCGGCGAGCTTGATGTCCCAGCGGCCGGGCTGCCAGCCGGCCTCGCGGAGGGCGGCGTCGACGTTGACCGGGAAGCGTGTGGTGCTGAGGTGGTCGGGCATGGGTGTGCGGTCAGCCGTTCTCGACAGGTGTCGTGGGGTCGACGGTGCGGACACCGAAGTGGGCGAGCATTGCCGTACAGGAGCGGCAGGGTGCCGCGTAGCTGCCGTGGAGCGGGTCGCCGTCCTCCCGGATGCGCCGGGCGGTGAGCTTGGCGTGTTTGAGGGACCGGCGGGCCTCGCCGGGGGTGAGGGGCTTGCGCTGGGCGCGCTTGGAGCGGCCGTTCTCGGTGGCGGTGAGGTGCCGGGAGAGCAGGATCGCCTCGGGGCAGCGCCCGGTGAAGCGTTCCCGCTGGTTGCCGGTGAGGGTGTCCAGGAAGTCCTGGACGAGGGCGTGCAGGAGGGGCGGGCGGTCGCCGCGGCCCGCGGTGCACGTGAGGGTCTCGCCGCGTACGGAGAGGGCGGCCCCGACGGTGGGAAGGATGCCGTCGCGGCGGTGACGCAGTAAGGGCGCGCGTGTGGCTTCGGCGCTGCTGCTCCAGTTGAGGCGTGGGTCACCCTGTGTGGGCGTCGTTGCTGTGTGCATGGTGCTCGTCTTCCCCTCCTGCAATCCCCCGAGTTGCGTGCACAGCCTGCCAAATAGGGAGCCATATGGGGAAGCTGGTGGCGCGAACGGTGGGGCCGGTGTGTCGGAATCATGGTGCAACTGTCATGACGTCGTGACACTTGGTCACCGCCGGGCGGGGGCCGTTCGGGCTCTTGTGGCAGCGCATAGGCTGTGCCAGATCAGTCGGTAGCAGCAGTAGCAGCTAGCAGCAGTCAGCGACGCCAGTGCAGGGGGCAACCGCCATGACGACAGGTCGGCTCGGGCAGGACACCGCGCCACCGAACGCGGCCTATGCCGGGCAGGTCGTGCATTTTCCGGACCCGGTCCGCGCCGCCCGTCACCCCAGAGGGGTACGGATCGACGAGCACGGCCACCCGGACTTCTCGCCGTACGCGCGTGCGGCGGCGGAGATCGCCGATCCTCCGGAGGGCTTCGGCGTCGACGAGCTGCGTCTCACGGACTACGTGTCGGCGAACGCGGCGATGGCGGCGACCGGTCATGAGCTGTGGGACACGATCCCGTCGGTGGCGACCCCGCACGGCTGGACCTGGCACCACGTGGCGCGCAGTCGCCGGATGGAACTGGTGCCGGTCGAGGTGAAGGCGCTGCTGCGGCACCACGGTGGGGTGGCGACGGCCGCCGTCGATCACGCGAAGCGCGGCACGCGGCCGCTCCAGGAGACCCGGCCCGCGCACTTCGGCCTGCCGAAGGCGCTCGTGTCGGTGTCGGAGTCGCAGCTCCAGGGCGTCGAGGAGGACCTCGGTTACCGGCTGCCCGGCGCGTACCGCTCGTTCCTGAAGGCGGCGGGCGGGTGCGCGCCGGTGGGCGCGGCGCTCGACGCGGAGCTGGGGGTCCTGGTCGACCAGCCGTTCTTCACGGTGCGGGAGCAGGCGGGGGTCAACGACCTCGTCTACGTCAACAAGTGTCTGCGTGACCATCTGACCAAGGACTATCTGGGCGTCGCCTTCGTCCAGGGCGGTCTGGTCGCGGTGAAGGTGCGGGGCGAGGCGATCGGCTCGGTGTGGTTCTGCGCGTACGACGACGCACGGGACTCCGGGCCGGAGGCGGGCGGCTGGTCGGTGGCCGAGCGGGTGGAGCGGCTGCTGCTGCCCTGCGGCGAGGACTTCGACGTGTTCCTCCAGCGTCTCGCCGGCAATCCGCCGGAGCTGGAGACGGTGGCGAACCTGATGGTGGACGGTGGCTTCGCGCGCGCCGTGCCCGTGGTCCCGGTAGGGGAGTGAGCTGGCTGTGGTGACGTTCGCGCAGGCGCAGGAGCGCGCCGAGGAATGGATCAACGGCGACCTGCCGGCGTACCAGCACCGTGAGGTGCGGGTGCGGGAGTTCGAACTGGGCTTCGTGGTGTGGTCGGAGGACCGTCAGGGCGGCCCGGTCTCGGACGGCGGCCGGCAGCGGCTGGTGATCGCCCGGGACAGCGGCGAGGCCACGCTGTGGCCGGGGCTGCCGGTGGGCGAGGTGATCCGGCGGTACGAGGAGGAGTACGGGTCGCAGGAGGAGGCGGCCGCTCCGGCGGCGCCGCAGGCGGCCCGGATCGATCTGAACCAGACGTCGTTCCTGTTGAGCCCGCCGGAGTGGCTCCAGGACGCGGCGGACCGGATCGGGCTGCCGCAGAGGCCGAACGCGTCGCAGGAGGGCGGGAGCTCGTCCACGCCGGTGGACGACGCGTCGGACGCGAGGTCGGACGTTTCGGTGTCGGTGGCGTCGTCGGCTGGTGTGGGGGCGGATGAGCCGGTGGCTCCGGCCGCGGCTGCTCCGGTGGCTCCGGCTGCTCCTCCCGCGCCTGCTCCCGTACCCAGTCCCGCACCTGCACCCGCGCCCGTATCCACGCCAACACCCACCCCCACCCCCGCCCCGACTCCCGCTCCCGCGGCGAGTCCCTGGGCGGACGCGAACGCGAGTTCCGGTGGTGCGGACGGGGCGGTGCCGTTGCCCGCGACCGTGTTCGCGCCGCCGCTGTCGGGGACGGACGACGAGGACACGCCGCCCCCGTTGGTGGGTGCCGACGCGCCGACCGCCCTGATGAAGGGGGGCAGCGCGCTGCCCCCGACCGCGGTGGCCCCGCGCCTCGACCCGTCGGCGCCGCCGCCGTCGGCTCCGTTGGTGCCTCCTGTCCAGCCCGCGCCTCCCGGTCCTCCGGTACAGGCCGCCGGGCCCGGTATGACGCCGCCTCCGCCGCCGCCCGCGCCCCGGGCGCCGGGTGCCGGGGACATCGCGGACGCCGCGACGAGCAAGGCCGCGCTGCCGCCGAAGAGCGGGCGCGGTCCGGCGGCGCCGCCTCCGCCGCCGGGTGCGCCGGGTGTGCCCGGCGGGTCGAGCGGGGGCGCCCCCGCGTACGTACCGACGCAGCTGGTGTCGCAGCTCGGGCCCGAGGGGCTCCAGCCGCCGCAGCCCGCCCCGCCGGGTCCGCCCGGTGCGCCGGCCCCTCCCGGTCCTCCCGGTCCGCCGACCCCGCCGCAGCCCGTGCACCAGGCGGCGACGATGCTGGCGCACCCGGGTCAGAGTGGTCCGGGCGCGCCTCCGCCGCCCCCGCCGCCGCCGGGTGTGCCCGGTGGTACGCCCGCGGGTGGCGTGGCGCACGCCGCGACGATGCTGGCGCACCCCGGTCCTGGCGGCCCATCGGTGCCGCCGCCTCCGGGGCCGCCGGCTCCGCCGCCGCCGGTGCACGGCGGGCACGCGCCGCCGCCCGGCCCCGGGCCCGTACCGCCCGCGTACGGCTATCCGCAGGCCGCGGGTCAGCCGACGGTCGGCCCCGGCTACCAGGCGGTGCTGCGCTACCGGGCGCCCGACGGTTCCGAGGCGCAGATCATCCGGCGTTCGGCGCCGGGCACCCCGCACCCGGAGTGGCAGATCCTGCACGAGCTGCGGGCGATGAACGTGCCGCCGCAGCAGGTGCTCGAACTGCACACGGAGCTGGAGTCCTGTGAGCTGCCGGGTGGTTACTGCGCGCGGATGATCCGGGAGACGTGGCCGCAGGCGCGGATCACGAGCATCGCCCCGTACGGTCGCGACCACGCGGGCCGTCAGCAGGGCATGCGGCAACTCCTCACCCATCAGGGCGAGTTGCATCAGGTCGCGGACGGTCCGGCGCGTCCGGCGCCGGTGCGGGCGCCGCTGCCGCAGGTGCAGCCGGCGCCGCCGGTCCCGCCGGAGGCGATCGCGCAGGAGCTGGCCGGGGCGTTCGGTCCGGGCATCCTCCGCTTCGACCAGCACGCGGTGTCGCGTCAGGGTGTGCCGGAGATCGTGGCGCGGACGCTGATGTGGGCGGGGCTGCCGGCGGACTTCGGTCCGTTCTTCTGGGCGCAGCCCGCCGTGCCGGTGGTGCCGACGCTCGCGGAGCTGGCGGCGCAGCGGCAGGTGCAGCCGGCGCCGGACGCGAGCTCGTACCTGGTGCTGGGTTCGGACTTCGGGCGGGCGATCTGCGTCCAGTACGGGACCGCGCACATCGTGGCGGTCCCGGTGGAGGCCGGTCCGGGCGGGCAGTCGGTGCCGCCGCAGTTCGTGAACACCGGGCTGCCGGAGTTCACGCGCTCGATGGCGCTGCTCGGCCGCATGTGGCGGCTGCGTTTCGGGCTCAACCCGGAGCAGGCGGGCCGCTGGACGCTCGACTTCCAGGCGCAGTTGGCGATGCTGGATCCGGCGGCGCTGTCGTCGCCGGAGAACTGGTGGTCCGTGCTGCTTGAGCAGATGTGGGACGGCCTCCTTTAGGCCCTTCTGCAGGCTCTTCTGTAGGCACAGTTGGACAGAATGTGACGAAAGGCGCTCGACGTGTATCCACGTTGGGCGTCTTTTGTCCGTTCTGATGGCGCATCCTGGACGTTCGGGCCGTTGGGGTCACAGGGAAGGGGCGTCAGGGATGAATTTCGCTGTCGGACGGGGGCGCGGATACCGCCCCGAGCAGGTCGACCGCCACCTCGCGGCGCTCTCCGAGGAGCGCGACGGGGCGTGGGAGCGGGCGGCGCGGCTCACCGTCCTCGCGAAAGACATGGAGGCGGAGGCGGTACGGCTGCGCGAGGCCGTCGAGGCGCTCGCGCCGCAGCGGTACGAGGCGCTGAGCGACCGGGCCCGGAAGATCCTGGAGATGGCCGAGCAGGAGGACGAGACGCTCGTCCGTGCCGCGGAGGCCGAGGCGCAGTCGCTCGCGGAGGCGGCCGAGGCGGCGGGCCGGGAGGCGGAGGAGTCGGCCCGGGCGTACGCGGAGGGCGTCCGGACGGCGGCCGAGTCGGCGGCCCGCGCGACCCTGACGGCCGCGCGCGAGCGGGCCGAGGAGCTGGCGACGGACGCCGGCCGCGAGGCGGAGGAGAAGCGGTCCGCGGCGCGGGAGGTCTTCGAGGAGACCGAGCACCGGGCGGCGGAGCTCCTCGCGGAGCAGCGGGCCGAGCAGACGGCGCTACGGGACGAGGCCGAGCGTACGGCGGAGGGCAAGGCGGCCGACCTGCACGCGCGCCACGAGGAGCTGGTGGCCCGCGCGGAGGAGCGGCTCGCGGAGGCGCAGCGCGCCCTGGCGGAGACCGAGGAGCAGGCCCGGCACGGCCAGGAGGACGCGGAGGCGCGGGCGGAGGAGATCCTCGCGGAGGCCCGGATGAAGGGGGAGCGGGCCGAGCGCGAGACCGAGCGGGTGCTGCGGGAGCACGACGAGGCGCGGGACGAGATCCACGGGCACATGGAGCACATCCGCAACTCGCTGGCGGCGCTAACGGGGCGGGTGGCATCGCCGGCGGCGGAGACCCCGGAGTCCCCGAAGTCCCCTGAGAGCGAGCAGGGCGAGCAGGGCGCCCCCTAAGGGTCGTGGGCCCGGAGGCTTAGGCCGCGCGGAAGCCTCCGGCACCCGACCCTCAGTCCAGGCAGAACTCGTTGCCCTCCGGGTCGGCCATCGCGATCATTCCCTCGTCCACGCCATCGGCGTCGAGCCGGTACAGCCGCTTCGCGCCCAGTTTCTCCAGCCTGGTGCACTCCTCCTCCAGCACGGCCATCCGCGCGTCCCCGGTCAGGCCGGGTGCCGCGCGCACGTCCAGGTGCAGACGGTTCTTCACCGTCTTGCCCTCCGGGACCTTCTGGAAGTAGATCCGCGGTCCCTTGCCGTCCGGATCCGTGATGGCGGCCCGGAGGTTCGGCTCCTCGGGCGGCGGCGGGAGTCGGTAGCCCAGCGCCTGAGCCCAGAACGTCGCCTGTGCGCCCGGATCGGCACAGTCGTACGTCACCTGGAATTCCTTGGCCATGCTGCCTCCGACTGCTCGAATCCGCTCACGTCCCCGCCCCGGTCACCTCCCGGAACGCGCCGCCATCCTCGCACCGCCCCCGGGCGGGCCGCTCGTCTATTTCGGCTGGCAGGGGCGTCAGTTGACGGACCAGCCTCTTCGCCATGCAGATGAAGCTGAAGGCGGTCACGCTCGACTGCGCCGACCCCCTGGCCCTCGCCGAGTTCTACAGCCGAGCCACGGGGCTCCCGCTCCACGAGGGTTCGGACGGCGACTTCGCGGGTCTCCTCGGCGAGGGCGAGGGCGAGGGCGGTCTGTACGTCGGTTTCCAGCGGATCGACACGTACCGGGCTCCCACCTGGCCCGACGGGATCGTTCCCCAGCAGAGCCACCTCTGCGTCTCGGTTCCGAAGGCACGGCGGGCAGGGGACTCGTAGTCGCACGCGAACACGAGCGGAGTCCGAGCATCCGATAACCTCCCTCCACCCAGGGGAGGGAGAATCTTGAACTACTCACGTGTGCCCGGCCGTCGTCGCCGAGGCCACAGACTCACCGCCGCCGCCATTACCGTCGTCCTCGCCGCCACGGGCGGCACGCTCACCACGCTCCCGACGGCGGTCGCGGCGCCCGTCGCCACGCAGGAGGACCAGCAGACGACCGTGCGGTTCCCGCGTAACGCGGACGTCGTCGGCGCGGGACCGAGCGGCTTCCTGTCGAAGACGCGGGGGACCACGCCCGAGTACCGCTGGACCTGGTACGCGGATGGGTCGTCGGTCGTCATGCCCGGCGCCGCCGCCGTCGGCGGCGGCTCGGACCTCGTCGTCACCGGCGACCGGACCTACCTGACGGGGAGTCGCGTCCTCAAGCTCCACGACATGTCGACGCCCGCGTCGGCGGCGGGCGACCCGGTCGTGGTGGACCTCGACAAGCTCGGCACCGGATACAGCCTCGCCGGGGTCTTCGGTTCCACCCTCGCCGTCCTGGTGCCGACCGGGGAGGGCAGCGTCCAGACGCGCCTCTTCGCCTTCGAGGCCGGCAAGCTGACCGACCGGCCGATCGCCGGGCTGCCCGAGGACTGCGTCCCCAGCATGGAAGGCGGCTACACCGCCGGCGCCGCGGTCTTCGACTGCCGGGAGCGTGCCGACAGGGCGGAGACCAAGGTGGTCGTCGACCTGACCACGGCGACCGCGGGGTTCTCGGAGGCCCAGTACGCCGGGATCGCGTCCCCATGGCAGAACGCGATCTCCGACACGTACGCGGTGTGGCGGGAGTACGACGGGACCGACGAGTGGTTCGGTGTGCACCTGCGCGGCACGTCCGAGCGGCACCTGATCGCGGCGAGCGGTGACTCGTACGACGCGCTCCACCTCGTCGGCAGCTGGACGGTCCAAGGCCAGCGGGTCCACATCGACGGCACCTCCAACCCCAACGGCGCGTCCGAGCGCCAGGCGCGACCTTTTGACGCCGTGTCCGTCGAGACGGGTGAGAAGGTCCGGCTCCTCACCGCCCACTCGTCCGCCGTCCCCGGCCCCGGCGGCACCCTCCTGGTGCGCGGCGGCACCCCCGAGCACGGGGAGGGCCTCTACCGGATCTCGCCGCGCGCCGACGGCGGCAAGCCGGTCGTCGAGCTGGTCGCCTCGACCGGTCAGGCCACCGTCGTCGCCCTCGCCGGTTCCGTCACCCCGAAGACGCTCACCGGCGACCAGGTCGCGCGAGGGGTCGACTTCAGCTGGGACCTGTCCCGGTCGGACAGCCGGGTGGGGCTGACCCTGACCCACGTGCGCACCCGGGAGACGCTGTACTACGGGTGGAGCGTCCCGTACGGCGTCACCGCCGGGACGCCGCGCCGGTTCACCTGGCGCTGGGACGGCAAGGACCTGGAGAGCCCGAACGGGGGGCGTCCCGCCCGCAACGGCGAGTACGCGTGGGAACTCACCGCCCGCCCGGACGAGGGCATCGGCCCCGAGCTGGTCACCACCGGCCGGTTCACCGTGACCCGGCCCGCGGCCCCGCACGACTACGACGACGACGGCACGGCCGACGTCCTCGCCCGGGACACCGACGGTGCGCTGTGGCGCTTCGGCACGCGGCCCACCGCCCCGGGTGGTTCCCTGACGGACACCGGCGGTTCGCGGGTCGGCGGCGGCTGGCAGGCCTACGACCGGATCGAAACCGCCGGGAACATCGCGGGCACGACCGCGCCCGACGTCGTCGCCCGGGACCGCGCCGGTGTCCTCTGGCTCTACCGGGGCACGGGGGACCGGTACGCGCCCCTCTCCGGCCGGACGCGGGTCGGCGGCGGCTGGCAGACGTACGACCGGATCGCGGCCGGCAGCGACGTCACCGGCGACGGCAGGCCCGACCTCCTCGCCACCGACAAGGCCGGTGTGCTGTGGCTCCACCCCGGTACCGGGAACACCACCACCCCCTTCTCCGCCCGCAAGCGGATCGGCGGCGGCTGGGGCGTCTACAACGAGGTCGCCGCCGTCGGGAACCTCGCCGGAGGCCCCGCCGGTGACCTCCTCGCCCGCGACCGCTCCGGCGTCCTCTGGCTGTACCTCGGCAAGGGCGACGGCACCTTCGCCGCCCGCACCCGGATCGGCGGCGGCTGGGGCGGCTTCACCGACCTCGTCGGCGTCGGGGACGCCGACGGCGACGGGCACGCCGACCTCCTGGGCTCGGTCGGCGGAGCCACCTTCTACGCCGGTACGGGGAACTGGAAGGCGCCCCTCAAGCCCGGCGTGAGGACCGATGTCGCGAGCGGGGTGGCGGGCGACATCGTCTTCTAGCGCCGTATCGAGCGACGTTGGCTTGGTCCCGGTGTGACGGGTGGTGCGTGGAGGCGGGATCAGTCCCGTGGTGCGATCTCTTCGAGGTCGTCGATGGTGCCGGACATGATGGCCCGGATGTGTTCGGTGAGGTGTTCCGCGGGCCAGTCCCACCAGGCGAGGGCGAGCAGGCGGGCGATCTCGTCGTCGTTGTAGCGGGTGCGGATGAGTTTGGCCGGGTTGCCGCCGACGATGCCGTAGTCGGGGACGTCGTCCACGACTACGGCGCCGGAAGCGATGACCGCGCCGTGCCCGATGCGTACTCCGGGCATGACCATGGTGTTGTAGCCGAACCAGACGTCGCTGCCGACGACGGTGTCGCCCCTGCCCGGCAGGCCGGCGAGCAGGTCGAAGTGCTCGGCCCAGGATCCGCCCATGATGGGGAAGGGGAAGGTGGAGGGGCCGTCCATGCGGTGGTTGGCGCCGTTCATGATGAACCGCACCCCGGTGCCCAGTGCGCAGAACTTCCCGATGACGAGTATCTCCGGCCCGTAGTGGTAGAGCACGTTGCGGGTCTCGAACGCGGTCGGATCGTCCGGGTCGTCGTAGTAGGAGTACTCCCCGACCTCGATCAGCGGCGAGGTCACCAGCGGCTTCAGCAGGACCACGCGCGGCTGGTCGGGAAACGGGTGAAGGACCGTCGGGTCCGCGGGAAGGTGATTCATGGCAGTCGCTCTCGGTTCGGCATGGGGCGGCGGACGCCCCCCATTCTGCGCATGACGCACGGCTGTTCCGGCGAAGTGCCGTCCATCCGGTCCTTCAGGTGAGGGCGCACTCAGCCCAGACCGTCTTCCCCGGCGCCCGGAGCCTCGGGCACCAGCCCCAGCGGTCGGCGAGCGCGTCGACGAGCAGCAACCCCCGGCCTCCGTCAGCCAGTTCCGGACCGGGGTCGGGGAGCCTTCCGGGCCGGGGCGGTACGCGCTCGGCGCGGGTGTCGGTCACCTCGATCCGCGCGACGGTCGGGGGCCCGTCCGTGACCCGCAGGAGCAGGTGGAAGTCCCGTCCCGGCACATGCCCGTGCCGCACCGCGTTCGCCGCCAGCTCGGCGGCGACCAGCACGACGGTCTCGTGCACCCCGGTCCCGTACGGGACGCCCCACTCGTCCAGGCGGACGGCGACGAGGCGCCGGGCGAGGCGGGCGCCCCGGGCGGTGGACGTGAAGCGTAGGGCGAAGGTTTGGTTGCCCAAGTAAGGGGAGCATCCCGAGAGTTGGGTGGTGTTGGTGGGGCTGAGGTTGTTGCTCGTCATGCCTCCCACGCTCCTCTTGGTGGCGTAGCGTGACCAGTGGTGACGCACCGACGCGATGGCCTTGTACGTGGAGTGTCGGTGCACGTACGAGAGCTGGGGTGCGATGGCGGAAGAAGAGCAGGCGGGCGCGGCGCCGGAGTCAGGACCTGAGGCGGACGCCGGCCAGACGGCGGACAAGTCCGGGCAGGGTGTGGTGGCGGCGTTCGGGCAGAGCCTGAAGACGCTGCGGGTGCGGGCGGGGATGGAGCGGGAGGAGTTCGGCAAGCGACTGGGCTACTCGGCCTCCACCGTCGCCTCGTTCGAGCAGGGCCGGAGGATCCCGCCGCCGCGAGCGATCGACCGGTCGGACGAGGTGCTCGACGCGAGCGGGCTCCTGACGGTGTGGAAGGACCAGCTGGAGAAGGCGCAGTACCCGGCGTACTTCCAGGGCATGGCGCAGCTGGAGAAGCAGGCCATAGAGCTGCTGGTGTACGACACGATGATGGTCAACGGCCTGCTCCAGACCGAGGAGTACATGAGGGCTCTCCTGGCCATGCGGCGCCCGCCGTTGGACCAGGAGACGATCGAGCAGCGAGTGGCGGCCCGATTGGCGCGACAGGACATCTTCGACCGCCGCCCCGCTCCTCTGCTGAGCTTCGTCACGGACGAGTCGGTGCTACGGCACCGGTACGGCGGGAAGGGCGTTCTCCGCGGGCAGTTGGAGCACCTGCTCCTGATCGGCCAGCGGCGGAACGTCGAGCTTCAGGTCATGCCGACCGACTGCGACGACAACGCGGGCGTGAACGGCCCGTTCACGGTCGTCACGCGCAAGGACGGCAAGCAGTTCCTTTACGTCGAGGCGCAAGGCACCAGCTCGTTGGCAACCGACCCGGAGCGGACGGTTCTCGCCGCCGCGCGCTATGGGATCATCCGGTCACAGGCTCTCACCCCGCGAGAGTCGCTTGGGTTCATCGAGAAGTTGCTAGGAGAGCTATGAACAGCACCGAGTCCCTCGACTGGTTCAAGAGCAGCTATAGCGACACCGAGGGCGGCCAGTGCGTCGAGGTCGCGTCCGGCGCGGGAGCCGTGCACGTCCGTGACTCCAAGGACGTGTCCCGGCCGGCCCTCCGGGTCTCGCGCGACGCGTGGGCCGGGTTCGTCGGGCTCGCCTCGGCGGAGTAGTACAGCCGCTGGTTGTACGCGGTCAGCGGTCAGTCGTCGTCCCCCGCCGCCTCCTTCAGGACCGGGAAGCGGCGGGGCGCCAGCGTGAGCAGGGCCAGGAGGGCCAGGGCCGCCGCGCCCGCCGCGCCCAGGTAGACGTAGTCGACCGCCGCGTCGACCGCTCGGCGTAGGTGGTCCATGGTCTCGGCGGTGAGGGACGCGGGCTCGTCCAGCGCGCGGGCCAGGGTGTCCAGGTCGGTGCCGCCGCCCAGGCGGGCCGCCAGGACGCCGTTCGCGACCGCGCCGAAGAGGGCCGCGCCGACGGTCTGGCCGATCTGGCGGCAGAAGAGGACCGAGGCCGTCGTCGTGCCTCTTTCCTCGTACGGGACCGTCGACTGGACGCCGACGATCAGGGGGAGTTGGAAGAGGCCCAGCGTCCCTCCCAGGAGAAACATGAGGAGCGCGGGCTGCCACGGTTCGCCCGGGAACGGCAGGAACGGGAAGGCCAGCAGCAGGAGCAGCGCGCCGGAGATGCCGAGGACGGCCGTGGCGCGGAAGCCGATGCGGTTGTAGACGCGGTTGGAGAGCGCGGCCGTGACGGGCCAGCTCAACGTCCAGGAGGACAGGACGAAGCCGGCGGCTATCGGGCCGAGTCCGAGGACGGACTGCGCGTACGTCGGGAGGAAGACCGTCGGGGCGACCATCAGGAGGCCCAGGGCGCCCAGCGACAGGTTCACGGCGGCTATCGTGCGGCGGCGCCAGACCCAGCCGGGGATGATCGGTTCGGCCGCGCGCCGTTCGATGACGACGGTGAGGGCGCCGAGGGCGGCGGCCCCGCCGAGCAGGCCGAGGGACGGGGCGGAGAGCCAGGGCCAGGCGACGCCGCCCTGGACGAGCGCGGTGATGAGCAGGGCGCCGGTGGCGAAGACGGCGAGTGCGCCGGCCCAGTCGATCCGGGGGCGTTCGCGGGGTGTCGTGCGTTGCGGTTCGATCAGGTGGCGGGTGACCAGCCAGAGCGCGACCAGGCCTACCGGCAGGTTGATCAGGAAGATCCAGCGCCAGTCGGCGTATCCCGCGAGCAGTCCGCCCACCGCCGGACCGGCGACCGAGGACGCGGCCCAGACGGAGGAGAGCCGCGCCTGGATCTTGGGGCGTTCCTTGAGCGGGTACAGGTCGGCGGCGATCGTCTGGACCGTGCCCTGGAGTGCGCCGCCGCCGAGTCCCTGGACGACGCGGAAGGCGATGAGCGAGGCCATGCTCCAGGCGGCGGCGCAGAGCAGGGAGCCGATGAGGAAGAGGACGATCCCGGCGATGAGGACGGGCTTGCGGCCGAAGGTGTCGCTGAGCTTCCCGTACACCGGCAGGGTCACGGTCACGGCGAGCAGGTAGCCGGAGAACAGCCAGGAGAAGACGGCGAGTCCGCCGAGGTCGCCGACGATCTGGGGGACGGCGGTGGAGACGATGGTGCCGTCGATGGCGGCGAGCCCCATGCCGAGCATGAGCGCGGCCACGACGGGGCCTCGGCGTGCGGCCGTGCGGGGGGCGGGGGACGCGGTGGCGGGCGGTGTCCCGGGGCCGCCCGCTCCCGCCGGTGTCGTGGACGGCTCGGTCACCGCGAGATTCCTTTCTTCGTACACCTAAATGTTCGCCGTCAGGGTCTCACCAGGACCACGGGTGGAGGAACCCCTAGGGGGCTCTCCCCCATACGGGCCAGGGGTCGTTCGTTCCGGCGGAGGAGGAGAAAGGCGGTTTTCGGTTCTTAACTTGAACTTACAAACCCACCCACTGCTCCTAGGAGAAGACCGTGACTTCGGCTGTGACCATCCCCAGGCACGGGGGTACTGGAGGGCGTACTACGGCCGTCGCCGCGCGGGCGCGTCAGGTCGTCAAGGCGTACGGCACGGGGGAGACCCGGGTCGTCGCGCTGGACTCCGTCGACGTGGACATCGCCCGCGGTGCCTTCACCGCGATCATGGGGCCCTCCGGCTCCGGCAAGTCGACCCTGATGCACTGCCTCGCCGGGCTCGACACCGTCACCAGCGGCGAGATCTTCCTCGACGAGACCGAGATCACCGGGCTCAAGGACAAGAAGCTCACGCAGCTGCGCCGGGACCGGATCGGCTTCATCTTCCAGGCGTTCAACCTGCTGCCGACCCTGAGCGCCATCGAGAACATCACGCTCCCGATGGACATCGCCGGGCGCAAGCCGGACGCCGAGTGGCTGCGCCGGGTCATCGACACCGTCGGGCTCTCCGACCGCCTCAAGCACCGGCCGAACCAGCTCTCCGGCGGCCAGCAGCAGCGCGTCGCCGTGGCCCGCGCGCTCGCCGCCCGGCCCGAGATCATCTTCGGCGACGAGCCGACCGGAAACCTGGACTCCCGGGCGGGCGCCGAAGTCCTCGGCTTCCTGCGGCAGTCCGTCGACGAGCTGGGGCAGACGATCGTCATGGTCACCCACGACCCGGTCGCCGCCTCCTACGCCGACCGGGTCCTCTACCTCGCCGACGGGCGGATCGTGGACGAGATGGAGCGGCCCACCGCCGACGCCGTCCTCGACCGGATGAAGGACTTCGACGCGCGCGGGCGGACGTCATGACCGTCCTGAAGACCTCCCTGCGCAACTTCCTCGCGCACAAGGGGCGGATGGCGCTCTCCGCCGTCGCCGTGCTCCTCTCCGTCGCCTTCGTCTCGGGCACCCTCGTGTTCACCGACACCATGAACACGACGTTCGACAAGCTCTTCTCGTCGACCGCCTCCGACGTCACCGTCAGCCCGAAGGGCGCGGCGGCGAACGACGAGATCCCGCAGTCCGGCCGGCCCGAGTCCTTCCCCGCCTCGCTCGTCGAGCAGGTCAGGAAGGTGGAGGGCGTCCAGGCCGTCGAGGGCGACGTCATCTCCATGAGCGTCACCGTCGTCGACGCGCAGGACAAGAACGTCGGGCCCACCAGTGGCGCCCCGACCATCGCCACCAACTGGAGTCCCAGTGAGCTCCGTTCGGTGGAGCTCGTCTCCGGCCACGAGCCGCGCGGCCCCACCGACGTCGTCGTCGACGGCGCCACCGCCGAGAAGCACGGCCTGAAGCTCGGCGACGAGCTGCGGACGATCGCCGTCACCGGCGACTTCACCGCGAAGATCTCCGGCATCGTCGACTTCAAGGTCACCAATCCCGGCGCCACCGTCGTCTACTTCGACACCGCCACCTCGCAGCGCGAACTCCTCGGCAAGGAAGGCCTGTTCACCCAGATCCTGGCCGACGCGAAGCCCGGTGTCGGCGACGACGCGCTGAAGAGGAACATCGCCGCGTCGATCGGCGACGACTACAAGCTCCAGACGGCCGCCGAGGCCGCCGACGCGGGCCGCGAGGACGTCGCCGGATTCCTCGACGTCATGAAGTACGCGATGCTCGGCTTCGCCGGGATCGCCTTCCTCGTCGGCATCTTCCTCATCGTCAACACCTTCTCCATGCTGGTCGCCCAGCGCACCCGCGAGATCGGCCTCATGCGGGCCATCGGATCGAGCCGCAAGCAGGTCAACCGCTCCGTCCTCGTCGAGGCGCTGCTCCTCGGCATCGTCGGCTCGGTCGCCGGCGTCGCGGCGGGCGTCGGGCTCGCCGTCGGCCTCATGGAGCTCATGTCCTCCATGGGCATGGAGCTCTCCACCCGCGACCTCACCGTGGCGTGGACGACGCCCGCCGTCGGCCTCGCCCTCGGCATCGTCGTCACCGTCCTCGCCGCCTACGTCCCGGCCCGCCGGGCGGGCAAGGTCTCCCCGATGGCCGCCCTCCGCGACGCCGGCACCCCGGCCGACGGCAGGGCCGGACGGGTCCGGGGCGCCCTCGGCCTCGCCCTGACCGCCGCCGGTGCCGCCGCCCTGTGGGCCGCGACCCGCGCCGACGAAGCCGGTCCCGGCTCCCTCTGGCTCGGCCTCGGCGTCGTCCTCTCCCTCCTCGGCTTCATCGTCATCGGCCCGCTCCTCGCGGGCGGGGTGGTCCGCGCCCTCGGCGTCGTCGTCCTGCGGGTCTTCGGCCCGGTCGGCCGCATGGCCGAGCGCAACGCCCTGCGGAACCCGCGCCGCACCGGCGCCACCGGCGCCGCCCTGATGATCGGCCTCGCGCTCGTCGCCTGCCTCTCGGTGGTCGGCTCCTCGATGGTCGCCTCGGCCACCGACGAGCTGGACCGTTCCGTCGGCGCCGACTTCATCGTCCAGTCCGGCACCGGCCAGCCGATCGTGCCGCAGGCGCAGGCCGCCCTGGAGAAGGTCCCGGGCCTCGACCACGTCACCGAGTACAAGTGGGTCGACGCCAAGGTCACCGACCCGCGCGGCCGGACGGAGACGGCCGGCCTGGCCGCCACCGACCCGACGTACGTGCAGGACCTCCGCCGGGAGATCAGCTCCGGCACGCTCGCCGACGCCTACGGCACGGACGCGATGTCCGTCGGCAGCGACTACGCCACCGAGCACGGTGTGAAGGTCGGCGACGTCCTGACCGTCGCCTTCAAGGGCGGCGAGACGGCGAAGCTCAAGGTCGCGGCGATCACCGTGGACACCGGAACCGTCGACAACGGCGCGATGTACACCAACGTCACCACCGCCGCCCGCTACCTCCCGGCCGACAGGACGCCGCACAGCCTGCTCCTCCTCGCCAGCGCGAAGGACGGCCAGGAGACCCAGGCGTACGAGGCGGTCAAGGAGGCCCTCGCGCCCTACCCGCAGTACAAGGCCAGCAACCAGGCCGACTACAAGGAGGACCTCAAGAGCCAGGTCGGCCAGCTCCTCAACATCGTGTACGGGCTCCTCGCCCTCGCGATCATCGTGGCGATCCTCGGTGTCGTGAACACCCTGGCCCTCTCGGTCGTCGAGCGGACCCGCGAGATCGGCCTCATGCGGGCCATCGGCCTCTCCCGCCGCCAGCTGCGCCGCATGATCCGCCTGGAGTCCGTGGTCATCGCCCTCTTCGGCGCCCTCCTGGGCCTCGGCCTGGGCATGGGCTGGGGCACGGCCGCCCAGAAGCTGCTCGCCCTGGAGGGTCTCGGCGTCCTGGAGATCCCCTGGCCGACCATCCTCACGGTGTTCGTCGGCTCGGCCTTCGTGGGCCTCTTCGCGGCCCTCGTCCCGGCCTTCCGGGCCGGCCGGATGAACGTCCTGAACGCGATCGCGAGCGAGTAGCGGTACGTGCACCTGAGCGGCCCCGGCGGACCCCCGAAAGGGGTGTCCGCCGGGGCCGCCCCGCGTTGCCGCCCGGTGTTTCGGAAGCGACTGTCGTCACCCCGTCGTACGCTGGACACCCCGGCCCGTTCGACGTGTCGGGCTGTTCGCGTTGTCCGCCCCCGCGCCACCGCGCCCCGTACTCCGAACCCGGGATGGAAAGCTCCATGAGCCTGCACGGCCTGCTTGATGTAGTCGTCAAGGACGCGGCCCTCGCCGAGGCGGTGAAGGCCGCCGCCGACGGGAACCGCCCGCACGTCGACCTGGTCGGGCCCGCCGCCGCGCGGCCGTTCGCCGTCGCCGCGCTCGCCCGCGACTCGGGGCGCCCGGTCCTGGCCGTCACGGCGACCGGGCGGGAGGCCGAGGACCTGGCCGCCGCGCTCCGCTCGCTCCTCGACCCGGACACGGTCGCCGAGTACCCCTCCTGGGAGACCCTGCCGCACGAGCGGCTCTCGCCCCGCTCCGACACCGTCGGCCGCCGCCTCGCCGTGCTGCGCCGCCTCGCGCACCCGCGCGACGACGACCCGGCAGCCGGCCCCGTCAGCGTCGTCGTCGCGCCGATCCGCTCCGTGCTCCAGCCGCAGGTCAAGGGCCTCGGCGACCTGGAGCCGGTGGCACTGCGCAGCGGCCAGAGCGCGGACCTGAACGAGATCGTCGAGGGCCTGGCCGCCGCCGCGTACTCCCGGGTCGAGCTCGTCGAGAAGCGCGGCGAGTTCGCCGTGCGCGGCGGCATCCTGGACGTCTTCCCGCCCACCGAGGAGCACCCGCTCCGCATCGAGTTCTGGGGCGACGACGTCGAGGAGATCCGCTACTTCAAGGTGGCGGACCAGCGCTCCCTCGAAGTCGCCGAGCACGGTCTGTGGGCGCCGCCCTGCCGCGAGCTGCTCCTCACCGACTCCGTACGGGAACGGGCCAGGGCGCTCGCCGAGGCCCACCCCGAGCTGGGCGAGCTCCTCAACAAGATCGCGGAGGGCATCGCCGTCGAGGGCATGGAGTCCCTCGCCCCCGTCCTCGTCGACGACATGGAGCTGCTGCTCGACGTGCTGCCGAAGGGCGCCATGGCCGTGGTCTGCGACCCGGAGCGGGTCAGGACCCGGGCCTCGGACCTGGTGGCGACGTCGCAGGAGTTCCTCCAGGCGTCGTGGGCGGCGACCGCCGGCGGCGGCGAGGCCCCGATCGACGTCGGCGCGGCCTCCCTGTGGGGGCTCGCGGACGTCCGGGACCGGGCGCGCGAGCTGGGCATCGCCTGGTGGTCGGTGGCGCCGTTCGCGGCGGACGAGGTCCTTTCGGGGGACACCCTGGTCCTCGGCATGCGCGCCCCGGAGTCGTACCGCGGCGACACCGCCCGGGCGCTCGCCGACACCAAGGGGTGGCTGGCCGACGGCTGGCGGACGGTGTACGTGACGGAGGCCCACGGCCCCGCGACCCGTACGGTCGAGGTCCTCGGCGGCGAGGGCATCGCCGCCCGCCTCGACGCGGACCTCGCGGAGATCTCCCCGTCCGTCGTGCACGTGTCGACCGGCTCCATCGACTACGGCTTCGTCGACCCGGCGCTCAAGCTCGCCGTCCTCACCGAAACCGACCTGTCCGGCCAGAAGGCGGCCGGCAAGGACGGCCAGCGGATGCCGGCCAAGCGCCGCAAGACGATCGACCCGCTGACCCTGGAGGTCGGCGACTACATCGTGCACGAGCAGCACGGCGTCGGCCGGTACGTGGAGATGGTCCAGCGGACCGTGCAGGGCGCGACCCGCGAGTACCTCCTCGTCGAGTACGCCCCCGCCAAGCGCGGCCAGCCCGGCGACCGGCTGTACATCCCGACCGACCAGCTGGAGCAGGTCACCAAGTACGTCGGCGGCGAGGCGCCGACGCTGCACCGGCTCGGCGGCGCGGACTGGACGAAGACGAAGGCGCGCGCGAAGAAGGCCGTCAAGGAGATCGCCGCCGACCTGATCAAGCTGTACTCGGCGCGGATGGCGGCCCCCGGGCACGCCTTCGGCACGGACACCCCGTGGCAGCGCGAGCTGGAGGACGCCTTCCCGTACGCGGAGACACCCGACCAGCTCTCCACGATCGCCGAGGTCAAGGAGGACATGGAGAAGACGGTCCCCATGGACCGGCTGATCTGCGGCGACGTCGGCTACGGCAAGACGGAGATCGCGGTACGGGCCGCCTTCAAGGCGGTCCAGGACGGCAAGCAGGTCGCCGTCCTCGTCCCGACGACGCTGCTCGTGCAGCAGCACTTCGGCACGTTCAGCGAGCGGTACTCGCAGTTCCCGGTGAACGTGCGGGCGCTGTCCCGCTTCCAGACCGACACCGAGGCGAAGGCGACCCTGGAGGGGATGCGGGAGGGCTCGGTCGACGTCGTCATCGGCACCCACCGCCTCTTCGCCGCCGACACGAAGTTCAAGGACCTGGGCCTGGTCATCGTCGACGAGGAACAGCGCTTCGGCGTCGAGCACAAGGAGCAGCTGAAGAAGCTCCGCGCCAACGTCGACGTGCTGACCATGTCGGCCACCCCGATCCCGCGCACCCTGGAGATGGCGGTGACCGGCATCCGCGAGATGTCGACGATCACCACCCCGCCGGAGGAGCGGCACCCGGTCCTCACCTTCGTCGGCCCGTACGAGGAGAAGCAGATCGGCGCGGCCATCCGCCGTGAACTCCTGCGCGAGGGGCAGGTCTTCTACATCCACAACCGCGTCGACTCGATCGACCGGGCGGCGGCGCGGCTCCGCGAGATCGTGCCGGAGGCGCGGATCGCGACCGCCCACGGCCAGATGTCGGAATCGGCCCTGGAACAGGTCGTCGTCGACTTCTGGGAGAACAAGTTCGACGTGCTCGTCTCGACGACGATCGTCGAGTCCGGTATCGACATCTCCAACGCGAACACCCTCATCGTGGAGCGCGGCGACAACTTCGGCCTCTCGCAGCTCCACCAGCTGCGCGGGCGCGTCGGCCGTGGCCGCGAGCGCGGCTACGCCTACTTCCTGTACCCGCCGGAGAAGCCGCTGACGGAGACCGCGCACGAGCGGCTCGCGACGATCGCCCAGCACACCGAGATGGGCGCGGGCATGTACGTGGCGATGAAGGACCTGGAGATCCGCGGCGCGGGCAACCTCCTCGGCGGCGAGCAGTCCGGCCACATCGCGGGCGTCGGCTTCGACCTGTACGTCCGCATGGTCGGCGAGGCGGTCGCGGACTACCGGGCGCAGATGGAGGGCGGCGTGGAGGAGGAGGCGCCGCTGGAGGTCAAGATCGAGCTCCCGGTCGACGCCCACATGCCGCACGACTACGCGCCGGGGGAGCGGCTGCGCCTCCAGGCGTACCGCTCGATCGCCTCCGCGAACTCGGAGGAGGACATCAGGGCCGTACGCGAGGAACTCACCGACCGGTACGGCAAGCTCCCGGAGCCGGTGGAGAACCTGCTCCTGGTGGCGGGCCTGCGGATGCTGGCGCGCGCGTGCGGCGTCGGCGAGATCGTCCTCCAGGGCCCGAACATCCGCTTCGCGCCGGTGGAGTTGAGGGAGTCGCAGGAGCTGCGTTTGAAGCGCCTGTACCCGCGCACGGTCATCAAGCCGGCGGTCCACCAGATCCTGGTGCCGCGCCCGACGTCGGGCAAGATCGGCGGGAAGCCGGTGGTGGGGCGCGAACTGCTGGCGTGGACGGGCGAGTTCCTCACGACGATCCTCGGCTCGTAGGCCCGTGGACGTCCCCGGTCCGGCAGGATGGCCTTCTGCAGGACCGGGGGCGAGGGGGCTGGATGGTACGAGGGTGGCTGCTGGGCGCGGGGGTGCTCGCCCTGGTGGCGGCGGGTGTCCTGTGGGCCCTGGACGGCGAGGACGCGGCCGGCCCGATGGAGCTGTCGGAGCGGACGGACCTGATCGCGATGGTCTGCGCGGTGCTCGGCGGCGTCGCGATTCTCGCCACGTTGTGGCGGCGGCCGGAGGAGGACGGGGCGGCGGCGGTCGCGCGGCTCGCCCGGGCGGTCAGGGCGGTCGGCGAGCCCCAGTGGACCAGCTCCCTGGGTGGTGACCTCAAGGCCATCGACGTCACGTTCGCCTTCCGTCCGTACGGGACCGGGCGTGCGGCCGAGTTGCCGGCCTCGCCCGCCGGGCGGCTGGAGAAGGTGGTCGACGACTACCGGGCTCTGCGGCCGCGGCGCATGGTGATCACGGGGGAGCCGGGGGCGGGGAAGACGATCCTGGCGCGGAAGTTCGTGATGGAGCTGAGCCGGGTGCGTACCGAGGCCGAGCCGGTGCCGGTGCTGATCTCCCTCGCCGACTGGGGCGGCAGCGAGTCCTTCGTCGACTGGCTGACGCGCCATCTCCAGCGTGACTTCGGCCTGCGGGCCGCGTCCGCGCGGGGGCTCGTGGACGCGCGGATGGTGCTTCCCGTCCTGGACGGCCTCGACGAGATGGACGGCGAGGGCGAGGTCGGGCTCGACTCCCGTGCGGGCCGCGCTCTGGAGGCCCTCGCCCGCTACCAGGACGGCATCGAGCCCGGACCCCTCGTCCTGACCTGCCGCACCCGCGAGTACGACTCCCTGGAGGCCGAGGGCGGCCACATCCTGGACGCGGCCCGCCTGGAGATCGACCCGGTGACCGCCGATCAGGCCGTCCGGTACCTGGAGCAGCGTGGGGCGGCCCGCCGGCCGGCGGAGTGGGCGCCGGTCCTCGCGGAACTGCGGGCGCACCCGGGTGCCGTCCTGGCGCGAGCCCTGTCCACACCGTGGCGCCTGACGCTGGCGGCGGTCGCGTACGACAGGGAGGGCGACCCCGCGGAGCTGCTCACGGCGGTGCGGGAACGCGAGGTGGCGGACCGCCTCCTCGCGCGCTTCATCGGGGCCTTGACGTCCCACGCGCCGATCGGGGCGGGTCGCTGTCCGCCGGATCGGACCCATCGCCGACTGGCGGTTCTGGCGGCTGTGATGACGACGGCCCACGGCGCGGACTCGGATCTGGTGCTGGAGCAGTTGGCCGGCCGGCTGCGCCGCGGCCGGGCCAAGGCGCTCCACCTGGCGGTCTGCCTGGTGTGCGCGGTCGCGGCGGGCACCGCCATCGCTCTGACATGGGCAGGGGCCGGAATCGGCTTGGTGATCGTCGTGACGACGAGCACGTTCCTTGCCCTCGCCGCCATGCATGTCGTCGACGGTGCCTCGCGACTGCTGGTCTTCCGCAGGTTCGCCGTGCCCCCGTTCGGCAGCCCGCTGTGGAGGGTGGGGTGGGCGGCGTCCTTGCGTGCGGGCCGGACGTCGAGCCTGATACCCGGCGGAGCCTCGGCGCTGTTCGTGGTCTTCATGGGCGCTCCGGCGGGCTGGGGAGGTGGGGGGGCGCCGCTCATGGCGATCGCGATCTCGGGATTCCTCGGTGTGCTGGCCTCCAACTCCCTCATGGAGAAAATCGAGTTGGCGGCGCTCGGCCCGTCCGCGTGGGCGCGCATGGGCGCTGCCACGGCGGCTGCCACGGCGCTGATGGTGCTGCTCGTGCCGGGCCGGGCCTGGGTGCGACCGGACCTTCCCGGGATCCTCTTCCCGCTGGGCGCCTTCGGGTTGGTGTTCCTGGCGCTGGCGGGCCCTTGGTGCCTCTACGTCTTCGGGCTCGTCACGCACCGCCCCCGGCTCCCGTTCCGGCTCGCCCGCTTCCTCGACTGGTCCGTCTCCGCCGGGCTCATGCGCACCTCCGGTGTCGCCTACCAGTTCCGGCACCGGGAGTTCCAGGAGTGGCTGGTGCGGCACCCCGAGCCGTAGGGGCGGGGCGCCGCACCACGGGGACTACAGCTCGTTCAGGTCCACGGCCTGGGCCATCGCCTCGTAGCCCGCGTCGTTCGGGTGGAGGCCGTCGCCCGAGTCGTACGCCGGGAGGATGCGGTCCGGGTCCGTCGGGTCCGCGACCGCGCGGTCGAAGTCGACGACCGCGTCGTACGCGCCGGACGTGCGGATCCAGTCGTTGACGGCGTCCCGCTTGGCCTCGTTCGCCGGGGTGTCGTAGGAGGAGCCCTCGATCGGGGTGAGGGTCGCTCCGATGATCTTGAGCCCCTTCGCGTGGGCCTCGCGGATCAGGGTGCGGTGGCCCGCGATCAGCTGTGCGGCGGAGACGTCGGGCGTGGGCGCGGCGGGGAAGGTCGCCGTGCTGCCGCCGATGTCGTTGATGCCTTCGAGGACGATCACGGTCCGGACGCCGGGCTCCGCCAGCACGTCCTGCCGGAAGCGCTTGATGCCCTTCTCGCCCGCCCAGGTGGTGTCGTTGACGACCTGGTTGCCGGCTATCCCGTGGTTGACGACGGCGCGCGGACGCCCGGACTCGGCGAGGCGTTCCGCCAGCGCGTCGGGGTAGCGGCCGTCGGTGTCGAGGGTGGAGCCGACGCCGTCGGTGATGGAGTCGCCGAAGGTCACGACGCCGTTGCGGCGGGCGGCGTCACGGCCGCCGGTGACCTCGACGCCGGAGAGGAAGTACCAGGACGCGCTGGTCTCCTGGAAGGCCGCGCCGCTCAGGTCGCCGCGGTGGTCGCCGTCGGCGCGGTAGCTGGTGGCCGAGGAGAAGTGGTGGAAGGTCGCGGGGCCGGTCTTCTCCGCGAGGTAGAGCGTGACGGTAAGGGATTCGAAGGCCTCGACGGGGAGGTTCGCGGTGTCGCTGAGGAGCGTGCCGCCGGCCGGGATCGTCACGGACGCCCGCCCGTCGAAGCGGAGTTGGCGTACGGAGCCGGGGCGTACGGCGCTGCCCTCCGCCGTGCGGGCGACGGTCGCGCCCGTGATCCGCAGGGGTGTGGAGCCGTAACGGTTCGTCAGCTCGATCCGGGCCCGGTTGCCGCCGGTGGTGACCCGGACGACCTGGCGGACGGTGTGGTTGTCGAAGCCCTGCTGCGACCAGTTGGGGGTGAAGGGCGCGGTCGGCGACTGCGGGGACGCG
Source organism: Streptomyces sp. NPDC058650 (assembly GCF_042717315.1). NCBI lineage: Bacteria > Bacillati > Actinomycetota > Actinomycetes > Kitasatosporales > Streptomycetaceae > Streptomyces > Streptomyces sp. NPDC058650. Next base: position 91,850 of record NZ_JBHXRL010000018.1, read on the forward strand.
GCCCAGGCGGCGCGCCAGGAGGGGCCGTGGTGGCCGGTGTCGGCGAGCGCGGCGGGGGCCATGCCGAGGGCGGCGGTGGTGAGGAGGGCAATGGCGGCGCGGCGGAGGGTGTTCGTCGTGTGCATGCTTGCGTCAATTAATGGCTGGCGCGGGGTATTCCCGGCCGGCGGGGACTAGTTCCGCTCCTCCGTGGGGAGTTGGCCGGTGAAGAGCAGGCCGGTCAGGGAGCGGAAGTACTCCTCGGGGTCGCGGTCGCCCAGTGCCGCGTCGACGTTCCGTGTCAGGAGCAGGGTCGCGAACCCGTGGGCGAGCGACCAGGCGGCGATGCCCGCCGCGCGGGCGTCGGGGACGTCCGGCAGGCCGGCGACGCCCGCGCGGAGTTCGGTGGAGGCGCGCTCCTTGGCGGCGAGGAGCTCCGGGTCGTCGGTGCGGAGCAGGTCCGGCTGGAACATGATCTGGAAGTGGGCGGGGTGGTCCGTCGCGAAGCGCACGTACCGCACGCCGCGTTCGCGCAGCTCGGGTGTCCCGGCGAGGGCCGCGGCCAGGAGGTCGTACCCCTCGGCGGCGATCGCCGTGAGGAGTCCGGTGCGGTCCTTGAAGTGGTGGGCGGGGGCGGCGTGGGAGACGCCGGCGCGGCGGGCGAGGTCGCGCAGGCTCAGTGCCCCGGGGCCGTCGGCGGCGATCACGTCGAGGGCGGCGGCGAGGACGGACTGCCTCAGGTCGCCGTGGTGGTAGGTCTTCCGGCTCGTCATGGCAGCAGCCTAGCCGGTATCTAGTCATTGACAAGTTCCCCGGACCGGATGCAATCTTGTCAGTGACAAGTCGATGGGTGAGTGAGAGTCGATCACGAGGGAGCACGCCGTGGAATCCGGACGCGTACGTCAGATGTGGCACCTGCTCGAACCCCTGCACGCCCTGCTCTACTACGCCCCCGAGGCCTTCGACGAGGCCGCCGCCCTCGGCTACGACACCGCCGAGCGCTGGCCCTCCTACTTCGCGTGGCGCTCCGCCCCGCTCGGTGCGCCCGGCCCGGCCCGGGTGACCTCGGCGTTCTACAGCTTCAGCCCCGAGATGGTCGCCCGGTACGTCCGGGAGGGCGACGGCCGGGAAGGCGCTGGCCGGGAAGGTGCCAGTCGGGAAGGCGACGGCCGGGAGGGCGACGGCACGGAGGGCGCCGGTCGGGAGGGCGCGAGCCGGGAGGCTCAGGCCCCCGCCGACGTCCTCGCCGCCCGCCTCCGGGCCGTCGACCGCACCTACCGTTCCGTCCTCGGCGAGGACACCGTCAAGAGCCCCGAGCTCGCCGAGGCCGCCGCCCTCGCCCGCCGCGCCGCCGAGGCGGCCGGGACCGAGGGCCGCCCCCTCGCCGCCGCCAACGCCGCCCTGCCCTGGCCCGAGGCCCCGCACCTCGTCCTCTGGCAGGCCGCGACGATCCTGCGCGAGCACCGCGGCGACGGACATCTCGCCGCGCTCCTCGTCGCCGGGCTCGACCCGGTCGAGGCGCTCGCCTCCTTCGCGGCGGTCGGCGCCGCCCCCGAGGCCGTCTTCGAGAGTCGCGGCTGGTCCGCCGCCGCGTGGTCCGCCGCCCGCGCCCGCCTCGCCGCCCGCGGGGTCCTGGGCGCGGACGGGGCCGTCACCGGGGAAGGCCGCGCGCTGCGCGCCCAGGTCGAGCTGCGTACGGACGAACTCGCCGCCGCCCCCTGGGTCGCCCTCGGCCCTGACGACACGAGCCGGCTCGCCGAACTGCTCGGCGGCCCCTGGCTGTCCGCGATCGGCTCCGGCCTGCTCCCCGCCGAGAACACGCTGGGCATCGGCAAGGTGTGAGACCGGAGCCGCGTCACGGGACGCGGATCTCAGAAGAGACCCGGATCTCAGAAGAGGCGCGGCTCTCAGAAGAGCAGCTCTCCCGAGGGGAAGCTCGAACCGGCCTTCACGCGCGGGGCGTAGCCGCCGGTGCCGTTGCCCTTGTAGGAGTAGAGGTCACCCCCGGCCTCGCGGCCGACGAGGTCCGGCTTCCCGTCGCCGTCCAGGTCGCCGGGTGCGACGAGGGCGTCGTAGACGTTCCAGCTGGTGCCGATGGCCTGGCGCGCCGAGAGCGTTCCGTCGCCGTTCCCCCGGTGGAGCCAGAGGCGGCCGGTGTCGTCGATGGCGACGAGGTCGGCGGCCTTCGGGCCGGTGAGGTCCTGGTCGAAGTCGACGGCGACCACGGACCGGTAGGTGGCCCAGGTGCTCCCGTCGCCGCCGGTGTCGGCGATCGGCGTGCGCGGGGCGTAGCCGTGTGCGCCGGTCCCCTTGTGGAGCCAGAGCCCGCCCGTGGTGTCGCGGGTGATCAGGTCGGCGACGGTGTCACCGTCGACGTCGCCGGGGGCGAGGAGCACGTTGTCGTTCCCGAACCCGGTCCCCGCCGCCGTACGGCCGGAGCCGCCGGAGTACGAGCCGTCGGCGGGGGAGGCCTGGTAGTGCCACAGGTCGCCGGCCGCGTCGACGGCGGCGAGGGTCGTTCCCTGGCGGGCGACCAGCTTCATCCCCTTCCAGCCCGTGCCGACCTTGCACGGCATGGCCAGGGCGGCGTCGGCGCCGTCGGCCCGGCCTGCGTAGCGGTACAGCCCGCCGACCGCGTCCCGCCGGAACACGGCGCCGGAGGTGGCGCCGTAGGCGCCGCAGTCCTCCCAGTAGGCCGCGCCGCGGATCGGCAGGTGGTCGGAGATCCACTTGCCGGCGGTCGGGGTCGTCGGCTCGGGAGGCACGTCGCCCACCTCGCCGCGGAAGTACCGGGAGCTGAAGAAGGTGTAGTCGAGCTTCTGCTTCCGCGCCGTGTGCGCCGCGTCGAGCTTGGTCAGCTGTCCGCTGCGGCACCGCGCGACCGGGGCGGCACAGAGGGCGCCGCGCATCCCGAAGCGGTCGGCGTCGGTCTCGTCGGCCTCGGCGAACGTGCCGTGGCCGCCTTCGCCGGCGCCGGCCTCGTAGAAGCGGTCGAGGACGTCTCCCCACGGGGAGGAGTTGAAGTCGCCGCCGAGGACGACGGGGATGCCCGCGTCCTCCCAGGCCTTGGCCTGCGCGGCCAGCTTGTCGGCCTCCCTGGCCATCACCGCGTGCATCGCCTGCTGCTGGGTGGTGGGGTCGGCGGGGAGGGTGGGGAGTCCCCACCACAGGTGCACGGAGCACGCCCAGGTCTGCCGGTACTGCACCCTGGCCTTGACGCAGGGGGCCTTGATGTCCTCCGCGTTCGATCCCGGGACGGTGTTCAGGATCGCGGCCCGCGTGTCCAGGGTGAGGTCGACGCCGTCGACGACGACGCCCCTGACGAACGTGGCCATCCCGTAGCTCGGGGTGGTGGACCCGACCGGGTCCTTGCACAGCGACCCGAGGTTGCCGGCCGGGACGGTCTCGACGTACCGGCCCGTGTATCCCCGGCTGCCGAGGCGGGCGTTCAGGTCGTCGAACTGGTACCTGCAGACCTCGACGAGGAAGAGGTAGTCGGCGTTCCAGACGCCCGCCGCCGTCTCGTCGACGATCGTGTCGTACCGCGCCTCGTTGCCCGCGGCGCTGACGTCACAGCCGCCGGTCCCGCCGCTGCCGCACATGTTGTACGTGTACGTCCTGACCGGCGGCGCGGTCGACGGGCCCACCGTGTCGGCCTGTGCCTGAGGTGCTGTCAGCACCAGCCCCGCGCACATGAGGGCCAGTACGGCCGTCAGTGCCCGGAGCGCTCCGGACCTTCGCATCGGTCCCCCCTGAGGATTCGAATGAGGATGCGTATCGGAAGGACGGAACGCTACCCTCCAGCCGCGGGGGACAAATGGCCCGTATCCGTCGAAGTCCGGGATTCCGAGGCGCCTAGGATTCCAGGGTGCTGACGTATCGAAAGACCCTGACCGCGACCGCGCTCGCCGTCGCCGCCCTGGTGACCACCGCCTGCACGCCGGGCTCCGACACCCCCGCGTCCGACGGCGGCGGCTCGGGCGGCAAGCCCGCCGCGCGCGGGTCCGCCCTCGCCGCCGTGGACGCCCTCACCGTCAAGGGCCGGGCCCCGAAGACCGGTTACGAGCGGGAGAAGTTCGGCCGGGCCTGGGCGGACGTCGACGGCAACGGCTGCGGCACCCGCGACGACATACTCCGGCGCGACCTGAGCGGCGTCCGCCTCGCGGACGGCCGCTGCAAGGTCGCTTCCGGCACCCTCACCGACGACCCGTACACCGGGACCACCGTCGAGTACGTCCGGGGCCGCAGCAAGGTCGACATCGACCACGTCGTGGCGCTCTCCGACGCCTGGCAGAAGGGCGCGGGGACGTGGGACAAGGACACCCGCCGCCGCTTCGCCAACGACCCCCTCAACCTCCTCGCCGTCGACTCGTCGACGAACCGGCGCAAGTCCGACGGCGACGCCGCGACCTGGCTCCCGCCGAACAGGGCGTACCGCTGCACGTACGTGGCCCGGCAGGTCGCCGTGAAGAAGAAGTACGGGGTGTGGGTGACCGGCGCCGAACGGGACGCGATGAAGCGGGTCCTCAAGGGCTGCCCGCAGCAGAAACTTCCGTAGCGGACCGACCCGTCGGGAAAATCGTTTTGGCTTCCCGAAGACGATCTTTATCCTGCCCGCATGGACCTGAACATATCGACCCTTGCCGCCCGTCCCGAGCTGGAAGGGCCGATGTGGAACATGCTCGACCTCTGGCCCGAGTTCATGATGTACGACCCGGTCGGCTGGGCGAACATCGGCCGGATCGTGCGCGAGCTGCCGGAGTACGTCCTCGTCGCCACGAACGACGAGGGCAAGGTCGTCGCCCGCGGCTTCAGCGTCCCCTTCCGGATGGACGTCGACGGCCGCCGCGAGCTGCCGCCCCGGGGCTGGGACGAGGTGCTGCTCTGGGCCTTCTCGGACCTGCGGGCCGGCCGTGAGGCGGACACCGTCAGCGCGATCGAGATCACGGTCGACACGAGCGCGCTGGGCAACGGCGTCTCGCACCGGATGCTCGCCGCCATGCGGGAGAACGTGCAGCGGCTCGGCTTCTCGGAGCTCGTCGCCCCGGTCCGCCCCAACGGCAAGCACCTGGAGCACGAGTCCTCCATCCACGAGTACGCCTTCCGCACCCGCGAGTCCGACGGCCTGCCCGTCGACCCGTGGCTGCGCGTCCACGTCCGCGCGGGCGGCGTCGTCGAGGCGGTGGCCCCGGCGTCGATGACGATCGGCGGCTCCGTCGAGCAGTGGCGCAAGTGGACGGGTCTGCCGTTCGACACGGACGGGCCGGTCGAGGTCGACAAGGCCCTCGTCCCGGTCCACTGCGAGGCCTCGCGCGGGTACGCGGTCTACGTCGAGCCCAACGTGTGGGTCCGCCACACCCTCTGATGACCAGTCGGTGACGACGACGTCGCGTCGTGGCGGTGTCTCCGAGGGGCATGAACGGGAGAAGGGGCCCCGTGGGGCCCCCGGTCCTGGTGGTGCGTGATGCGCCTGGTGCGTGGTGCGTGGTGCGTGGTGCGTGGTGCGTGGTGCGTGCTGACCGCCCGGGTCAGCCGAGCTTCAGCTCCCACTGCGACGGGTTGTAGTCGAAGCCGGGGTTGACCTCGACGGTCAGGGTCTTGGCGTCCTTCGGGGCGTCGAAGGCGACGGTGAGCGTGGCCTTCTTGCCGGGCAGGACGGAGCCCTGGAAGCCCGCGCCGACCTTCTCGTCGAAGATCTGCTCCGCCTCGACACCCTCCGTACCGGCCCGCGCGCTCAGCAGGACGCCGACCGCGTCGAACTTCTTCGTGCCGCCGTTCTCGACGACGACGGTGACCTGGTAGGCCTTGTTGCCCTTGGTGTGGCCGACCGCGTACTCGCTCGCCGTGTACGCCTTCGGGTCCGAGACCGTGATCTTCAGCTTGTCGTCGTAGACGGAGCTGTCGCCGTCCGCCAGGCCCTTCCCCTTGTCCGCCGTCCCCTTGTCCGACGTCCCGGCGTCGCCCGACGAACCCCCGGCCTTCGTCGGGTCCTGCGGCGCCGCGTCCTTGATGGTCTTGTCGATCTCCTCCACCGCGTCGCTGACCGCCGTGACCGTGATGATCAGGCCGACCGTCGCGAGGATCAGGGACACGAGGCCGAGGACCGCGCCGGTGAGCGTCACGCCCTTGTTGTTCGCCTCGCCGCGCTTCACGCGGCCCTTGCCGACGAGGCCCAGGATCAGGGCGATGAGGCCGAGCGTGCCGGCCAGCCAGAAGAGCAGCGGGATCAGGCCGGAGACCGCGCCGATGATGCCGAGGATCAGGGCCGCGGTGCCGAGGCCGTTGCGCATGGCCTGCTGCGGGGCGGCGGGCGGGACCTGGGTGTCGTACGACATGAGTGTGTCCTCCCGGACAGAGAAGCTGTCTGAAGCGATGGGTCAATCTCAGCAGAGCTTGTGAACCGAGTCAACACGGTTCACGGAAAAGAAGTCCGCTCACGCTGTGAAGTGGTGCCCCGCGCATGCAGCAGTAAGATCGATGTCACACGAGGACGTGGGCGTGGACGTGGACGCGGGCGAGTCAGGGAGATGAGTCAGGTGCCAGAGGAGAGCGCGGGAGACACGGGCGCGACAGACGCGGGCGCGGCAGAGGTGACCGCCGCCGGGATCGCCCGGCTCGCGGGGGTCGGCCGGGCCGCCGTCAGCAACTGGCGCCGCCGCCACCCCGACTTCCCCAAGCCCGTGGGCGGCACGGAGACCAGCCCGTCCTTCTCGCTCGCCGAGGTCGAGCGGTGGCTCCGCGACCAGGGCAAGCTGGCCGAGGTCCCGCTGCGCGAGCGCGTCTGGCAGCAGATCGCTGGCCACCCCGCCGGCGCCGTCACCGCCCTCGTCCACGCGGGCTGCGCCCTCCTTCTCGTACGGGACCGGTCGGCGGCCTGGCCGGCGCTCGCCGCGCTCCCGGACGAGCGGCTCACGGGCGTGCTCCCCGTAGCCCTGGAGGAGACGCTCACCGAGCGCCTCGGCCCCGAGCGCCCCGTCCTGACCCCCACCGGCGCCGCGCTGTCCGCCTCCGTCCCCCTCCTGCGCGGGGTCGCCGAGCTGGCGGCGGAGATGGAAGGGGTCCGTCCGGCCTTCGAGTTCCTGCTCGGCCGTCACCTCGACGCCAACCCGCGGCAGTACACGCTGACCCCGCCCGGCCCGGCCTCCCTGATGGCCGCCCTCGCGACCGGCCGCACGGCGCCCCCCGCCCCCGACGGCACCGGCACGCCGCTCACCGTCCTCGACCCCGCCTCCGGCACCGGCGGCCTGCTCAGCGCGGTCGAGTGGCCCGGCGCGGTCTGCGGCCAGGACGCCGACCACGACCTCGCCGCGCTCACCGCCCTCCGCCTGGCCCTCTCCACCGACGCCGACATCCGCGTCCGCTCCGGCGACAGCCTCCGCGCCGACGCCTTCCCGGCGCTCGCCGCCGACGCAGTCCTCTGCCACCCGCCGTTCAACGAACGCAACTGGGGCCACGACGAGCTGGCCTACGACCCGCGCTGGGAGTACGGCTTCCCGGCGCGCACGGAGTCCGAACTCGCCTGGGTGCAGCACGCCCTGGCCCGCCTCCGCCCCGGCGGCACCGCCGTCCTCCTCATGCCGCCGGCCGCCGCCTCCCGCCGCTCCGGCCGCCGGATCCGCGCCGACCTGCTCCGCCGGGGCGCCCTCCGCGCCGTCGTCGCCCTCCCGGCCGGCGCCGCGCCCCCGTACGGCATCCCGCTCCACCTCTGGGTCCTGCGCAAGCCCGTCCCCGGCGAGCGCCCCGCCGCCGAACTGCTCCTCGTCGACACGGCGTCCGAGCACACGGGCCAGGGCCGGGACGGCCAGGGAAGGGACGGCAGGGACGGCAGGGACCGGCTCGACTGGCCGGCCGTCCACGCGGCCGTACTGGACGCCTGGACGGCCTTCGACCGGGACGGGACCGTCGCCGCGACCCCCGGCGAGAGCCGCGCCGTCCCCGTCATCGAGCTCCTCGACGACGACGTCGACCTCGCCCCGGCCCGCCACCTCCCGCCCCCGGCCGCCGCCGAGGGGGTGACCCAACTGGCCCTCGTCCGCGAGCGTCTCACCGAGACCCTGCACCGGACCCGCGAGCTGACCCCGCCGCCCGTGACCGACCCGGCCACGGCGGGCGGCGGCACGGCGGGCCGGCTCACGGCCACGGCCGGCACGACCACCGTGGGTGAACTCGCGCGCGCCGGCGCCCTGGCGCTGTACGCGGGCGGCGCGGGCACGGCCCCCACCGGCGCCCCCGTCGCGGTCCTCACCGACCACGACGTCCTCGCCGCCCAGCCGCCCACCGGGACGCTCCCCGACGGCCCGCCCGAGGCACCGGTCCTCCTCGTCGTCGGCGACGTCGTCGTCCCGGTGCTCGGCGGCGGCGCGGCCGTCCGCGTCGTCGACGCCCCCGCCGAGGGCGCGGCCCTCGGCCGCAACCTCCAACTGCTCCGCCCCGACCCGGCGGCCCTCGACCCGTGGTTCCTGGCCGGATTCCTCCGGGCCACCGCCAACACCCGGCAGGCCAGCAGCTACGCCTCCACCGCGACGCGGCTCGACGTGCGCCGCCTCCAGCTGCCCCGCCTGCCCCTGACCGAACAGCGCCGGTTCGGCGAGCGGTTCCGCACCCTCGCGGAGTTCGAGGAGACCCTGCGGCAGGCCTCCCGGCTCGGCGAACAGCTCGTCCAGGGCCTGTACGACGGCCTGGCCGACGGCACGGTCGCACCCTGATCCGGACCGTCGCGGCCTGAACTGTTCGACAACGGTTCTGGACAACCCGGAACCGTTGTCGGTGACGGTGTATACGCTCGTCCTCGACCCGATCCGATCCGTTCGAGCAGGAGCAGCAGCCGATGTACGGCCCCCCGCAGGCCCCGCGGCCGTCGCCGCCGCCGTCGCCGCCCGGCCCCGCCTCCGGTGGCCTGATCGCGCTGCGCGTCCTCTTCGCCGCGCTCCCGCTGCTCAGTTGCGGCTTCCTGGCCTGGGCGCCGATGCTGCGTCTCGCGATCCTGACGCAGAAGGTGCGGGACTGGGTGTTCTTCGGTCTGACCTTCGTCGTGGCCACCGCGCTCTTCGTGTACATGGGCGTCACGGGCGAGAAGGAGGCCTCCGACCTGGAGGCGGTCATCGGGGTCGGCACCATCCTGGCCCTGGGCGCCGGGTCGGTGGCCTACTACCTGGTCGGGGAGATCCGGCACTACGACCGCCGCCGCGCGCCGGCCGTGCCGCCCCCGTTCCGACCGCTCGGGTACGTGTACGGGCCGGACGGCTCCGCCGTCACGACGACGCCGAGCGGAGCCCCCGCCCCGTACATCTGCGCCCCGCCGGCCCCGGCCCAGCCCCACCAGCCGGTGCAGCCCCACGCGCCGGCCCAGCCCCACCAGCCGGCGCAGCCCGTCCAGCCCCACCAGCCCCCCACCGCACCCCGCATCGAGCAGGTCCGTGCCGAGCTCGACGAGCTGAGCGATCTGCTGCGCAAGGACGGACGGGACGGACAGGACGGACGGGAAGGCGAAAGCCACAGGTGAACGGGCGTGTGATCGGCGGGCGTTACGAGCTCGCCACCGTCATCGGCCAGGGCGGCATGGGCCAGGTCTGGACGGCGTACGACGGGCGGCTCGACCGCCGGGTCGCGGTGAAGCTGCTGCACCCCGCCGGCATCGCCGGGCCCGCGACCGCCGCCGACGAGCTGCGCCGCCGTTTCGTGCGCGAGTGCCGGGTCACGGCGCAGGTCGACCACCCGGGCCTGGTCACCGTGCACGACGCCGGCAGCGACGGCGAGGACCTGTACCTCGTCATGCAGTACGTGGAGGGCGCGGACCTCGCCGACCACCTCGCCGAGAACGACCCGTACCCCTGGGAGTGGGCCGTCTGCGTCGCCGCGCAGCTGTGCGCGGTCCTCGCCGCCGTCCACGCGGTGCCGATCGTGCACCGCGACCTCAAGCCGCGGAACGTGATGGTCCGCCCGGACGGCACGGTCACCGTCCTCGACCTGGGCGTCGCCTCCGTCCTCGACACGGACACCACCCGTCTCACCCACACCGGTTCGCCCATCGGCAGCCCGGCGTACATGGCGCCCGAGCAGGCCATGGGCGGCGCCGTCGGCCCGTACACCGACGTGTACGCGCTCGGTGTGGTCCTCCACGAACTCCTCAGCGGGGACGTGCCGTTCTCCGGTTCGACCGCGCTCGGCGTGCTGCACCGGCACCTGTACGAGCCGCCGCGCCCCATCCGCCACGTGCGCCCCGAGGTCCCCGACGTGCTCGAAGCGCTCGTGCTGCGGCTCCTCGCGAAGGACCCGCGCGACCGGCCGTCGGGCGCGCAGGAGGTGTACGAGCACCTCCTCCCGCTGCTGCCCGCGCGCGGCGCCCCGGCGGGCCCGATGGACCCGACCCGCCCGTTCCTGCGCCCGCACGCGCCGTGGCCGGACCGGAGCGCGACGCCGGTCACGGCCCCGCCGCCCGTACCCGTACATCCGCCGTCCCCGCCGCCCATCGACCCCCGTACGTACGGGACGCCGCCGCCGGCCCCCAAGCCGGACGTCGCCGCGGCCGTCGACGAGGTCAAGCGGCTGCTCGGGGAGGGCTCGCTGACGCAGGCCGTGGACATCCTCGGCGGCATCCTGCCCGCCGCCACGGCCGAGCACGGCGAGCGTTCGCCGGTCGTCCGCATCCTGCGCAAGCAGTACGCGTCGACGCTGATGGACGACGGCCAGTACCGCCGCGCGCTGCCGGAGCTGCGCCGCCTCGCGGAGGACCGCGCGGCGGAGGCGGGCCCGGCGGACCCGCAGACGCTCCAGTTCCGGTACGACGCGGCGGTGTGCCTGGAGCAGGTGGGCGAGACGGCCGCCGCGCTCGCGGAGCTCCGCGCGGTCCTCCCGTTCTTCGAGCAGAGCGCCGACCCGGCGCGGGCCTTCGACATCCGGCACCGCCTGGGTCTGCTCCACCTGGCGACAGGCGAGCACGCGGCCGGCCAGGCGGAGCTCCAGCGACTGCTGTTCGACGCGGAGCGCGCGTACGGCCCCTATCACCCGCTTCCGGTCGACTTGCGAAGGGCACTGGACCGCCAGCGGCAGCTGGGCCCCGGCTCCTGACGGACAGTCGACGAGTATGTGAGGGGCCGGAACCCCACGGGGTCCCGGCCCTTCTCGCGTCGAGCGTGGCCGGAAAGCGCGTGTCCCCGGGCCTCTTCCCTTGGTCCGTTCGCGGGCCTGGCCTACCGTCGGTCGGATGGAACATCCTTCTGATGCGATCCAGCTGAACCACACCGTCGTCTACGCCTCCGACCGCTCCCTCTCCGCCCGTTTCCTCGCGGACATCCTCGGTCTGGAGGTGGGCGCCCCCTTCGGCCCGTTCCTCCCCGTCGACCTCTCCAACGGCGTGACCCTCGACTACTACGAGTGGAGGGGCAAGCCGATCCAGCCGCAGCACTACGCCTTCCTCGTCCCCGAGGAGCGCTTCGACACGATGATCGACCGCCTGGAGGCGGCCGGCGTGACGTACTACGCCGACCCCGGACACACCCAACCGGGCAAGGTGAACGACCACTTCGGCGGCCGGGGCGCGTACTTCGACGACCCGGACGGCCACAACATGGAGATCATGACCACGCCGTACACGCGGTAGCGGGCGGGTCGACGGGTACGCGAAAGGGCCGGGGCGCGGGATTCCGCGATCCGGCCCTGTGGGGTCGTCGGGGAAGTGCCGCGCCGACCGGGGCGTGAGGGGTCGCGACTCGGCCGCTCACGACATCCCATAAGTACCTGGGAAAGTACCAACCCCACCCTTCCCATCCCCCGGCGGTCACCCTGAGGGGGCCGTCACCCACACGAGCGAACTCTGCCAACTGAGCTGGATTTCAGGGTGGTTGCCTGGCATATGCTCGCGGCGACCCCAACTGAAAACAGTTCGGCCCCCGGCCGGGACTCGCAATCCCGATCGAGGGCCTGACCAACGAGGAAGAGATCGCTTCCCGATGGATACCCAGCACCCTAGCGCGCCCGCATCTCGCGGGGGCGTCATCCACGTCAACGTGCCGCACGCGACCGGCTACGTGGTCGTCGGCAACCACCTCGCCCAGCACGTGGGCCTCTCGCTGACCGCGATCGGCCTGGCCGTACACATCCAGTCGCTGCCCGCCGGAACTCCCATCGGCGTGAAGGCGCTGGCCAGGCGCCTCCCGGAGGGCGAGATCCGCATCGCCGGGGCCCTCCGCGACCTGGAGGCGGCCGGCTACCTGAAGCGGATCCGCGTACGGCGACCCGGCGGCCGGATCACGACGGAGACGTATTCGTACAACCACCCGGGGGCGTCAAGGGGCTTGGACCCTGATCCGGACCCTGATCCGGACCCGGACCCTGATCCGGACCCGGACCCTCATCCGGACCCTGATCCGGACGGCCTCCCGAAGCCCGAGGCGGAGATGGCCCCCGCGCCCGCCCCGGCCCAGGCCCCCGCCCCCGTACGCGAATGCCCCGCGCGGCTCCCGCACGGCCCGGCCGCCGAACTGCTCGCCGGGCTGCGCGCCACGGACCCCCGACTGCTGCTGTCGGTACGGGACATCGAGAGGCTGGCCCCCGCCGTGGACACCTGGTTCGCCCGGGGAGCCACCCCGGAGGCGGTCATCCGTACGTTGACGGCCACCCTCCCGGCGCCCCTCCAGCGGCCGGCGGGCCTGCTCGCCCACCGCCTGACCACGCTCCTGCCGCCACCCGTACCCGCACGGCCCCGCGCGGCGGCCCCGCATCCGATCCAGTTCTGCGTGACCTGCGACGAAACGGCCTTCCGCGCCCCGCAACCGGGCCAGTGCCCCGACTGCGCCGCCCAGTCGACAGAGCGCGCGGCGTGACTCACGTAGCGTCTTCGTGGTCGAGGAGCGGCAGGGGGAGTCGTCGCCCGTTCGGCCCGGGCCGAACGTCACACGGTGTGGTGACGGCCCCAGAAGTGGTGCACGAGAGGCGCCGCGATCCCGACCGCCCACATGATCGCGGCGGCGACCCAGTGCCTCGGCTCCTGCCCCAGCGTCAACACGCCGACGACACCCACCCCGGCGCCGAGGCTCAGGCTCATCCGCCGGATGCTACAGCCGTCCAGGTGTTCCGGAGCGGGGAGCCGGGCGTGTCAGCGCGTACGCGGGGGAGGGGCGGCAGGACCGTCTCCCTATGACGAAGCCGTCCCAGCCGACGAAGTCCCTCGGGCTCACCGCCTGCGCCGCCGCCTGTGCCGTGGCCTCGCTCGCCCTCCCGGCGGGGGCGGTGGAGCCCCGGGCGGCGGCCGTGGCCGTGGCTGTGGGCAACCCCGTCGCCGGGAACAACGGCTTCGGCGTCGTCACCGAGAAGAACGCCCTCCTCGGCAGTACGGAGTCCGAGGGCCCCGTCGCCGTCGGCGGCGACCTGGCCTACGGCGCCGGGTACGACGTCTCCCTCCACACCGCAGGGACGTTCACCGTCCCCGGCGACGCCCGCCCCACCGCGCTCCTCGTCGGAGGCCGGATCGACTACGCGGACAGCAGCCCGGCAGGCGTGCTCAAGGTCCTCGCGGACGGATACGTGAAGATCGGCGACGCGACCGGAAGCGAGGTCGTGACGAAGGACCGCAACGGGGCCACGGTCAAGACACGGGTCACGGCAACCGGCGCGGGCCACGACGCGACGCCCCGCATCGAGCTCACCAACGAACAGCCCGCGTCCTCCGTGGCACCCGCGCCGGGCCTGATGGACTTCACGTCGCTCTTCGCGACGTACCGGAACCGCGCCGACGCGCTCGCGACGTGCGCGAACACGGTCGAGATCGTCGACCCCGGCCGCATCACCCTCGACACCGCCCGCACCAACGTCCTCCACCTGACGGGCGCCGAACTGAACGGCCTCTCCGAGCTGACGTTCCTCAACCGCCCCACAGCGGCCGGCCCGCTCGTCATCGACGTCGACACGACGGCCACGGGCTCCGTGTTCACCTGGCACGTCCCCCACCTCGCCGGGGTGAGCGGGGTGGACGCGCCGTACATCCTGTGGAATTTCGCCGACGCGACGGCGATCACGATCGCCACCGGCGACTCGATCGAGGGAACGATCTACGCACCCCGCGCCCACCTGACGGACCTCGACCCCGCCGACATCGAGGGCGACGTCATCGTCCGTTCCCTGACGGCGGGCCCGCTGGACGCCAACACCCGGGCGAAGTCCCCGCGCAGGGGAGTCCAGCGGGAGCTACGGGCGGCCCCGGTGAACGCGGGCGAGATCCACTCCTCCCCGTTCGCGGCGGACCTGAGCTGCGGCGCCGAGCCGACCCCCACCCCCTCGCCCACGGAGCCGACCCCGACCCCGACCCCCACGGAGCCGACCCCCACCCCGACGCCGACCGAGCCGGAACCGGAGCCCTCGACCACGAGCCCGAGTGCGCCGAGCACCCCCAGCGCCTCACCCGGCTACCCGGGCCCCGACGGCGACCTCGCCGACAGCGGCACGAGCGCCCGCACCTACGCGGCGGCCGCCCTCGCCGTCCTGAGCACGGTGGGCGGCCTCCTCCTGGTCCGACGCTTCAGGCGCTGAGCCGCGGGTGCACCGTTCGGGCCGCCTGGTGGCGGGAAGGAACCGGACCTCGCCGCTGTTCTCTGCACGGAGCGAACTCATGCCGGTCTACAGAAAGGTGAGGCTGTGTCAGTCATATTCAACGAGGAGACGCGCAAGCTGCTCGACGGAAAGAACTTCGCCACCGTCGCGACGCTGAACCGGGACGGCGGGCCGCAGACCTCGGTGGTCTGGATCGCGCGGGACGGGGACGCGGTGCTGTTCTCGACCACGGCGGGGCGCCAGAAGGCGCGCAACCTCGCCCGGGACCCGCGGATCAGCCTCACGGTCTTCGACACCGGCAACCCGTACCAGTCCGTGGACATCCGAGGCACCGCCGAACTGGTCGAGGACCCGGAGAAGTCGCTGCCGCGCGAACTCTCCCGGAAGTACCTCGGCGAGGACCCGCCGGCCGAGCCGGCGGAGGTGCTCCGGCTCATCGTCCGCGTGACGCCGCAGAAGGTCACCGGCTTCTCCGTCTGAGCCACTCCGCGGGCGAAACGACACCGCGCGTGAGCGCTGTGTCCCGGCCCCGCGCCCGCGTGCGAGCATGCTCCGGTGCGTGAACTGAGTGAGCTGATCGAGGTCGAGGACCCGGCGTGGCCGGTCCTCGGCGAGGAGTTGCGGGGCGCGGCCGTGCCCGTCGACGTGCTGGACGCCGACGCGGGGCGCGCCGCCGCCACGCTGGTGCAGACGCAGGTCACCGCGCGGTCGTCCCTGGGCGCGTTCGTGCTGCACAGCGGCGGGGCGTTCGTCGACGACGGCTGGCTGCGGGTGTACGGCAGCCCGGCCGCCGACGACTCCCGGCGGCTGCCGGCTCTCGCGAAGGTCAACAACTACCCGCCCGTGACCGTCCCCGACTGGCGGCCCCAGGCCGGGCTCGTCGTGGCCCATGACGTCCTGGGCGGCGTGTTCGTCGTCCAGGGCGGGCCCGCCGACCAGGTCGGGCTGCCGGGTCAGCCCGGGGAAATGGTCTACTTCGCGCCGGACTCGCTCCGGTGGGACGCGCTGGGCGCCGGCTACGGGGCCTGGCTGTCGTGGATGCTCGCCGGTGGCACGGAGGAGTTCTACGAGGGGCTGCGCTGGCCCGGCTGGCGCGACGAGGTCCGTGACCTGGACGGGGACCGGGGGCTCACCCTCTACCCGCCGCTGTGGTCCGCCGAGGCGCACCACGACCTGGCGGCGACGAGCCGCAGCATCGTGTCGATGGCGGAGGTGTTGGCCTTCGAGCGGGACACGAGCGTGCAGTTCGACGAGGCCGACCCCGGATTCCTGGGGGCGCTGTGACGGACACGGTCACGCGGACCGAGCGGCTCGACCTCGTGCCGCTCGCCGTCGCGCACGCGGAGGAGATGGCCGGCGTCCTGGCGGACCCGGCCCTGCACGCGTTCATCGGGGGCGCCCCGCTGACCGCGCCCGAGCTGCGCGCCCGCTACGAACGGCTGGCCGCCGGATCGCCGGACCCCGCGGTGGTCTGGTGCAACTGGGTCGTGCGGCTGCGCGAAGAGGACCGGCTCGCCGGGACCGTACAGGCGACGGTCACCGACTGCGGGCGGGTCGCGGAGATCGCGTGGGTCGTCGGCACGGACTGGCAGGGGCGGGGGATCGCCCGCGAGGCGGCCCGGGGGCTCGTGGAACTGCTCGCGGGCCGGGGCGTACGGACGGTGCTCGCACACGTCCACCCCGAGCACGCGGCCTCCGCCGCCGTCGCCCACGCGGCCGGTCTCGCCCCGACGGAGCAGTGGGAGGACGGGGAGATCCGCTGGCGCCTCGACCTCCACGGGTGAACAGCGGCGCCCTTTCATGATCCGCTTCATGTGATGATCCACCGGATGTGGATCCGCGGGGGATCCGCGGGGGAGTGAAGAACATGGCGGCGACGCATCCGAACGGCATCGATCCGACGGGCCCGACCGGCCGGACGACGGCATCAACGCGATCCGCGTCGAGGTGAGCACCGCCGGTGTCCTCAAGGCCTTCGGCACGGCGACGGCGACGGGCGAGCCGCCGTCGACGAACGTCGTCCGCTGGATCCAGCTGGACTCCTTCTCGGCCGTCATCCGCTGACCGGGGCCGGGGCCGGGGCCGAAGACAACCCCTAGGGTGCGCCGCCGCCCCACACCGTGGCGATCACGGCGTCCGCCGTGCCGGGGTCGTCCGCGAGGCGGCCCGCCTCGCGGACCTGGTCGGCGTCCAGGGCGCCGGACTTCGCCAGGTCGATGGCCTCGTGGACGCCGTCGCCGTCGCCGTGCGCGAGCATCGTGAAGAACCAGCGGACCGCCCGCACCGGGTCCGGGTCGGTGCCGAAGCCGTCGCGGTACCAGCAGGCGGCGGCGTGCATCGCGCCCGTGTGGCCGCGCTCGGCCGCCCAGAGGTACCAGGTCAGCGCCTCCTCGTCGCGGTCCAGCTCCGAGAGCCGGTCGGCGAGCAGGGCGCCGGCGATGTCGATGCCCTCCCGGGCGGCCCGCTCCAGGAGGCGCCGGGACTCGTCGGGGTCGTCGACGAGCTGGGCGAGGTTCAGGCAGGCGTAGGCGTCCCCGGCCTCGGCCGCCGACCTGAACAGGCCGGCGGCACGGTCGTGGTCCTCGTCTACGCCGATCCCTTCGAGCAGCATGTACCCGTAGGTGCGCTGTCCGGCCGGGTGCCCGGCCCCGGCCGCCGCGCGGGCGTACCGCACGGCGTCGGGCAGGGCCGACTCGTCGAAGTACTCCAGGTAGATCCCGGCGAGCAGCGCGGCGGCCTCCGCCGACCCCGCGTCCGCCAGCGGTACGAGGCCGACGGTCACCTGCGTCGCCAGCTCGGCGCCCTCCGCGCTGCCGTCCATGGCGGCCCGCACGAACGCGTGCCCGGCCGCCACCCACTCCCCGGCCTCGGCGGCCTTCCGTCCCTCGTCCAGATGCATGCCCCGACCTTAAGGCCGGGGCCGGGAACGCCTGATGGCGGTCAGGCGCCAGAGCAGCAGCGCCGTCAGCGCCGCCGCTCCCGTCACCAGGCCGGCCCGCAGACCTGGTGGGCGGAACGTGCAGTCGATGATTCCGGACGGTGTCGCCGGGAGGGCGAGGAGGCCGCCGTACGAGGTCGTGGAGGTTCC
Organism: Streptomyces sp. NPDC058650; assembly: GCF_042717315.1. NCBI lineage: Bacteria > Bacillati > Actinomycetota > Actinomycetes > Kitasatosporales > Streptomycetaceae > Streptomyces > Streptomyces sp. NPDC058650. The sequence goes on from NZ_JBHXRL010000018.1 coordinate 109,461, forward strand.
CCCGGAGCCTTCGGCCGGGGAGGTACCCCCAGCGCACTGCCAGCCAGCGATGTAGGGGGCCGCTATGACCACCGTGCCCGGGCCTGGGGGGACGGTCGCCCTCATGCCGTCCGGGGTGGGGCGGATCACCGTGGCCGACGTGGTGCGGAGGGACGTCACCGCCGCCCGTAGCCGTGCGTGGTCCAGGCAGCCGATCTCGGCCCTGCCGCCGCCGGGGACCTCCACCTTCGTGCCCGCCGTCCGCTGCACTCCCAGCGAGGTCATGGCCGCGCTGCGCTTCGGCCGGCCGCCCAGGAGGCCGGCCGTGCTCGCGCCCAGGCGGGCCCGGCCCGTGGCGTCGGGCGCCCACAGGAAGACCTCGGTGCCGACCGGGCAGGCGCCCGCGCGCGGAGCCTCGTACACCCGGGCGCCCAGCAGGAGTTCCTGGTTGCGGAAGGGGGACGGACCGTAGGCCGGGGGCGGGCCCGGCGGGCGTACCGTCACGAGCGGGAGGTACGTCTCCGTGCGGTCCACGGAGCCGTCCCGCCACCGCGCGCCCACCCCGAACACCGCGTCCGTCACCGGGTTGTCCAGGCTCAGCAGGTTCCGGCCCCGCGAGGTCCAGCCGCCGCCGAGCGCCGTCAGCGTCTCCGTGAGGACCGCCGGGGTGTGGCTGCTGTAGTACGCGGCGCCCTGACCGCCCAGGAGCAGCGGATCGTTCCCGGCGAACCGGGGCAGGCCCGTGTCCGTGCGGTACGCGGGCCAGCCGTCGGCCGCCGCCAGGGCCGCCGCCCGCCGCTCCTGCTCCGGACCCAGGGGTGGGTAGTCGTCCAGGCGGGTCAGGCGCTCCCGGTCCGCGTACGCCGTCGTCGCCGCCGCCTGTCCGAGCAGCGTGCCCGTGACCAGGAGCGCGGCGAGGACCCCGTACCGGCCGCGGCGGGGGAGGAGGAGCGCGGCCGCCACCGCCGCGAGGCCCGCGCCCGCGAGCAGCAGCGCCCAGCGGGTGACGACCTCGCTCGGCAGCGCGCCCGCCGCGAGGGCCACGACCACGCCCGCGCCGCCGAGCAGCGCCCGGCGGTCCGGGAGGCCGTGGGAGACGGCCGTCCAGGCGGCGAGGACGAGGACGCCGGAGAGGACGAAGGTCTGGCGGTACGGGCTGCCGTTCGGGGTGGCGAAGACATGCCAGAGGAGGTGGGTCGGGCCCCACTGCATCGACAGCGCGACGGTCGCGCACAGGGCCGGCCACAGCCATCGTTCGCGCGCCGGGACGTCCCGGCGGAAGAGCAGCGCCCCCGCGAGCAGCGGCACCGCCGTGCAGACGAAGGCCGCCGGGGTGGCGAAGCTGTACGTCGCGGGGAGCAGCCGGGCGAGGACGTCCGTACCGGCCGCCGGGTCGAACTCCCTGACCACACCGGGGTGGGCGTGGCGGGAGCCGAGGAAGACGGGGGCGAGGACCGGGGCCGCGAGGCCGATGCCGAGCGCCGTCGTCGACGCGGCCCGGAGCAGCGTCCGGAGCGGCGTCCGGAGCGGTGTCCTGGCGCGGAAGGCGTCCGTCGTCGCCAGCCGGACCAGGAGCACGAGGGCGGCGCCGAGCGTCGCCATGTACGCCGTGTAGAAGTTCGCCAGCCAGCAGACCGCCACCACCAGCGGCCCCAGGAGCGGCCTGCGGCCCTCCCGTACCCACTCGCCGACCAGGCAGAGCAGCGGGAAGGCGATCAGGCCGTCCAGCCACATCGGGTTGTACGTGCCCTCCGCGAGCGACCAGCCGCACAGCGCGTACGCGGCGCCCAGGACCGCCGCCCACCACCACGCGCCGGTGCCGGGGCCCGGGCCGAGGCGGCGCAGCAGGAACGTCATGGCGGCCGCCGCGACCGCCGTCTTCAGGACGGTGATCCCGTACACCGCGTACTCGATGTCCGCGCGGGGGAGGAGGGCGACCAGCGGGGCGAAGGGGCTCGACAGGTAGGTGCCGTAGTCGGGGAGGAAGCTCGTGCCCCAGCCCGCCCGCCAGTCGAGCAGCAGCCCGCCGTCCGCGCGGCCCCGCAGCAGGTCCCAGAGGTGCGCGTGGAACGGCACGAACTGGTTCGCGAGGTCGTTGACGGCCCGGTGGCGCGGCCCGAAGGGGAAGACGCGGGCGACGGCGTCCCCGGCGCAGACGGCGACCGTGGCGAGGAGGGCGGCCAGCAGGGACGAGCGCCTGGTGTTCGACGAGGCGGGGGCGGTGTTCGGCATGACGGGTCGAATATGCCAGCGCCTTTAGGGGAAAGGCCCGGCCCGGCAGGCCAGTTCACGCGATGGTCGTCTGCCCGTCATCCACGCGGACCGGCCGGGTCACCGGGCTCCGTTGTCGTGGTCCGCGTGCTGCTCTCGATCGTGGTCCCGTGCTTCAACGAGGACGACGTCCTCACCCGCTTCCATGCCCGCGTGACCGAGGAATTCTCCCGTCTCGACGGGGAGTTCGAGCTGGTCTACGTGGACGACGGGAGCCGTGACCGGACTCTCCCGCTCCTCCAGGAGCTCGCCGCCGCCGACCCCGGCCGCGTCCGCTACGTCTCCTTCAGCCGCAACTTCGGCAAGGAGGCCGCGATGCTCGCCGGGCTCCGGCACGCCGTCGGGGACGCCGTCGTCATCATGGACGCCGACCTCCAGCACCCGCCCGAGCTCGTGCACCGCATGGTCGCCCTGCACGCCGAGGGGTACGACCAGGTCGTCGCCCGCCGCACCCGCGAGGGCGACCGGGTGACCCGCACCCTGACCGCCCGCCTCTACTACCGGGCGATCAACCGGCTCGTGGACGTCGAGCTCGTCGACGGCGTCGGCGACTTCCGGCTGCTGTCCCGCCGTACCGTCGACGCCCTCCTCGGCCTCGGCGAGTACAACCGCTTCTCCAAGGGCCTCTTCGCCTGGGTCGGCTTCCGCACCACGACGTTCTCCTACGAGAACGCCGTGCGCGAGGAGGGCCGCTCCAAGTGGACCTTCGGCAAGCTCCTCAACTACGGGCTCGACGGACTCCTCTCCTTCAACAACAAGCCGCTGCGGGCCGCCGTCTACCTCGGCCTGCTCCTCGTCTCCCTCGCCTGCGCCTACGCCGCCTGGATCGTCGTCGACGCCCTGGCCAACGGCGTCGACACACCCGGCTACGTCACGCTCCTCGTCGCCGTCACCGCGCTCGCCGGCGTCCAGATGGTGATGGTGGGACTCATCGGCGAGTACGTCGGCCGCATCTACTACGAGGTGAAACGGCGCCCTCATTACCTGGTGCAGGAGACGGAGACGGGGCACGAGGAGAAGGAGATGCGGGCCGACACCCGGCGTGCCGGTGACTCGTTGTGGGAAACAGTCGCTCCGAAGTAGTGGCTACGGCCCCGGCGACTCCCTACCATCGATCACCGCAAGGTCGTTCAACTGACGCACGACCAGCCCGGGAGGCTCCTGTGCACCGCCGCGATCGCCGCATTGCTCTCTCCGTCTCCGCCGCGCTCCTCGCGGCGCCGTTGCTCACCGCCTGCGGGAGCGACGCCCACCCAGGAGCGGCGGCCGTCGTCGGCGGCGAGCGGATCGAGGTGTCCACCCTCCAGGCGCAGGTCAAGGACGTGCGGGCCGCGCAGGCCGCCTCGCCGCAGGCCGCCCAGCTGCTCGGGGCCAGTGGTGACCTCAACCGCCGCAAGCTCAACGCCCTGATCTTCGACCGGGTCGTGAACAAGGTCGCCGACGACAACGGCGTCACCGCGACCCGCGCCGAGCTCCAGCAGACGCGCGCCGCCTTCGTCCGCCAGAGCGGCGGCGCGGACCGGCTCGCGGACGCGCTGCTCCAGGAGCAGGGCGTGGCGCCCGACCAGATCGACGACGTCGTCCGCCGCAACGTCCTCATGAACAAGATCGCCGCCAAGCTGGGGATCACCGAGACCCCCGAGGGCCAGAAGAAGCTGACGGACGTCTTCACCGCCGCCTCGAAGTCCCTCGACATCGACGTGAACCCGCGCTTCGGCGCGTGGGACGACGCCCAGGTCCAGCTCGACGGCGGCTACAACGGGGCGCCGTGGCTGCGGCAGGTCAGCCAGGACCCGGGCGCGGCCCAGACCGGGGCCTGAGGCCTGGAGCCTGAGGCCGGGGCCCGGGTCCGCTCCCGGGCCTGAGTCCGGGGCGGGCTTGAGTCCGGGCCTGAGTGCTGCCCCGGGCCTGTGTCCGGGTCCGGCCTGCGTCCGGGCCTGAGTCCTGCTCCGGGTCTGAGTCCGGGCCGGGCCCGAGTCGTGCCCAGGCCTGCGTCTGGGCCCGGGCGGCCTGCGTCCGGGCCGGGCCTGCGTCCGGGCCTGAGTCCTGCCCCGGGCCTGAGTCCGGCCCGGGCCTGAGTCCGGCCCGGGCCTGAGTCCGGCCCGGGCCTGAGTCCGGCCCGGGCCTGAGTCCTGCCGAGGCCTGCGTCCGGGCCCGGCCTGAGCCCGGGCCTGATTCCTGCCCCGGGCCTGCGTCCGGGCCCGGCCTGATTCCTGCCCCGGGCCTGCGTCCGGTTCCCCGACCCGCGCCGGGTAGGTTCGAGGTGTGACATCTGAGAGCCCCGGCCGCATCGTCCTGCTGACCGCCAGCCACCGTGTGGCGCCCGGACTGCTGTCCTGGCCCGCGTGGCAGGCCCTGCACGGCGCGGACCGGGTGCTCTGTCCCGACGAGCGCCACCCCCAGCTGCCGTACCTGAAGGAGGCCGGGGTCGCCGTCGAGCACGTCCTGCCCACCGCGCAGGAGCTCGTCGAGGACTGCGCCGGAGGCCGGACGATCGTGCTGCTGCCCTCCGGCGAGGGCGACCGCGCCCTGACCGACGGGCTCGCCCGGCTCGCCGGCTCCGGCCGGGTCTCCATGCCCGACCTGGAGCTGCTCCCCGGCTCGTACGACCTGCCCGGCTCCCGCCTCCTCGACCTGGTGCAGGTCATGGACCGGATCCGGCGCGAGTGCCCCTGGTCCTCGCAGCAGACGCACAAGGGACTCGCCAAGTACGGCATCGAGGAGGCGTACGAGCTCGTCGAGGCGATCGAGGAGGGCGACCGCGAGGAGCTCCGCGAGGAGCTCGGGGACGTCCTGCTCCAGGTCGTCTTCCACTCCCGGATCGCCGAGGAGGACCCGGAGGAGCCGTTCTCCGTGGACGACGTCGCCGGGACGATCATCGAGAAGCTGATCCACCGGCACCCGCACGTCTTCGGGGACGCGACCGCCGAGACCCCGGAAGAGGTCAAGGCCCACTGGCTGCGGACCAAGGCCGTCGAGAAGCGGCGGGAGTCCGTGACCGACGGCGTGCCGCTCGGACAGCCGGGGCTCGCGCTCGCCGCCAAGCTGGCGGGCCGCGTGCGGACGGCGGGCCTTGACGTGCCCCTGCCGGAGGGCGAGGGCATCGGGTACGAGCTCCTCGGCCTCGTCGCGCGGGCGGAGGCGGCCGGCGTGGACCCGGAGGCGGCCCTGCGCGCGGCGGCCCGGACGTACCGCGACGCGATCCGCGCGGCGGAGGGGCTGTGACGGAGCCGAAGGAGCTCCGGCGGCCGGCCGGCGCCAAGCAGTGGGTCCAGATGATCCCGATCGCCCTGTTCGCCACGGCGAAGGCGCTGGACGACGCGTCGGCGTGGTGGGTGCGGGGCGTCTGCGCCCTGTTCGCGCTGTGGGCCGTCACCGGTCTGGTGCGGGTCGCCGCGTGGCGCCTGCGCCGGCGCGTCCGCCTGCGCCAGGCCTGAGACCCCGGTTCAGGACTCGCGCGGCGCCCTGGCCTCCGGGTCGTGCCAGTGGAGTGGGGGCGGGCCGAGGAGGCGTTCGGCGGCGGTGCTCGGGCGGACCGTGAACCGGCCGACGGCCGGCAGCGTGTCCTGGTGGATCCGGTCCGGGTCGGTGCCGAGCTCCGTCAGGACCTCGGTGACCTCCGTCAGGAAGCCGGGCGGCCCGGCGAGGTAGACCTCGTGCGCGGGCCACTGCTCGCAGGCCTGGAGCGCGTGGACGAGGCGTTCGGTCGCCTGGTCGCGCCGGCGCCCGGGGGCCGCGGTGATGTAGGTGACGTTCAGGCCGGGGAGACGTTCCTTCAGGGACTCGGCGTCGGGGCGCCCGTACAGATGCTCCTTCGCACGGGCCACGACGAACAGCCGGCCCTCAAGGTCCGGCTCGGTCTCGGTGGCCTCCTCCAGGAGGGCCCGCACCGGCGCCCAGCCCGTGCCCGCGCATATATACGTGCGGAGTCCGCCCCCGGGCGGCCGTGACGTGAGGCCGCCGCCGGGGGCGCTGAGCCGCAGGACCTCGCCGGGACCGGTCTCGCCGACGAGCACCGTGCTCATCGCGCCGCCGGGGATCCGGCTCACATGGAGGTCGAGCGTGCCGTCCTCGCGGGGCGCGTTCGCGACGGAGTAGGTGCGCCAGACGCGCGGGACGCGCAGCGAACTGACGCTGACGTACTGGCCGGGGACATAGGGGAAGGGCCGGCGCGGCCGCAGGGTCAGGACGGCCAGGCTGTCGCCGTACCGCTCGTGGCGGACGACGTGCGCGTCCCACCAGGCGGGCTCGCCGGACCCGGCGGACGCGTCGGCGCCCGCCTGCATCAGCTCGACGACGAGCCCGTACGCCTCGGTCCAGGCCTTCTCCGCCTCGATGGTCCACGCGGAGCCGGCGGCGTGGGCGAAGGCGCCGATCAGGCTCTCGCCGACGGCGGCGTACAGCGCGGGCGAGGCGAGGAACTTGCGGTGGTCGCGGCCCAGGTGCCCCAGATAGGCGGCGAGGGCGGGGTCCTCCAGGTGGGTCACCACGTGCGTCAGCGCGGCGAAGAGCCGGTCCCGCTGCGGGACCATGTCCTCGGGGAAGAGCTCGCGCACTCCCGGGTTGTTCCAGAAGAGGTGCGAGTAGAAGAAGGTGACGGCGTGCTCGGCCCGTCTCTCGACGATCGCGAACGTGCTTCTGATCAGCTGGGGATCCACTGACATGAATCTAGGGCACGTCCGGCAGCTCTTGATCACAAGTTCTCCATACACGTGGCCCGCCGCCGTCGCCCCGCCGTCGCCCCGCCCGCGCCGCCTCGTTCGTGCCCCGCCCGTGCCCCGTCCGTGCCGTCGGCACCTCCCTGTACGGTCGGGGAGTGAGTACCAGCCCCGCCCCCGAGCTCTTCACCTGGGAGTTCGCCAGCGATCCCTACCCCGCCTATGCCTGGCTGCGGGAGCACGCGCCCGTGCACCGCACCAAGCTGCCCAGCGGCGTCGAGGCCTGGCTCGTGACCCGGTACGCGGACGCCCGGCAGGCCCTCGCCGACCAGCGTCTCTCCAAGAACCCGGCGCACCACGACGAGTCCCCGCACGCGAAGGGGAAGACGGGCATCCCGGGCGAGCGCAAGGCCGAGCTGATGACGCATCTGCTCAACATCGACCCGCCGGACCACACCCGGCTGCGGCGGCTCGTCTCGAAGGCCTTCACGCCGCGCCGGGTCGCGGAGTTCGCGCCGCGCGTGCAGGAGCTGACCGACCGGCTCATGGACGACTTCGTGGAGAAGGGGAGCGCCGACCTCATCCACGAGTTCGCGTTCCCGCTCCCCATCTACGCGATCTGCGACCTGCTCGGCGTGCCCCCGGAGGACCAGGACGACTTCCGGGACTGGGCCGGGATGATGATCCGGCACGGCGGCGGGCCGCGCGGCGGGGTCGCCCGGTCGGTGAAGAAGATGCGCGGCTACCTCGCGGAGCTGATCCACCGCAAGCGCGAGGAGCCCGGCGAGGACCTCATCTCGGGGCTCATCAGGGCCTCCGACCACGGCGAGCACCTCACCGAGAACGAGGCCGCCGCCATGGCGTTCATCATTCTCTTCGCCGGTTTCGAGACGACCGTGAACCTCATCGGCAACGGCGTCTACCAGTTGCTCCGCCATCCCGAGCAGCGGGAGCGGCTCCAGGCCTCGGTCGCGGCGGGGGAGACCGGGCTCCTGGAGACGGGCGTCGAGGAGCTGCTGCGGTACGACGGGCCGGTGGAGATGGCGACCTGGCGGTACGCGACGCAGGCGCTGACCGTCGGCGGGCAGGAGATCCCGGCGGGCGACCCGGTGCTCGTGGTCCTCGCCGCCGCCAACCGGGACCCGGAGCGGTTCGCGGAGCCGGACACGCTGGACCTGACCCGGCGCGACAACCAGCACCTCGGGTACGGGCACGGCATCCACTACTGCCTGGGGGCGCCGCTCGCCCGCCTGGAGGGGCAGGCCGCGCTGGCCACCCTCCTGACGCGCCTGCCCGATCTGCGACTTGCGGCCGATCCGGCCGAACTGCGGTGGCGCGGAGGGCTCATCATGCGGGGATTGCGCACGCTTCCGGTGGATTTCACCCCTTCCGTACGCCTCCTGTGAAGTGACGGACCATCAGAAATGTGATCTTCACGTGATCGGGGGGCCATCGACTTGTGACGAGCGTTCGAATGCCGCTACGTTTCCCGGCAGTCTCAGCCGTCACGCGAAAGGCCTCCCTATGCGCTCCGGGAACGGACGACACCGTCGCCCCCGTCAGGCCCCCGCCATCGTCGTCGCCGCGGGAGTGACCGGATCCGCCCTGGCACTGCCGCTGCTCGCCAGTGGCTCCGCCTCCGCCGCCGACGCGGCGACCTGGGACCGGGTCGCCGAGTGCGAGTCCGGCGGCCAGTGGAGTGCCAACTTCGGCAACGGCATGTACGGCGGCCTCCAGTTCACCCAGGACAGCTGGGAGCGGAACGGCGGCCTCGCGTACGCCCCCAGCCCCGACCTGGCCAGCCGCGCCCAGCAGATCGCGATCGCCGACAAGGCGCTCGCCGCCGGCGGCACCGACTGGGCCACCTGCGCGCCCATCGCCGGTCTGACGAACGACGGCAAGGTCACCGGGGTCAACCCCGGGCCCACCGCCGCCACGAAGACGCCCACGGGACCCGTCGCGGAGTCGAACCGGACCGCGGGCGTCCCGGTCACGCCCTCGGAGACCGCCGCTGCCGAGAAGTCCGCGGAGGAGTCCGGCCCCGCCACCGAGGGCGCCGAGCCGCCCCGTACCGCGTCGAAGGCCCCCGCCGCGCCCACCACGCCCGTCAGCCCCACCGCCCCCGTCAGCCCCACCGCGCCGGTCAGTCCGACCGCGCCGGCGACGGCGGCCACCACTCCGGCCGCGCCGGGTACGGCGACCACGCCGGGCACCTCGACCGCGCCGGGCACCTCGACCGCGCCGGGCACCTCGACCACCCCCGCGGCGCCCGACGCGTCCCTGACGCCCGTATCGCCCGTATCGCCCGAGGTGCCGAAGGGTGACGCCTCGTCGGCCACTCCCGGCACCGGCAAGCACCGGGGCGGGGCAGCCCCGGAGGAAACCGGCAAGACGGACACCTCCGTCGAATCCGGCAGACATGCTTCATCGACGGACAACCTGGCGGAAAGTCCTACCGTCCTGCCGGTCACTGACGAGGCGAAGAATTCGGACGCAACGGACAGTCAGGACACTTCGGATGCCTACACCGTGCGGCCCGGCGACAATCTGTCCGAGATTGCACAGGAGAACGAACTCCCCGGAGGGTGGAACGCCCTCTATGACGCCAACCGCGGGACCGTGGGCATCGATCCGGACCTCATCGTCCCTGGTCAGAGCCTCGACCTGACGATCGGTTCGGAAGAGAAGGCGGAGTAGTTCCGGGTCATATGTCCGGTTCTGGGCAAGTGAGACATGGGTCTCTTCGCCTCAACTGGCGTGTCACGTCCGCGAACTTTGCCCCCGTCACCTCCCACCTGCGCAAACGCCCTCCATCGAAGGGCAAGTAGGGGCGATATTTCCGCAATACGCCTCTTTGAACTTCCGGTGGGTCTGTGTCTACGGTCGTAACCGCTCGCCACCGCGGGCCCCGTCGACCGAAACGCCGAATCCTGCCGTCGGCCGATGGGAACGTCGCGTAAGCGCCGTAGGCAGGAGCGGGGGACCCAAGGTAAGTGCCGACCCCGGCCGTTGAGACAGACGGCCGACGATCGGCTAGGGGTTAAGTCGCGTGCTAGGACACGCGGCCGGACAACTCATTGGTCCGAACCCGACAGCTCACCTCGTAGGCGTCGGTGAGGAGAATCTCCATGCTGTTTTCCGGCAAGGGCAAACACCGTCGTCCCTCCAAGGCCACCCAGGTCGTCACGCTCGTCGGTGTCACCGGTGTCGCCGTCGCCGCCCCGCTGATGACCGCGGGCACCGCCTCGGCCGCCACGTCCTCCGAGTGGGACCGCGTCGCCCAGTGCGAGTCCGGCGGCAACTGGTCCATCAACACCGGCAACGGGTACTACGGCGGCCTGCAGTTCTCCGCCTCCACCTGGGCCGCGTACGGCGGCACCGCCTACGCCTCGACCGCCAACCAGGCGTCGAAGTCCCAGCAGATCGCCATCGCCGAGAAGGTCCTCGCGGGCCAGGGCAAGGGCGCCTGGCCGTCCTGTGGCGTGGGCCTCTCCGGCGCCTCGTACGACGGTGGCTCCGCAGAGAGCGCGCCGCAGCAGCAGGCCGCGCCGAAGCAGGAGACCCAGCAGCCGCAGCGCAGCACCCAGCCCTCGCAGCAGCGCTCGACCGAGCAGCCGACCACCCGCAGCGAGCAGCGCCAGGCCCCGAAGCAGGCCACGCAGCAGCAGGCCGCGCCGAAGGCCGCCGCCAAGAAGACGGTCACCACCCCGACCGGCAAGGTGGTCAAGAAGGGTGACGGCGAGTACAAGGTCGTCGCCGGCGACACCCTCAGCAAGATCGCCGAGGCGCACGGCGTCAAGGGCGGCTGGGCCGAGCTCTTCGAGCTGAACGAGGACGTCGTCGACAACGCCGACCTCATCTACGTGGGCCAGCAGCTCCACCTCAAGTGAGCCCGGCGGCTCGGGTGAGTCCGGCGGCTCGCCCGACCCCGACGACCCTCCCGCGGTGACCACCCCGGTCCGGCGCACTCTCCCCCGTGCGCGCCGGACCGGGGTTCCGTGTGTCCGGGGTTCCGAAGCGCCCCTTCGGGGCGACCCGACGGTTACCGCTCAGTAGATCTGGGGCCCTTCGTCCCGAGATGCATGCCCTTGGGTCCTTTTTCGTCCCAGGGGGCGGGCGCACGGCCGACCGGAGCCCCGGAGCCGGTTAGGCTCTTGGCGCAAGGCCAAGCGACCCTGCACCGGCCATGCGTCACATCCAGCGTCACATCCCAAAAAGGAGATGCTCGTGCCGTCCATCGACGTCGTCGTAGCCCGGGAAATCCTGGACTCCCGAGGTAACCCCACGGTCGAGGTCGAGGTCGGCCTCGACGACGGCAGCACCGGTCGTGCTGCTGTTCCGTCCGGTGCGTCCACCGGCGCGTTCGAGGCCATCGAGCTTCGCGACGGTGACCCGAACCGCTACATGGGCAAGGGTGTCGAGAAGGCCGTCCTCGCCGTCATCGAGCAGATCGGCCCGGAGCTCGTCGGCTACGACGCCACCGAGCAGCGCCTGATCGACCAGGCCATGTTCGACCTCGACGCCACCGAGAACAAGGGCTCGCTCGGCGCCAACGCCATCCTCGGCGTCTCCCTCGCCGTCGCGCACGCCGCGTCCGAGGCCTCGGACCTCCCGCTCTTCCGCTACCTCGGCGGCCCGAACGCGCACCTGCTGCCCGTTCCGATGATGAACATCCTCAACGGTGGGTCGCACGCCGACTCCAACGTGGACATCCAGGAGTTCATGATCGCCCCGATCGGCGCGGAGTCCTTCTCCGAGGCCCTTCGCTGGGGTGCGGAGATCTACCACACCCTCAAGGGCGTGCTGAAGCGCAAGGGCCTCTCCACCGGCCTCGGCGACGAGGGCGGCTTCGCCCCGAACCTGGAGTCGAACCGCGCCGCCCTGGACCTCATCATCGAGGCCATCAAGGAGGCCGGCTACACCCCGGGCACCGACGTCGCGCTCGCGCTCGACGTCGCCGCGTCCGAGTTCTACAAGGACGGCACGTACGAGTTCGAGGGCAAGTCCCGCTCGGCCGCCGAGATGACCGAGTACTACGAGGAGCTCGTCTCCGCGTACCCGATGGTCTCCATCGAGGACCCGCTGTACGAGGACGACTGGGCGGGCTGGAAGGTCCTCACCGACAAGCTGGGCGCCAAGGTCCAGATCGTCGGCGACGACCTCTTCGTCACCAACCCGGAGCGCCTCGCCCGCGGCATCGAGGAGGGCACCGCGAACGCCCTCCTGGTCAAGGTCAACCAGATCGGCTCGCTGACCGAGACCCTCGACGCCGTCGAGATGGCCCAGCGCAACGGCTTCAAGTGCATGATGTCCCACCGCTCCGGCGAGACCGAGGACGTCACCATCGCCGACCTCGCGGTCGCGGTGAACTGTGGTCAGATCAAGACCGGCGCCCCGGCCCGCTCGGACCGCGTCGCCAAGTACAACCAGCTCCTGCGCATCGAGGAGATCCTCGACGACGCCGCGGTCTACGCCGGCCGCAGCGCCTTCCCGCGCTTCAAGGGCTGAACCTCTCCGTAGTGCAGCTTCCGTTCGTCCCCGTACTCGGTCCCGTACCGTGTGCGGGGACGTACGCATGAACAGGGGAGGCGACACGACATGGCCGCGAAGGACCGGGACCGGTTCTCGACCGCGACCCGGATCAGGCTGCTCGGCGAGCAGACCGCCGCCCGTGTCTACCGCTCCCAGACCCGCCGCCAGGCCCGCCGCTCCCGGCTCACCGGCCGCGCGGCCTTCCTCGCCCTCGTCGTCTGCTCCCTCGTCGTGGCCCTCGCCTACCCGATGCGGAGCTACGTCTCCCAGCAGGGCGAGATCGCCGACCAGGAGCGCCGCGCGGCCGAGGCGGCCCGGCGGGTCGAGGAGCTGCGGGACGAGAAGGCCCGCCTCCAGGACCCGGCCTACGTCCGCCGCCTCGCCCGCGAGCACCTGCACTACATGCTGCCCGGCGAGACCGGCTTCACCGTGAACGACCCCGACGCGGAGCAGCGGCCCCGCGCCGACCAGGGAACGGCGGACCGCCCCTGGTACGACAACCTCTGGGACGGCGTCGACCACGCCGACCGCCCGTAACGACCTGACGATCAAGGCAGACATGGAAACGCCCCCTCCGCAGACCGAACGCACCGAGCCCACCGAGGCGGACATCGCCGCCTTCGAGCTCCAGCTCGGCCGGCCGCCCCGCGGCCTGCGCGCCATCGCGCACCGCTGCCCGTGCGGGCAGCCGGACGTCGTCGAGACCGCGCCCCGGCTCCCCGACGGCACGCCGTTCCCGACGACGTACTACCTGACCTGCCCCCGGGCGGCCTCGGCCATCGGCACCCTCGAGGCCAACGGGGTCATGAAGGAGATGCAGGCCCGGCTCGCCACGGACCCGGAGCTCGCCGCCGCCTACCGCGCCGCGCACGAGGACTACCTCGCCCGCCGTGACGCGATCGAGGTCCTGGAGGGCTTCCCGAGCGCCGGCGGCATGCCGGACCGCGTCAAGTGCCTGCACGTCCTCGTCGGCCACTCGCTGGTCGCGGGCCCGGGTGTCAACCCGTTCGGCGACGAGGCCCTCGCGATGCTGCCGGAGTGGTGGGCGAAGGGCCCCTGCGTCACCCCGTGCGCGGACAAGGACGCCGACAAGGAAGAGGGGAAGGGCGAGTGACCCGGGTCGCCGGAATCGACTGCGGGACGAACTCGATCCGCCTCCTCGTCGCCGACGTCCACCCGGGAACGGGTGACCTCGTCGAGCTGGACCGGCGGATGACGATCGTCCGGCTCGGGCAGGGCGTCGACAAGACGGGCCGGCTCGCGCCCGAGGCGCTGGAGCGGACCTTCGCGGCCTGCCGCGAGTACGCGGCGGTCATCGAGGAGCTGGGCGCCGAGAAGCTCCGCTTCGTCGCCACCTCCGCCTCGCGGGACGCCGAGAACCGCGAGGAGTTCGTGAACGGGGTCGTGGAGATCCTGGGCGTCGAGCCCGAGGTGATCACCGGCGACCAGGAGGCGGCGTTCTCCTTCACCGGCGCCACCGGCGAGCTGCACGGCACGGAGACGTACCTCGTCGTGGACATCGGCGGCGGCTCGACCGAGTTCGTCACCGGTAACCGGCACGTCGAGGCCGCCCGCTCCGTCGACATCGGCTGCGTCCGGCTGACCGAGCGGCACGTCCGCCACGACCCGCCGACCGCGGAGGAGGTCGCCGCGATCCGCGCCGACGTCCGCGCCGCGCTCGACCTGGCCGCGGAGACCGTGCCGATCGGCACGGCGGAGACCCTCGTCGGACTCGCCGGCTCGGTCACCACCGTCGCCGCGATCGCCCTCGGGCTCTCGGAGTACGACTCCGAGAAGATCCACCACTCCCGGATCTCCGCCGCGCAGGTCGCCGAGGTGACCGACCGGCTCCTCGCCTCCACGCACGACGAGCGGGCCGCGATCCCCGTCATCCACCCGGGACGGGTCGACGTGATCATCGCCGGGGCGCTCGTCCTGAGGGAGATCGTGGAGCGCGTCGGAGCGAGCGAGGTCGTCGTCAGCGAGCACGACATCCTCGATGGGATCGCCCTATCCGTGGCATAGCGGGCATCTATCGAGCCCCCTGACGACACACCGTCGGGAAAGTTCGTGAAGTTCTTCACAAGGAAAAGGGCCCTGATGGCGCCCGAAGAGGGTCCGAAGGGGGTCTTTGGGCCCTCCGAGGGGCGTCTCAGGGCCCTTTCGCAGGCGCGGAGGCCACTTCGCTCGTTGTTTCCATCGCGTGAACGCACCCGGTGGTTCAGCGTTAACGAGGCCTCTCCGGGCCTGTTCACGAGGGGTGAACAACGTTCACCCCCGCACCCCGGTTCCTTTGCACCGTCATGACATGGATCACGTGGGCGGCGGAGTGTAGCAGAGGTACGCCAGGACCTTGTGAAGGGGCGCACGAGCAACCCCCCAGGGCTGGGTGGATACTCGATCTCATGAGCACCACGGAGCGTCCCAGGATCCTCGTAGTAGGCGGCGGGTACGTAGGCCTGTACGCAGCTCGGCGCATCCTCAAGAAGATGCGCTACGCGGAAGCGACCGTCACGGTCGTCGACCCGCGGTCGTACATGACCTACCAGCCCTTCCTGCCCGAAGCCGCCGCCGGCAGCATCTCGCCGAGGCACGTCGTCGTCCCGCTGCGACGCGTCCTCCCCAAGGCCGAGGTGCTCACCGGTCGGGTCACCACCATCGATCAGGACCGCAAGGTCGCCACCGTCGCGCCGCTCGTCGGCGAGGCGTACGAGCTGCCTTTCGACTACCTCGTCATCGCGATGGGCGCGGTCTCCCGCACCTTCCCGATCCCCGGCCTCGCCGAGCAGGGCATCGGCATGAAGGGCATCGAGGAGGCCATCGGCCTGCGCAACCACGTCCTCGAGCAGCTCGACAAGGCCGACTCGACCACCGACGAGGAGGTCCGCCGCAAGGCGCTGACCTTCGTCTTCGTGGGCGGCGGCTTCGCCGGCGCGGAGACCATCGGCGAGGTCGAGGACCTGGCCCGTGACGCGTCGAAGTACTACCAGAACGTCAAGCGCGAGGACATGCGCTTCGTCCTGGTCGACGCGGCCGACAAGATCCTCCCCGAGGTGGGCCCCAAGCTCGGCCAGTACGGCAAGGAGCACCTCGAGGGCCGCGGTATCGAGATCTACCTCGAGACCTCGATGGACTCCTGCGTCGACGGTCACGTCGTGCTGAAGAACGGCCTCGAGGTCGACTCCAACACGATCGTGTGGACCGCCGGCGTGAAGCCGAACCCGGCGCTCTCCCGCTTCGGTCTGCCGCTCGGCCCCCGCGGCCACGTGGACTGCAACGAGAAGCTCCAGATCAACGGCCTCGACTACGCGTGGGCCGCGGGCGACAACGCCCAGGTGCCGGACATGGTCGGCCGCAAGGCCGGCAACCCGAACGCCTGGTGCCCGCCGAACGCCCAGCACGCGCTGCGTCAGGCGAAGGTCCTCGGCGACAACGTGGTGGCCGGCATGCGCGGCTTCCCGCAGGCCGACTACAGCCACGCCAACAAGGGCGCCGTGGCCGGCCTCGGCCTCCACAAGGGCGTCGCGATGATCGTCATGGGCAAGGTGAAGATCAAGCTCAAGGGCCGTCTCGCCTGGTACATGCACCGCGGCTACCACGGCATGGCCATGCCGACCTGGAACCGCAAGATCCGCGTCTTCGCGGACTGGACCCTCGCGATGTTCCTCAAGCGCGAGGTCGTCTCGCTCGGCGCCATCGAGACGCCGCGCGAGGAGTTCTACGAGGCCGCCAAGCCCGCCCCCGCCCCGGCCGCGCCGGCGCAGGAGAAGGCCAAGGCCTCCTAGGGCACCGCAGTACACGCAACACCCCGAAAGGGCCGTCCGCCATCCGTGGTGCGGACGGCCCTTCGCGTGTCTTGCCGAGTCGTTTCGCTGCGCCGGGATGGGAAACACCTACGCAGGGTGTTCCCTTGGTGACGAGCATTTCTGGGGCACGAGATCACGGAGGTGTGCAGAATGGCCGACGCCGCGTCACGGCTGACGACTCTCGCCGAGGAACTCCTCGGAGGACCGCTCCCGGTCCGTCTGCGAGCCTGGGACGGCAGCGAAGCCGCGCCCCCCGGCGTGGGAGCGGCAGCCCCCGTCCTGATCGTCCGTGACCGCCGCGCCCTGCGGAGAATGATCTGGAAGCCCGGCGAACTGGGCCTGGCCCGCGCCTGGGTGGCCGGGGAGCTCGACGTCGAGGGAGACCTGTACGAGGTCCTGGACCGGATCTCGGGCCTCCTCTGGGAGCGCCCCGAGGACACCAGGAGCCGCCTCACGGCCCTGCGCGACTCCGTACGCGACCCGAAGCTCCGCGCCGCCGCCCGCGCCCTGCTGCGGCTCGCCGGGCCGTTCCCGCCCCCGCCGCCGCCCGCCGAGGAGATGCACGGCCGCAGCGGCCGCAGCCACAGCAGGCGCCGCGACAAGCAGGCGATCAGTCACCACTACGACGTGGGCAACGACTTCTACGAGATCGTCCTCGGCCCGTCCATGGTCTACTCCTGCGCCTACTGGACGGAGGACGGCACCCTGGAGGACGCCCAGCGCGACAAGCTGGACCTCATCGCCCGCAAGCTGAACCTCACGGAGGGCGACCGGCTCCTCGACGTGGGGTGCGGCTGGGGCTCCATGGCCCTGCACGCCGCCCGCGAGTACGGCGCCCGGGTCGTCGGCATCACCCTCTCGCGCGAGCAGGCCGCCTACGCCCGCAAGCGCGTCGCGGACGAGGGCCTCACCGACCTCGTGGAGATCCGCGTCCAGGACTACCGGGACGTCGCGGACGGCCCGTACGACGCGATCTCCTCGATCGGCATGGCCGAGCACGTCGGGGCCGTGAAGTACCGGGAGTACGCCGACACGCTGTACCACCTCCTCAAGCCCGGCGGACGGCTCCTCAACCACCAGATCTCCCGCCGCCCCGAGCCCGACGAGGAGGCCTACGAGATCGACCCGTTCATCGACGCGTACGTCTTCCCGGACGGCGAGCTCGCCCCCATGGGCCGGACGCTGTCCACTCTGGAGGACGCCGGCTTCGAGGTCCGCGACGTCGAGGCGATCCGCGAGCACTACGCGCTCACCCTGCGCCGGTGGGTGGCCAACCTGGAGCGGGACTGGGACCGGGCGGTCCGGCTCACCTCGCCCGGCCGGGCCAGGATCTGGCGGCTCTACATGGCGGCCTCCGCCGTCTCCTTCGAACGCAACCGGATCGGCGTGAACCAGTTCCTCGCCGTGAAGACCCCGCTGTCGGGGAAGAGCGGGACGGCGCTGCGGCCGCGCGTCTGGAACGAGAAGACGGACTGAACACGCTGAAGGGCCGGTCTCCCCGTGGCGGGGAGACCGGCCCTTCGTACGCACTGCTTCCGCTACTCGACTACTCGGCTACTCGGCCTTGATGGCCGAGAGCATGTTCAGCCGCGCGGCGCTCCGGGCCGGCCACAGGGAGGCGAGGACGCCGACCAGGGCGGCCAGGACCAGGAAGATCCCGATCCGGTCCCAGGGCAGGACCAGGGAGTAGCCCGGCAGGCTGTCGGCGAAGGTCTCGCCGATGGCCCAGCCGAGGAACGCGCCCAGGCCGATGCCGACGACCGCGCCGAACACCGAGATGACCACGGCCTCCAGACGGACCATCCGCTTCACGCGGCGCCGGTCGAGACCGATCGCCCGCAGCATGCCGATCTCCTGCTGACGCTCGAAGACGGACATCGCGAGGGTGTTGACGACGCCGAGGATGGCGATGAGCAGGGCCATCGCGAGCAGGCCGTAGACGATGTTCAGGAGCAGGTTGATCTGCCCGCCGAAGGTGTCGCGGATGTCCTTCTCGTCCATGATGCTGATGGCCGGGTTGTCGCCGAGCGCCTTCGCCAGCGCCTTCTCGTTGGCGGCGGACGGGCCGCCGTCCGTCTTCACGAAGATCTGCGGCGTGTAGGCCCGCTGCTCGTGCGCGTCGATGGTCTTGTGGTCGATCAGGACCGGCGAGACGAACTCGCTGTCCTTGTAGACCGCGCCGATCGTGAGCTTGGCCTTGGCCTTGTCGAGGTACTCGACCGGGACGGTGTCGCCGACCTTCAGGCCGCGCTTCGTCGCGGTCTTCTCCGCGACGGCGATCTTGCCGTCCTTGAGGGAGCCGAGCGAGCCGGTCACGACGTCGAGCTTGAGGACCTTCTCGACGTCGCCGGGGGTGACGCCGGAGGCCGAGGCGTAGTCGCCCTTGATCTTCAGAGCGCCGGCCTGCTGGGGGGAGACCGCCGTGACGCCCGCGGCCTTCTCCAGGGCGGTCAGCGCCTCCTGGCTCAGGCTGTCGCCGCTCGCCATGGTGATCATGTAGTCGGCCTTGATCTGGTCGACCGTCATCTTGTCGAGCGCCGTGCCGACGGTCGCGCCGAGCACCGAGAGGCCGGTGACCAGGGTCAGGCCGATGGCGAGCGCGGAGGCGGTGGCGCCGGTACGGCGCGGGTTGCGGACCGCGTTGAGGCCGGCGAGCTTGCCGGAGACCCCGAAGACGCTCACGAAGAGCGGGCGGATCAGCGCGATCACGGGCCGGGACAGGAACGGGATCAGCACGATGACACCGATGAGGGTGACGAACGCGCCGCCCGCGATGAGCATGCGGCCCTCGTCGCCGCCCTGGCCGGCGCCGAGCACGATCAGGACGACACCGAGCGCGGTGAGCGCGGCGCCGATGGAGTTCCGCACGACGAGCGACTTGCCGCTGGGGGTGGAGTGGACGCTGCTCATGGCGGCGACCGGCGGGATCTTCGCGGCGCGGCGGCCCGGCAGCCAGGCGGCGAGCATCGTGATGAGGACGCCGACGCCGAAGGCGGCGAGGACGGGGGTGGCTTCGAGGACGAGCGGGCCGCCCGGCACCTTCAGGTCGAAGGCGCTCATGGCCGAGCGGAGACCGGCGGCGAGACCGACGCCCAGGGCGTAGCCGACGGCCGAGGCGACGAGACCGACGAGACCGGCCTCGGCGAGGACGGAGCGGGTGATCTGCTTGCGCGAGGCGCCGACCGCGCGCATCAGCGCCAGTTCCTTGGTGCGCTGCGCGACGAGCATGGTGAAGGTGTTGGAGATCAGGAAGACGCCGACGAAGAGGGCGATGCCCGCGAAGCCGAGCAGGACCTGGTTGAGGTTGCCGAGGCCGGCCTCGATGTCCTTGGCCTGCTGGTCGGCGAGGGCCGCGCCGGTCTGGGCCGTGGCGGACTTCGGGACGACCTTCAGGACCTCGGTGAGGACCTTGTCCGCGTCGGTGCCGGGGGCGGCGGTGACGGTCAGGTCCCGGAAGAACCCGGGCTTCAGGTAGAGCTTCTGGGCGACGGGGGTGTCGAAGAGGATGAGGCTGCCGCCCGCGTTGACGGCGCCGTCCTCGGTCGTGAAGACACCGGAGAGGGTGTACTCCTTGACCGGGCCGTTGGTGGCGACGCGGACGCTGTCGCCGACCTTGTAGCCGCCCTTGTCGGCGGTGTCCTTGTCCAGGGCGATCTGACCGGCCTCGACCGGCCCGTCGCCCGCGGTGAAGGCGTACGCGCGGTCCTTGCCGTCCTTGCCGGGCGCGAAGTTGGTGCCCTTGTTGGACCAGCCGACGCCGATCAGCTTGCCGTCCTTGTCGGGGACACCGGCGAAGCCGTCGACGCGGGCGGAGACGGAGGCGACGCCGTCGAGCTTCCCGACGCGGTCGACGACCGCCTGCGACAGGCCGGGGGTCTTCTGGGCCTCCTCGTCGCTCGGGTACATCTCGACGGCGACGGCGACGTCGTCGTAGCTCTTCGAGGACTGGCTGCGGAAGGCGCTGGAGAGGGTGTCGGTGAAGACGAGGGTGCCGGAGACGAAGGCCACGCCGAGCATCACGGCGAGGACGGTCATCAGCAGTCTCGCCTTGTGCGCGAGGACGTTGCGCAGGGCGGTACGGAACATGGGTGTGTCCTGAAGGAGGGTGGGGCGGATGGAGGGTCGGAGGTCGCGCGAGGGGGTGTCTTGCCGGTCACGCCGCGAGCCCGGCCCGATCGGCGAGACACCCCCTACGGCGTCAGCTCGTACGGCCCTTGGCGTCGAAGGCCTTCATGCGGTCGAGCACCCCGTCCGCCGTCGGGTGCAGCATCTCGTCGACGATCCGGCCGTCGGCGAGGAAGATCACGCGGTCCGCGTAGGAGGCGGCCACCGGGTCGTGGGTGACCATGACGACGGTCTGGCCCAGCTCGCGGACCGAGTTGCGCAGGAAGCCCAGGACCTCGGCGCCGGAGCGCGAGTCCAGGTTTCCGGTCGGCTCGTCGCCGAAGATGATCTCGGGGCGGGAGGCCAGGGCGCGGGCCACGGCCACGCGCTGCTGCTGGCCGCCGGAGAGCTCGGTGGGGCGGTGGCTGAGCCGGGCGGAGAGGCCGAGCATGTCGATGACCTGCTGGACCCACTGCTTGTCGGCCTTGCGGCCCGCGATGTCCATCGGCAGCGTGATGTTCTCCAGGGCCGTCAGCGTCGGCAGCAGGTTGAAGGCCTGGAAGATGAAGCCGATCTTGTCCCGGCGGAGCTGCGTGAGCTGCTTGTCCTTGAGGGTGGAGAGCTCCGTCTCGCCGATCCGCACCGAGCCGGAGGAGAAGGAGTCCAGGCCGGCGACGCAGTGCATCAGGGTCGACTTGCCGGAGCCGGAGGGGCCCATGATCGCGGTGAACTCGCCCTGCCGGAAGTCGACGGTGACGTGGTCGAGCGCGACCACCTGGGTCTCGCCCTGTCCGTAGACCTTCGAGAGATCCGTGGCGCGGGCGGCCACCGCGGTGGCGCGGGACACGGTGGGGGTGGTGGTCACGAGGGGGGACTCCTGTCACTGCGGGGCTGCTGCGGGAACCCCTCCATCGTGTCGAGCGTTCCGGCCCGGAGCGTCCGTCCACGTGCCCGTTCTCGGGGCAGTCTCGAGTCGGACCGGAGCCTCCGATCCTCCTCCTGAGGTATGACGGCGTCCCTGAGAGGCGGCTTCGAGCCGACGTGACAGACGTGCGACGACTTTTCGTCATTCCGGTGGGCGCGGCTTTGCGCCTGCGACCCCCGTCACAGTTCGGGGAAAAGCCTCTCACCTGCACTGACGCACCCTCAGGCGTCAATAAAATAAGACAACATCGGGCCCATGTTCCGCTGAACGAGGGAAAAGGCCCGGATAGGCTCCTGTGCCAACGCGGAGCTTCGCGCAACGCCCGGATGGTGGAATACGCAGACACGGCGAGCTTAAACCTCGCTGGCCCTCGGGCCGTACCGGTTCAAGTCCGGTTCCGGGCACCACCCCGGGCCGCAGGCGAGTGCCTGGGGCCCGGCGCAGTCCCTCTGTCAGTGCTTGGGCGGCCGGTCGAGCAGCCAGGAGCCGAGCTCCTCGGAGAGCAGGTCTCCCCTCCCGCCGCGGGCGCGATGCCGTCGCGGGAGAAGCGGACCCGAGGTCCGGTGGTCGACCCGCCGCGTCTCCGGCTTCGCCAGGGCGTGCCGGGCGATCAGCGCCGAAAAGATCCTCCCCGAGCACTAGGGAGTTTCTTTTGCCTACGCATTACTCTTGACGCAAGGCCGCGCCGTGCGGTCTGCCATGGAGGAGTGAGATGAGGAGCAGCAACCCGGTCTTCTCGCGACGGGGGTTCAGCCGCGACAACGGCTACGCGGTGAACGCGCAGCAGCCGCAGGCCGGGGGCCCCGCCGTCGGAACCAACCCGTACGCCACCGGCACCCCGTACGCCGAGGGTGCGACGAACCCGTACGCCACCAACCCGTACGCCCCGCAGGACGCCGCGCTCGGCGCCCCGCAGCAGGCCCGCGGCAACGTGATGACGATCGACGACGTCGTGAGCCGTACGGCCATGACGCTCGGCACGGTCGTGCTCACCGCCGTCCTGTCCTGGTTCCTGCTGCCGGTCGACTCGGCCAACCTGGGCAAGTCCTACGGCATCGCCATCGGCGCCGCGCTGATCGCGTTCGTCCTGGCGATGGTGCAGTCCTTCAAGCGCAAGGCGTCGCCCGCGCTGATCCTGGCCTACGCGGCCTTCGAGGGCGTCTTCCTCGGTGTGATCTCGGCCGCCGTCTCGACGTACATCGCCGACGGCGTGGTCATGCAGGCGGTCCTGGGCACGATGGCGGTCTTCGCCGGCGTCCTGATCGCCTACAAGATGGGCTGGATCCGGGTCAACCGACGCTTCTACGGCTTCGTGATGGCCGCCGCCATGGGCTTCATGCTGCTCATGGTGGTCAACCTCCTCTTCGCCGTCTTCGCCGGCGGTGACGGCCTCGGCTTCCGCAGCGGTGGCCTCGGCATCCTCTTCGGTGTCATCGGCGTCATCCTGGGCGCCTGCTTCCTCGCCCTCGACTTCAAGCAGGTCGAGGACGGCGTGAACTACGGCGCGCCGCGCGAGGAGGCCTGGCTGGCCGCCTTCGGTCTCACCATGACCCTGGTGTGGATCTACCTGGAGATGCTGCGTCTGCTGTCGATCCTGCAGGGCGACGACTGACGCCTCCGAGCTCGGGGGAAGGGCCCGTCCGGCTTCGTGCCGGGCGGGCCCTTTCCGCATTCCCGGCTGCTTCTCGGCGGGGTACGCCCGCAGGGCCTTCTTGTGGTCGCGTGAGGGCGGGTGACGTGCGGGGCGACGCCGCCGAGCTCCCCGAAGGCGCTGAGCGGCCCGCACCCCCGGAACCCGGGCTCGGCGACCCCGTGCGCCGGGCGTCGCGCACACGGCGCCGTCGCGGCGCCGCGGGGGCGCTCCCGGGCGGCACGTAGGGTTGCGGGGTGCTTGATACGAGTGAACTGAACGCCGCCGTCGAGCGCTTCGCCGACCGGCTGCGGGCCGCCCCGCAGAGCCGCCTCCAGCGCGGGGCCGCGGCCGAGGGGCTCGCGCTCGCCCGGGAGCTCGCGGTACGCGCCCAGCGCGCCGAGAGCCCGGAGCGGGAGCCGCTGACGATGCCGGACGCGGGGGTCTTCACCGTCGCCGACCAGCTCGTCGTCGCCGGGCACGACCTGGCGGAGATCCTGCGAACGGCCCCGGCCGATTCCTGCGAGGGGGAACTGGGCGAGGCCGTGAGGCTGGTACGGGAGGCGGCGGAGCGCTCGGGGCTCTGAGACGCCGGAACCGGGGGCGACAGCGCCGGGGAGGCCTCTGGGGCGCCGGAGCGGCGGGGAGCCAGGCCTTGCGGCTCGGCTCTCAGGCTCGGGCCTTGCGGTGCGGCGCGTGCCGGCGCTTCGGCGATCGGCGGCCGGAGGCCGCCGCGCGGGAAGAGGAGGGGCTACAGCGAGGCGATGACGCGGTCCGCCAGGATGTAGACGTTCTCGTCGTCGTTGTCGCCGTACGAGAAGGTGAGGGCGAAGGCGCCCGAGACGCCCGATCCGCCGAGCAGCACCGGGGCGCGGCCCGAGCGCAGGGCCTCGGCGAGGCGCTCCGCGGTCTCGCGGTGTCCGGGGGTCATACAGAGCGTCGTGCCGTCCGCGAAGACGTACACGTCCAGGGTGCCGAGCGGGCCGGGGCGCACGTCGGTCAGCGCCGTGCGGGTGTCCGCGAGCTCCTCAAGGCGCGCCACCGTCCGCTCGTGGTCGGTGACGACCGGGGTCTGCACCGGCACGAAGTCCGGGTGCGAGGGGTGGCGGCGGCGGGCCGCGGCCAGCTCCGCGGAGTCCTCGGGGAACTCGTCGAGCGGGTCGGCGAGGTCGGCGAGGCCGTCCAGTCCGCCCAGGCCGTCCGGTCCGCCCACGGCGTCCAGTCCTGCGACGCCGTCCAGCGCGGCGGCCTCCGCCTCCATGGCCTCCAGGGCCATCGCCTCCAGGCCCGCGAAGTCGGCCTGGCGCGGGACGAAGAAGGGGCCGTCCTCGGCCGGGCCGCCGAGCCCGCCGAGCAGGGACGGGGCGTCGGCCGCGTCACGGGCCTCCTGCGCGGCCCAGAAGGCACGGGCCTCCGCGAGCTCGCGCTCGCGCTCCTCGGCCAGCGCTTCGGCGACCGCGGCCCGTATCTCCGCGGCGGGCGTGGCCCTGGCCGCGGGGACCGTGACGCCGCGAGCGGCCGCCAGCTCATTGCGGAGGCCGGTGACCTCCTTGCGGAGACCGTGGACGGCGTGCAGGGCAGCAGCGCCCACGGCCGTGGCAGCGGCCGTGGTCAGCAGCAGGGCAAGAGACATGGCGCTCACTGACGTACTCCCGATTCCGAGTCGATCCCCCGACTTCCTACATCAGCTTGTCCTGAGGTGGTGCCTGCTGTCAGTGCATTACGTCACGAATTGGACAGGTATTTCGGCCGGGTGTTTAGTCCCAAGACGGCTCTGACCTGCGAAAACGAACTCCCCCGGGACGTAGGTCACATCCTGGGGGAGATTCGGTCACGGCTCGGACGCGGAGCGGTTGAGCGCTCCCCGCCCGGGTGATGGCGAGAGCTCGCTTCTCTGGTCGCGCTGGGCCTCGCCACCGCTGCGGGCAGGTGCCGCCTTCGTTCCTCAGGCGACCCCCTACCCTCCGCTACGGCTCAGCTCAGCGGACCCCTACCCTCCGCTACGGCTCAGCTCAGCCGCTCGATGACCATGGCCATGCCCTGGCCGCCGCCGACGCACATGGTCTCCAGGCCGAACTGCTTGTCGTGGAACTGGAGGCTGTTGATGAGGGTGCCGGTGATGCGGGCGCCCGTCATGCCGAAGGGGTGGCCGACGGCGATCGCGCCGCCGTTGACGTTCACCTTGTCCAGGTCCAGGCCCAGGTCCTGGTAGGACGGGATGACCTGGGCGGCGAAGGCCTCGTTGATCTCGGCCAGGTCGATGTCGCCGATGGTCAGGCCGGCGCGCTTGAGGGCCTGCTTCGACGCCTCGACCGGGCCGAGGCCCATGATCTCGGGGGAGAGGCCGGAGACGCCGGTGGAGACGATGCGGGCGAGCGGGGTCAGACCGAGCTCGCGGGCCTTCGTGTCCGACATGATCACGAGCGCGGCGGCGCCGTCGTTCAGCGGGCAGCAGTTGGCGGCGGTGACCAGGCCGTCGGGGCGGAAGACCGGCTTGAGGCCCTGCACGCCCTCCAGGGTGACGCCGGCGCGCGGGCCGTCGTCGCCGGAGACGACGGTGCCGTCCGGCAGCGTCACGGGGGTGATCTCGCGCTCCCAGAAGCCGTTCTTGATGGCCTGCTCGGCGAGGTTCTGCGACCGTACGCCGAACTCGTCCATCTCCTGGCGGCTGATGCCCTTCCAGCGGGCCAGGTTCTCGGCGGTCTGGCCCATCGTGATGTACGCGTCCGGGACGATGCCGTCCTCGCGCGGGTCGTGCCACGCGGAGCCCTCGGAGGCGGCGACCTCGGCGGTGCGGGCCTCGGCCTCGGCGAAGAACGGGTTGTGCGTGTCGGGCAGCGAGTCCGAGTTCCCCTTCACGAAGCGGGACACCATCTCGACACCGGCCGAGATGAAGACGTCGCCCTCGCCGGCCTTGATGGCGTGCAGCGCCATGCGGGAGGTCTGGAGCGAGGAGGAGCAGTAGCGGGTGACCGTGCAGCCCGGCAGGTGGTCCATGCCCATCTGCACGGCGACGATCCGGCCCAGGTTGTTGCCCTGCTCGCCGCCGGGCAGACCGCAGCCCAGCATCAGGTCGTCGATGTCGCGGGGGTCGAGCTCGGGCACCTTGGCCAGGGCGGCCTGGATGATGGTCGCGGTGAGGTCGTCCGGCCGCAGATCCTTGAGGGAGCCCTTGAAGGCCCGTCCGATGGGCGAGCGGGCGGTCGAGACGATCACGGCTTCGGGCATCACGGCTCCATGAGGGTGCGGAGTGAGCGGACTGAAAGGGAAGTTACCCGTACGTACCGCATGCGGTCACCGGCCCGGACGTGTGACGCGGACCTCTTTTCTAAGCGTACGCTCAGTCGGCAACCCCCCGCCGCGTGGGCAATCGTCCCGCTGGGCTGGGCTGGGCTGGGCTGGGCTGGGCTGGCTGGGCTGGACCGGGGTGGGTCACGTCTGGGCGTCCTCCGGGGCCGGGGTCTCCGTATCGACCGGGAGCCGTCGCCGGCGGCGGTGCTTCAGCAGTGCCCACGGCGCCCGCGCGCCCGTGACCTCCGTGCCGGCCTCCTTCGCCGCCTCGGCCGCCGCCTTCGCCACCGGCAGGATGTTCTCCCGCCGCGCCGGCTCCAGCCGGTCGGTTTCCGGCCACACGCCGAGCGACGCGCACAGCGTCGGCAGTACCGCCATCGCCGCCGTCGCGTACCCCTCCGCCGACGGGTGGAAGTTGTCCACCCCGAACATCTCGCGCGGATTCGCCGCGAACTCGGGGCCGAGCAGATCGCCCAGCGACACCGTCCGCGCC
This sequence comes from Streptomyces sp. NPDC058650, assembly GCF_042717315.1. Taxonomy (NCBI): domain Bacteria; kingdom Bacillati; phylum Actinomycetota; class Actinomycetes; order Kitasatosporales; family Streptomycetaceae; genus Streptomyces; species Streptomyces sp. NPDC058650. The sequence goes on from NZ_JBHXRL010000018.1 coordinate 136,150, forward strand.
CCCTGCTCCACCACCACGATCGTCTGCGCCGCCGCCAGCTGCCGCGAGGCCCGCCGGGCCAGCCAGCGCAGCGGCTGGTAGACCGGCTCGATCGTCCCCAGGTCGGGGCAGGTCCCGACCACCACCTCGGCGCCCGCCGTCCGCAGCCGCCGCACCGCCGCCGCGAGGTGCCGCACCGACTCCGTGGGCGGCATCCGGTGCGTCACGTCGTTCGCGCCGATCATGATCACGCAGACGTCGGGCGCCCCCACCGGCTGGGCGAGGAGAAGCGACACCTGGCGCTCCAGGTCGTCCGAGCGCGCTCCCGACAGCGCCGCGTTCCGCAGGACCACCGGCCGCTCCGCCACCGCCGCGAGCCCCGAGGCGAGCAGCGCGCCCGGCGTCTGCCCCGCGCGGCGCACCCCCTGACCCGCCGCCGTGGAATCACCCAGAAGGGCCAGTCGCAGGGGTCTCTCCGTACCGAAGGAACGGCCGTAGAGGCCGTCCGACACCGGCGGCAGGGGCGCCGTCCCGTTCCCCACCGATCTCTTCGCCAGCTGCATCTCGGTCAGCAGGAGCCCGACCGCGGCCACGCCGAGGAGGCCGATGCTCCCGCCGCCGTAGGCCGCACCCGCCGCGATCCGCCGTGCCACCCTCGCCCTCGACATCGGGGCCGTCACCTCCTTCGAACCGTTCGGGGTCTTCAAGCCGTTCAGGGTCTAACTGCCCCGTAAGCCGCTCCGACTACGCATACGCTGGCCACACCATTACGGAGACCCCGGAGATTACGGTGCAATTCCACGACTCGATGATCAGCCTCGTCGGCAACACCCCGCTGGTGAAGCTCAACAACGTCACGGCGGGTATCCAGGCAACCGTCCTGGCCAAGGTCGAGTACTTCAACCCGGGCGGCTCGGTCAAGGACCGCATCGCCCTCCGCATGATCGAGGCGGCCGAGCAGAGCGGCGAGCTCAAGCCCGGCGGCACCATCGTCGAGCCCACGTCCGGGAACACCGGCGTCGGCCTCGCGATCGTGGCCCAGACGAAGGGCTACAAGTGCATCTTCGTCTGCCCCGACAAGGTGTCCCTCGACAAGATCAACGTCCTGCGGGCGTACGGCGCCGAGGTCGTCGTCTGCCCCACCGCCGTGGATCCCGAGCACCCGGACTCGTACTACAACGTCTCGGACCGGCTCGTCCGTGAGACGCCCGGTGCCTGGAAGCCCGACCAGTACTCCAACCCGAACAACCCCCGCTCCCACTACGAGACCACCGGTCCCGAGCTCTGGGAGCAGACGGACGGGAAGATCACCCACTTCGTGGCGGGCGTCGGTACCGGCGGCACCATCTCCGGCACCGGCAACTACCTCAAGGAGGCCAGCGGCGGCTCCGTCAAGGTCATCGGCGCCGACCCCGAGGGCTCCGTCTACTCCGGCGGCTCCGGCCGTCCGTACCTGGTCGAGGGCGTCGGTGAGGACTTCTGGCCGACCGCGTACGACCGGAACGTCACGGACCGGATCGTCGCCGTGTCCGACAAGGACTCGTTCCAGATGACCCGCCGCCTCGCCAAGGAGGAGGGCCTGCTCGTCGGCGGCTCCTGCGGCATGGCCGTCGTCGCGGCCCTGGAGGTCGCCAAGGAGCTCGGGCCCGACGACGTCGTCGTCGTGCTGCTGCCGGACTCCGGCCGCGGCTACATGTCCAAGATCTTCAGCGACGAGTGGATGGCCGACTACGGCTTCCTGGAGGACACCTCCACCGCCACCGTCGCCGACGTCCTGCGCCACAAGGAGGGCGTCATGCCCTCGCTCGTCCACATGCACCCGGACGAGACCGTCGGCCAGGCCATCGAGGTGCTGCGCGAGTACGGCGTCTCCCAGATGCCCATCGTCAAGCCCGGCGCCGGCCACCCCGACGTGATGGCCGCCGAGGTCGTCGGCTCGGTCGTCGAGCGCGAGCTCCTCGACGCGCTCTTCACGAAGCGCGCCTCCCTGGAGGACTCGCTGGAGAGCCACATGAGCCCGCCGCTGCCGCAGGTCGGCTCCGGCGAGCCCGTCGCCGACCTGATGTCCGTCCTCGGCGAGGCCGCCGACGCGGCGATCGTCCTGGTCGAGGGCAAGCCGACCGGTGTCGTCAGCCGCCAGGACCTGCTGGCCTTCCTGGCCAACGGCGGCGCGAAGTAGTCCGAGCGACGGGCGGTGCGGGGTGCGTGGAGTCGTTCGTACAACTGGTACGAGGGCGACACGTACCCGCAGCACCCGCTTAACACGCGTCCGGCACATTGGTGGTCGTCGGCGTCACGGACTTCCGGAGCGGCTCCCGGGCCTCCACAGACGCCGCGGACGCGGAGACCGGCCCTGACCCGGGCCCGTGTCCCACGCGGGGACCGCCGTCGTCCCGCCCCCCTTCACCGGGGGTGCGGCGGTCCCCGCGTCACTCTTCCCTTCCCTCACCCGTTCCCCTCCCGTCACCCCGCTGCATATCCTTATGCAGAGTTGTTCGTGGATGAATAGGCGGAAGGGGGACGGCATGAGCGACAGCCCGGCCGGACGGCTGCAGGCGCTCTTCGAGGGGCACCGGCTGACGCCGACGCAGCGGCGCATCGCGCACTGCATGGTGCGGCGCGCCGCCGACGTGCCGTTCCTGTCCAGCGTCGAGCTCGCCGAGCTCGCCGGGGTCAGCCAGCCCTCCGTCACCCGCTTCGCCGTCGCCCTCGGCTTCGACGGGTACCCGGCGCTCCGCCGCCATCTGCGGGAGGTCGCGCCCCCGGAGCCCGGCGCCGCCGCGGAGAAGGCCGGCGAGGGCCACAACGAGTACCAGCAGGCCGTGCTCGCCGAGATCGAGAACCTCCGGCACCTGGCCGGGCTGCTCGCCGACCCGAAGCCCGTCGAGCGGGCCGGCCGGCTCCTCGCCTCCTCCCGCCCGCTGCTCGTCCTCGGCCTGCGGGCCGCCTCCTCGCAGGCGCGCGGCTTCGCCTACTTCGCCGCCAAGGTGCACCCCGACGTCCGGCTCCTCGACGAGGGCGGCTCGATGCTCACGGACCGCGTCGACGCGGCCGTACGGGCCGGGGCGACGGCGCTGCTCTGCTTCGCCCTGCCCCGGCACCCCCGGGAGGTCGTCGAGGCCCTGGAGTACGCGCGGGCGGCCGGGCTCACGGTCGTGGCCGTCGCCGACTCGGCGTTCGCGCCCGTCGCCGCCCACAGCGACCTGCTGATCCCGGCCGCCGTCGGCACCGGGCTCGCCTTCGACACGGCCTGCGCGCCGATGATGCTCGGCCGGGTCCTGCTGGAGGCCATGGCGGACGAACTCCCGGACGCGCAGGCGCGCCTGGAGGAGTTCGACACGAAGGCGGCCGCGCGGGGTCTGTTCGTCGAGTGAGGGGTCCGGGTCCGGTCAGACCTGGAGCTCGGTCGCGATCTTCTTGAGGTGGTGGCGGGCCATCGCGAGGTTCGCGCGCTCCTTGTCCAGGGCCAGGTACAGGAACAGGCCGTTCGCGCCCTGGCTCCTGAGCAGCCGGATCAGGTGGTACTGCCGGCCGAGGGTGATCAGGATGTCCTCGATCTCGTCGCCGAGGCCGAGCATCTCCATCGCCCGGACCTTGGCCCGGACCACGTCGGTGTTGCCCGCCGCGGCCACGTTCAGGTCGAGCTCCTTGCCGCCGCCGATGGTGCCGAGCGCCATGCCGCTCGTGTAGTCGACGAGCGCCGCGCCGATGGCGCCGTCGATCGCGGCGGCTTCCTTGAGGGAGGTCTCGGTGTTCGCCATGGTGTCGCACTTCCTTTTCGTGTTCTTCTGCGTGCTCTTCTTGGGCTTCTTCGGACTTCGGGTCAGGCCGGGTCCTTGCGCTCCAGCGCCCCGTCGACGAGTTCGCCTATCCGGGCGCTGGACCTGCGGGCCTCCAGATGGAGCCGTCCCACGTTGATCCGGGGCTCCGCGAGCAGGGTCAGGACGGCCGCGCCGCCGGCCGCGTACGTCGCCACGTAACCGCTCTCGCCGCGGACGAGGAGCTCGCGGAAGCGGCCCTGGCCCGTGCAGTCGGTCAGCCGCCGGCCGACGCCGAGCGCCGCCGCCGTCAGCGCGGCCACGCTCTCCGCCTCGCCGTCGACGGTGTCGTGGGCGAGGACGAGGCCGTCGGCGCTGGCCGCGAGGGCTCCGGTCAGCTGGGGCAGCCGGGCCCGCAGCCGTCTGAGTTCGCCGAGGACCTCTGTTTCCGCAGTCATGAGCTGTCTCCTCTCGGCGCGCAGGCGCAGGGCACGTCTCATCACAGATGTGCCTCCAGGGCGTCACGGAGCCGGCGCAGCAGGGCGATGTCGGGGTCGGCCACCTGCGGGGCCGCCAGGAGCGGTTGCGGGGGCGGTACGGGGTCGGGGCCGGGGTCCGGCGGGGTCTCGACGAGTCCGGCCGCGGCGAGCCGCCGGACGTCGAGGAGCGTGTGGAAGGCGGGGCGGCCGAGCAGCCGGGCGAGCTCCGCCGGGGTCCGCTCCCCGTCGGCGAGGGTGAGCAGGGCGCGCTGCCGGGCCCCGACGGTCTGGCCGGGGGCGGCGGGACGCGGCACGACCGGGGCGCTGTCGACGGAGGCGTACGGCCAGACGGCGTCGAGGAGTTCACGGCGGCGTACGGTCTCGCGCTCGACGGCCTCGGCGGAGACCGGCCGCACCGTCCCGAACCAGTGCCCGACCCCGTACCGGAAGCGGGTCGGTCCGCTGGTGGGGGAGAGGGCGAAGAAGGCCGCGTCGAAGACGGCGCCGAGGTGGCAGATCTCCAGCTCGCCGTCGCGCAGCCGGCCGCTGTCGACGAGGAAGCGGCCGACGGCGCGGTGGGCGCCGGCCCGGTCGACGGCCTCGTCCCAGCCCTCGCGGGGCAGGCGCCCGCCGGTGGTCAGGAGGACGTCGACGCCGGGGGCGGCGGGGCTCTCGGCGTGCACGACGCGGCCGTCGACGAGGTAGAGCGTGCCGTGGTCGCGCAGCAGCGCGCCGGTGGCCTTCTCGGCGGCGAGCCGGACCAGCATCGGGGAGACGGGGGGTGCGGGCGGCGTGGCGGCCGGGGCGGTGACGCCGGGACTCATCCGAGGACCAGCCTCTCGGCGAGGTCGCGGAGGCGTATGCGGGCGAGGGCGAGGTTGCCGGTGTCGCGGTCGAGCCAGAGGTGGAGGAAGACGCTGCTGTCGAAGGAGGTCTCGACGAAGCGGAGGACGTGGTAGCCGACGCGGGTGGTGACGATCAGGTCCTCGACGGGCGGGCCGGGCGGGGGTGCCGCTTCTCCCGGCGGCTCCCCCGTCGCCGCGAAGGAGTCGAACTCGGCTGCCGCACGAGCGAGTTCGGCGGTCTCGGCGGCCGTGGTCTCGTGGTCTCCGGTGGGGGACTCGCCCGCCGTCCCGAGCGCGAGCCCGCTGGTCCAGTCGACCAGGGAGGCTCCGCGAGCGCCTGGCAGGGCCATGGCCTCCAGCAGGCACTCGTCGATTCCGGGCACGCGGATTCCCCTCCCGATACGGCGCGCGAACGAACGTCGGTGACGGTGACGTTACTGAACGTTCCGGCCTGCGGGGGGTGTTCTGGCATTTTCCATCGGAACATGCCGGACGGTGGCGGGAATTGACCGATCCGTTTGCGTCAGGCGCGGGACTCCACGGCGTTCGCGATGTCGGACAGGTCCTTCGCGAGCGCCTTGGCGACGGCCTTCGCGCCGAAGCGGGCGAGCAGCCGGGTGACGAATCCCGGCGTGCGGTCGCTCGCCGGCCGGGCCGAGAAGGTCATCCGCAGGGTCGTGCCGTCGCCGTCGGCCTTGAGGGTGAGCTCGGAGACGTAGTGCATGCCGTGGGAGTCGGCGACCGTGACGTACCGGTCGGGCGGCACGCACTCGGTCACGGTCATCTCCTCCGTGGCCTCCTTGCCCAGCATCCGTCGCGTCTCGCGCCAGCGCGTGCCCACGCCGAAGCCGCCTTCGGTGAGCACCTCGACCTTCTCGACGCCCGAGAGGACGCGGGGCATGTCCCGCAGGTCGGTGATCGCCTCCCAGACGCGCCCGGGGGAGGCGGCGACCCGGCGCTCGACGACGACGGAGGTGGTGTCCGAACCCGTTCCAGTCATGCCCTCATCGAAGCCGGGGCGCCGCGTCCGCGCTACCCGACGGGCCCGGCCGCGCTACCCGACGGGCCGCCCGCGCTACCCGACGAGGGCGTTCGCGTGTGCCCCGCCCGCCTCCGCGACGATCTCGTCCAGCGTCTGGGGCTTCCGTACCGTCGAGAAGGTCACCGCCCCGTCCTCGGCCACCGTGAAGCCGTGGATCCCGGGCCGGGGCAGGCTGTTGTACGCGTAGTGGTGGGCGAAGTAGTACGCGCCGGTGTCCGGGACGGCCACGACGTCGCCGGGGCGCAGCAGCGGCAGCGCGCGGCCGGTGGCGAGCAGGTCCCCGGCGAAGCAGGCGGGACCCGCCACGTCCTGGACGGTGTCGTCCCCGGCGCGGGGGCGGCCCTCGGCGTCGTACGCGAGGATCCGCAGCGGCCAGGAGTCGGGGGCGTAGACCGTACGGGTGGCGAGCTGGACGCCCGCGTGGGTGACGGCGATCGGGCGGCCCCCGGAGGTCTTGGTGTACTCCACCCGGGCGAGGACCGTGCCGTGCTTGGCGAGCAGGGAGCGGCCGAACTCGGTGACGAGCCGGTAGCGGCCGTCGAGGAGGCCGGGGGCGGTGTCGGCGAGCAGCCGGGCGTACTCGGCGTACGTCGGCGTCTCCTCGTCGGAGGTGAAGTCGACCGGCAGGCCGCCGCCGATGTCGAGGGTGTCGATCTGCTGCCGGCCCGCCTTGTGGTTGATCTCCTCGGCGAGGGCGTAGGCCTCTCCGACGCCTTCGGCCATCAAGGCGAGCGGGATGCCCTGGGAGCCGGTGTGGGTGTGCAGCCGGGTCAGCCACGGCCGGTCCAGAAAGGCCTGGACGACGGTCTCGCGGGCGCCCTCGTCGCGGAGGGCCACGCCGAACTTGGAGGTGGCGGTCGCGGTCGAGAGCGCCCCGATGGAACCGGCTCCGATCTGCGGGTTCACCCGGAGTCCCAGGGGCGAGGCGGTGGGCGCGGAGGCGACGAGCGCGTCGAGGCGGTCCAGTTCCTGGAGGTTGTCGGCGTTGACGGCGATCCCGAGCGCGAGGGCCTGGCGCAGCTCGGCCGGGGTCTTGGCGGGGGAGTCGAGGACGGTGTGGCTGGGCGGGATCCCGGCGGCGCGGGCGAGGGCGAGCTCGCCGGGGCTGGCGACCTCGACGCCGAGCCCCGCGTCGTGGAGGAGGCGCAGGACGGGGACGAGCGGGGCGGCCTTGACGGCGAAGGCGTGGAGGACGTGGGCGTCGGTGACGGCGGCGAATGCGCTGGTCAGAGCTGCGGCGGAGGCGCGGATGCCGGTGGTGTCGAGGAGCGCGACGACAGGCTCGGCGGGGGAGAGGAGTCCTTGGTCGACGGAGGCTCGGACGGCGAGATCACGACGGTAGGAGGCCATGTGGCCCATCCCATCATTCCGGCTCGCTCGGACGGGTGACGCCCACCCTGTTGACTACAACTATTCAGCGCGCCAAGATGTGAATATCTGATCGACATTCGAGGAGGCACCCCCATGTCAGGACCCCGCCCCGTCCGAGCAGCACGCGGTACGGAACTGAGCGCCCTGGGATGGCAGCAGGAAGCCGCCCTCCGGATGCTCCAGAACAACCTCGACCCCGAGGTCGCCGAGCACCCCGACAAGCTCGTCGTCTACGGCGGCACCGGCAAGGCCGCCCGCGACTGGCGCTCGTACGACGCCATGGTCCGCACCCTGCGCACCCTGAAGCAGGACGAGACGATGCTCGTCCAGTCCGGCCGCCCCGTCGGCGTCATGCAGACCCACGAGTGGGCCCCGCGCGTCCTCATCGCCAACTCCAACCTGGTCGGCGACTGGGCGAACTGGGAGGAGTTCCGCCGCCTGGAGCAGCTCGGCCTCACCATGTACGGCCAGATGACCGCCGGCTCCTGGATCTACATCGGCACCCAGGGCATCCTCCAGGGCACGTACGAGACCTTCGCCGCCGTCGCCGCGAAGAAGTTCGGCGGCACCCTGGCCGGCACGATCACCCTCACCGCCGGCCTCGGCGGCATGGGCGGCGCCCAGCCGCTCGCCGTGACGATGAACGACGGCGTCGCGATCTGCGTCGACGTCGACCCGCGCGCCATCGAGCGCCGCATCGAGCACCGCTACCTGGACGTCAAGGCCGACAACCTCGCCCACGCGCTCCAGCTGGCCACCGAGGCGCGCGACGCCCGCCGCCCGCTCTCCATCGGCCTCCTCGGCAACGCCGCCGAACTGCTCCCGCAGATGCTCGCCGAGGGCGCACCGATCGACATCGTGACGGACCAGACCTCCGCCCACGACCCGCTCGCCTACCTCCCCGTCGGCGTCGCCTTCGACGACATGGCCGACGCCGCCGCCAAGGACCCGGCCGGGTTCACGGTGCGGGCCCGCGAGTCGATGGCCAAGCACGTCGAGGCCATGGTCGGCTTCATGGACGCCGGCGCCGAGGTCTTCGACTACGGCAACTCGATCCGCGGCGAGGCACAGCTCGCCGGCTACGACCGGGCCTTCGCCTTCCCCGGCTTCGTCCCCGCCTACATCCGCCCGCTGTTCTGCGAGGGCAAGGGCCCGTTCCGCTGGGCCGCGCTCTCGGGCGAGGCGAGCGACATCCACAAGACGGACAAGGCGCTCCTGGAGCTCTTCCCGGAGGCTGAGTCCTCTCACAACGCGTCCCTGCACCGCTGGATCAAGATGGCCGGCGAGCGCGTCCACTTCCAGGGCCTCCCGGCGCGCATCTGCTGGCTCGGCCAGGGCGAGCGCGACAAGGCCGGCGACATGTTCAACGACATGGTCGGCAACGGCACCCTCGCCGCGCCCCTCGCGATCGGCCGCGACCACCTGGACTGCGGCTCGGTGGCCTCCCCGTACCGCGAGACCGAGGCCATGCTCGACGGCTCCGACGCCATCGCCGACTGGCCGCTCCTCAACGCCATGGTCAACGTCGCCTCCGGCGCCTCCTGGGTCTCCATCCACCACGGCGGCGGCGTCGGCATGGGCCGCTCCATCCACGCCGGCCAGGTCACGGTCGCCGACGGCACCCCGCTCGCCGGCGAGAAGATCCGCCGCGTGCTCACCAACGACCCGGGCATGGGCGTCATCCGCCACGTCGACGCGGGCTACGACATCGCGGAGCGCGTCGCCGACGAGAAGGGCGTCCGCGTCCCGATGCGCGAGGGCTCCGACGACGAGGCCTCGGCGTGAGCGCCACCTTCCACGCCATGTGGCAGTCGCTGCGGCCCATCGGCCGCAGCGACGCCTCGGGCGGCTACCGCCGCTACGCCTGGACCGGCGCCGACGCCGACTGCCGGCTCTGGTTCCGGATGCAGGCCGAGGCCCGCCGCCTGGACGTCGAGACCGACCGCAACGGCAACCAGTGGGCCTGGCTCGGCGACCCCACCGCCGGTGACGCCGTCGTCACCGGCTCCCACCTGGACTCCGTCCCCGACGGCGGCGCCTTCGACGGCCCCCTCGGCGTCGTGTCCGCCTTCGCCGCGCTCGACGAACTCCGCTCCCGCGGCGCGGTGTTCAAGAAGCCCCTCGCCATCGTCAACTTCGGCGACGAGGAAGGCGCCCGCTTCGGCCTCGCCTGCGTCGGCTCCCGCCTCACCGCGGGCCGGCTGACGAAGGAGCAGGCGTACGAGCTCCGCGACGCCGACGGGATCAGCCTCCCGCAGGCGATGGAGGCGGCCGGCTACGACCCGGCCGCCATCGGCCCCGACCCGGAGCGCCTCGCGCGGATCGGCGCCTTCGTCGAGCTGCACGTCGAGCAGGGCCGGGCCCTGGACCTGTCCGGGGACGCCGTCGGCCTCGCCTCCGCGATCTGGCCGCACGGCCGCTGGCGCTACGACTTCGCCGGCGAGGCCAACCACGCCGGCACCACCCGGCTCGTCGACCGCCGCGACCCGATGCTCACCTACGCGGAGACGGTCCTCGCCGCCCGCCGCGAGGCCGAACTCGCGGGAGCGGTCGCCACCTTCGGCAAGATCGCGGTCGAGCCGAACGGCGTCAACGCGATCCCGTCCCTCGTCCGCGGCTGGCTCGACGCCCGCGCCGCCGACCAGGGCGCCCTGGACAAGGTCGTCACGGGCATCGAGGCGGAAGCCCGCGCCTACGCCGACCGCCACGGCATCGACCTCACGGTCGTCCGGGAGTCCTTCACCCCGATCGTGGACTTCTCGCACGCCCTGCGCGACGAGCTGTCCCGCCTCCTGGTGGAGTCCTCGCACGGCGCGGGGAAGGTCCCCGTCCTCGGCACGGGCGCGGGACACGACGCGGGAATCCTCTCCGAATCGATCCCGACCGCCATGCTGTTCGTACGGAACCCCACCGGCGTCTCGCACTCCCCGGCCGAATTCGCGGCCGAGGACGACTGCGCGGCCGGGGTCCTCGCACTCGCCGACGTACTGGAGGGCCTGGCGTGTCGCTGACGACGTACTGGCTGGAGCACGCCTGGCTCGACACGAACGTCGAGCCGGGCGTGGCCCTTGAGGTGTCGGACGGCCGCATCACCGCCGTCCGCACCGGGGTCGACACCCCGCCCCCGGGCGCGGTCGTCCTGCGCGGCCTGACGATCCCCGGCCTGTCCAACGCCCACTCGCACGCCTTCCACCGCGCCCTGCGCGGCACCGTCCAGGTCGGCTCCGGCACCTTCTGGACCTGGCGTGAGGTGATGTACGCCGTCGCCCAGCGCCTCACCCCCGACAGCTACTTCGCCCTCGCCCGCGCGGTGTACGCGGAGATGGCGCTCGCCGGCATCACCTCCGTCGGCGAGTTCCACTACCTGCACCACGCGCCCGGCGGCAGCCCGTACGCCGACCCCAACGCGATGGGCGAGGCCCTGATCGCCGCGGCGGCCGAGGCGGGCATCCGCATCACCCTCCTCGACACCGCCTACCTCTCCTCCGGCTTCGGCGCCGCGCCCGAGAAGCACCAGCTCCGCTTCACCGACGGCACCGCCGAGCGGTGGGCCGAGCGCGTGTCGGCCCTGAAGGAGCGGGACGGCGTACGCGTCGGAGCGGCGATCCACTCCGTACGAGCGGTCCCGGCGGACCAGCTCGCCACGGTCGCCCGGTGGGCACAGGACAGGGAGGCCCCTCTCCACGTCCATCTGTCGGAGCAGACCGCCGAGAACGACGCCTGCCTCGCGGCGCACGGCCTCACGCCCACCCAGCTCCTCGCCGAGCACGGTGTCCTGGGCCCCCGCACCACAGGCGTCCACAACACGCACCTGACGGACACGGACATCGCCCTCCTCGGCACGTCGACCACCGGCACCTGCATGTGCCCGACGACCGAACGCGACCTCGCGGACGGCATCGGCCCGGCGGTCGCCCTCCAGCGCGCCGGCTCACCGCTCTCCCTGGGCAGCGACAGCCACGCGGTCATCGACCTGCTGGAGGAGGCGCGGGCCATGGAGCTGAACGAGCGCCTGCGCACCCGCACCCGCGGCCACTGGACGGCCGCCGCCCTCCTCAGGGCCGCCACCGCCGACGGCCACGCGGCCCTCGGCTGGCCGGACGCGGGCACCCTGGAGGCCGGCGCGCTCGCCGACTTCACGACGATCGCCCTGGACACGGTCAGGACAGCGGGACCGGTACCGCGTCTGGCAGCAGAGACGGCGGTATTCGCCGCGTCGGCAGCGGACGTCCGGCACACGGTCGTGGCCGGTCGTCACGTCGTACGGGACGGGGCGCACCACTCCGTACCGGACGTGGCCGGCGCCCTCGCGGACTCGATCGCCGCCCTGCGCGGCTGAAACGGCCGAAACGGCTGAAGGAGACACCTCTCACCATGAACAACGGCCCCGCGGCGACGAACAACCCGGCGGCGATCTCCGCCCCCACGAGCGCGAACAGCGCCGTGGCGACGACCGCCACCGCCATCGTCAACATCGCCAGTCTCGTCACCAACGACCCCTCTCTCGGTGATGGAACCCCTCTCGGCCTGATCCAGGACGCGGCCGTCGTCGTGGACGGCGACCGCATCGTCTGGGTCGGTGAAACCAGCAAAACACCCGCCACTGACAACAGGGTCGACGCGGCCGGCCGGGCCGTGATCCCCGGCTTCGTCGACTCCCACTCGCACCTCGTCTTCGCGGGCGACCGCACCGCCGAGTTCAACGCCCGCATGTCGGGCCAGGCGTACGCGGCGGGCGGCATCCGCACGACGGTCGCGGCCACCCGCGCCGCCTCCGACGAGGCACTGTCCGCGAACGTGGCCCGCTACCTGCGCGAAGCCCTCCGCCAGGGCACGACCACCTTCGAGACGAAGTCCGGCTACGGCCTGACGGTCGAGGACGAGGCCCGCGCCCTGCGGATCGCGGCCGAGCACACCGACGAGGTGACGTACCTCGGCGCGCACATCGTCTCCCCGGACTACGCGGACGACCCGGCGGCGTACGTGGAGCTGGTGACGGGCGAGATGCTCGACGCCTGCGCCCCGTACGCCCGTTGGGTCGACGTCTTCTGCGAGAAGGGCGCCTTCGACGGCGACCAGGCCCGCGCGATCCTCACCGCGGGCAAGGCGAAGGGCCTGCACCCCCGGGTGCACGCCAACCAGCTGACGTACGGCCCCGGCGTGCAGCTCGCGGTGGAACTGGACGCGGCGAGCGCGGACCACTGCACCCACCTGACGGACACGGACGTCGACGCCCTGGCCTCCGGCAACACGGTAGCCACGCTCCTCCCGGGCGCGGAGTTCTCCACCCGCGCGCAGTGGCCGAACGCCCGCCGTCTCCTGGACGCGGGCGTGACCGTGGCCCTTTCCACGGACTGCAACCCGGGCTCGTCCTTCACGTCCTCGGTCCCCTTCTGCATCGCCCTCGCGGTACGGGACATGGGCATGACCCCGGACGAGGCGATCTGGTCGGCCACGGCCGGCGGCGCCGCGGCCCTCCGCCGCACGGACATCGGCCGCCTCACGGTCGGCGCCCGCGCGGACCTGACCTTCCTGGACGCCCCGTCCCCCGTCCACCTGGCGTACCGCCCGGGCGTCCCGCTGGTGACGGAGGTCTGGCGCAAGGGCGTGCGCGTGGCCTGAGTGACCGGCGCGGCGTCAAAAGCGGCGGACGACAGTCCGATTGACCACAGGGGCGGTTGAGTAGGGGTACTCATGTGGGCGACCCCCGGTCGCTCGCATGATTCCCGCATGAGAACTCCGAACCGCCTCGCGAAGATCGTCCTGGCAGCCGCGCTCGGCAGCATGGCCCTGACCGCCTGCGGCACGGCGGACGCCACCGGCAGGCCCCCGGTCAAGGCGTCCGCCGTGGGAGTCGAGGCCAGGCCGACGTCGAAGCCGACGCCCTCGCCGACGTCGACGCGGCCGCTCCCGTCGGACGACCTGGCGAAGCACTCCGACCCGGAGATGCGCTTCCTGGCCCTGTTCTCCCGCGTCCTGGACGGCTGCGTGCCGGGCGGTCTGCCCACGCCGCCCGCCGACCCGGCCGCGGACGACGCGACCCCGCCCCAGAACCTGCCGGACGGGGCGAAGCCGGAGGAGCCCGGCGACCTCCCGGTCCCCTTGGACGCCCCCGAGCCGCCGTCCTCCCCGGAGTCGGCCCCGACGAGGTCGGGACCCGTCGAGGAGGTGCCGCTGACCGCCATCGACAAGTGCGCCGGTGACGCGCACGCCCAGCGCATCCGCGAGGCGTTCGAGGGCGCGGGTCCGGCCGACCAGCCGGCTCTGCGGGAGAAGCTGACCGCCCTGGACTACCCGCCGACGCGCATCCACCGCATGCCGGACCACGGGGGCTCGCCCCGGGCCCGGATCGACCTCCGGTTCATGGGCAACAACCTGATCCTGGAGGTCACCGGCACCGACCGCGGGGTTCTCGTCGAATCGTTCGGGGCACAGGAGACGGAGGACGTGGACGTGACCAAGGTGAAGCGGAAGCCCGGCGCGGACGACGCCACCGCGTCCTGACCCTCAGCCGGTCGCCAGAGACCTCACGAGGGCCTCCGCCGCCCCCAGAGCCGCCACCTCCCCTTCCGTCAGGTTCGGGTCGGACGCCCGGCGCGTGCGGGCCGCCGTGAGGTGGGGAAGGAGCGGGGTGCGGACGGCCGCGAGGAGGGCGGCGAGGCCCGCGCGGGCGCCGGGGGCGTACGGGGCGGGGGAGACCGCCACCTCCGCGAGGATCAGCGCCGACATTGCGCAGTCCAGACCCGGCGGGCCCTCCTCGGCGGTCTGCCAGTCGATGACGACGGGGCCCGCCGAGGCCGTGAGCACCACGTTCCCCGGGTGCAGGTCCAGGTGCAGGAGGCGGGAGCCCGGCAGGCCGTGCAGGCGGGCGAGGAGCTCCGCGATCAGTGCGCCCGCCGGTTCCGGGTCGTACGCACCGTCCAGGAGCGCGTCCAGGAGCGACGGTCCGGCGAGGCGCTCCATCACCAGGTCGGGCCCCTCCGCGCGCACCACCGCCGGAACCGGGTAGCCGTGGCCCGCCAGCCGCGTCATCACCCCCGCCTCCCGCGTCGCGTCGTCGCCGTCCCGGTACCGCCGCAACACCCGCGTCTCGTCGAGTGCGTAGACGTCCGCGGTCCTGCCCTGCCCGATGATCTTCAACTTCCCTGTCCCATCCGCGTCTTGTCCACCTTCCCCGGCTTCCCCGCCACGTGACCACCGCTTCTCGGCGAGGCCACGGAATGGCCGAGTATGCCTGCCGGGGAGGGGTTCGGACCGGTACCGTCCTGTCCTGGCAGTACTCAGGGGACCGGGGGGTCGGCAAGGTGAGTGCTTTTCGGGTGCGGATCGTGAGGCCGGGGGAGCTGAGCGGGCGCGAGATCGAGGCGTGGCGGAAACTGCGTGCAGCGTCCGGCGCTCCCGCGAACCCCTTCATGGAACCGGAGTTCACCCGGGCGGTCGCCGAGGTGCGGCCCCGGTCGCGGGTCGCCGTGTGGTGGGAGGGGGACGAGCCGGTCGGCTTCCTCCCGTACGAGAAAGGGGCGTTGGGGCAGGGGCGGGCCATCGGCTTCGGCGTCTCCGACAGCCAGGGCGCCGTTCTGCGGCCCGGACTGCGACCCGGCGCTCGCGCGGTACTGCGCGCCTGCGGGGCCGCGGTGTGGGAGTTCGACAACCTGGAGGCCGGCCAGCCCGTCTTCGAGGGCGCCGCCACCGAGTCGTTCGCCTCGCCCGTGATCGACGTCGGCGAGGGGTACGCGGCCTACGAGGCGCTGCTGCGCGTCCAGTCGCCCAAGTTCCTCAAGACCACCCTCGCCAAGGAGCGCAAGCTCGGCCGCCAGGCGGACGGCGAGGTGCGCTTCGTCTTCGACGAGCGCGACCCGGCCGCCCTGCGCACCCTCATGGAGTGGAAGTCCGCCCAGTACCGCAGGACCGGGCGCGGCGACCGCTTCGCCAAGGAATGGATCACCACCCTCGTCCGGCGCCTCCACGAGCAGCGCACGCCCGGCTGCTCCGGCGTCCTGTCCGTGCTGTACGTGGGGGAGCGGCCCATCGCCGCCCACTTCGGACTGCGGTCCGGGACCGTGCTGTCCTGCTGGTTCCCGGCGTACGACCCTGAGTTCGCGAAGTACTCGCCCGGGCTCGTCCTCCATCTGCGGATGGCCGAGGGCGCGGCCGCCGCCGGGATCGGGATGCTCGACCTGGGGCGCGGCGACGCGGAGTACAAGGACGCCCTGAAGACAGGGGAGTTGACGGTGTACGAGGGGGTCGTCTTCGTCCCGGGCGCACGCGCCGCCCTGCACTGGCTCGGGCGCGAGCCCGCCCGGCGCGCCCACCGCTTCGTCCGCGACCGCCCGGCCCTCGCGGCCCGAGCCCGCGCCACCCTCAACGGGCTCGCCCGGCTGCGGGGGAACCGATAGTCCCGGCCGGGCGGCGAGGCCGGAGGGCCGGCCCGCACGCCACGGCGGACCGGGCCGGGCCTGCGGTGGTGGTGGCGACGGCGACACACGACAAGTCCCCGCCCACAGACCCTGTGCCCGCAGACTCCGTTCCCGCAGCCCCTGTGCCCGCCGACTCCGCGCACGCCGATTCCGTTCCCGCAGCCCCTGTGCCCGCAGACCCCGTTCCCGCCGCCTCCGCGCACGCCGATTCCGCCCCGCCGCCTCCCTGGCCGCCGAGCCCGCCGCCGTATCTCCCTGGGGGATCCCCGTGAGCACCCGCCCCGACCGACCCGCCCCGCCTCCGCGCCCCGTCTCCGTCGCCGAGCTCGACCTCGACGCGCCCGACGGGCCCGTCACGTCCCTGCGCCCCGCCCCCGGCGGACCGCCCCTCGTACCCGGCGACGTGTACGCGCTCGTACGGCTCCGGGGCCGGCCCGCGGCCACCGTCATCGGGACCGTGCGGGACGGCGAGGACCCCGCCGAGGTGCTCGGCGCCCTCGCCCGCGAGCGCGTCGAGACCGCCGCCCGGCCGCGTACCGACGCCGAACACCATGCCTCGGCAGGCGGGTCGTCGCGGTCCGAGACCGCCACCACCCGGCCCCGCACCTCCGTGATCGTCGCCACCCGCGAGCGCCCCGAGCAGCTCGCCCGCGCCCTCGACTCGCTCCTCGCCCAGGACCACCCCGACCACGAGCTGATCGTCGTCGACAACGCGCCCCGCACCACCGACACCCACGACCTGGTCACCCACAAGTACGCCGGGCGCGTCCGGTACGTCCGCGAGGACACCCCCGGGCTCGCCGTCGCCCACAACTCCGGCGCCGCCGCCGCCGACGGGGAGGTCCTCGCCTTCACCGACGACGACGTGATCGCCGACCCGCGCTGGCTGACCGCCCTCACCGAGCCGTTCGCCGCCGACCCCGGCCTCGGCTGCGTCACCGGCCTGATCCTGCCCGCCCGCCTGAGCACCCCCGCCCAGGTCCTCCTCGAATCGCACGGCGGCTTCGCCAAGGGCTTCGCGCCCCGCCTGTACGACCCGGCCGAACCGCCCGCCGACGAACCGCTCTTCCCCTTCACCGCGGGCAGCTTCGGCTCCGGCGCCAACATGGCCTTCCGGGCCACCGCCCTCCGCCAGGCCGGCGGCTTCGACCCGGCGACCGGCACCGGGACCCCGGCCAAGGGCGGCGACGACCTGTACGCCTTCGTCGCCGTCCTCTCCGCCGGCTTCCGCCTCCGCTACACGCCCGAGGCGCTCGTCTGGCACCACCACCGGGAGACCTGGCAGGACCTGCGGAACCAGGCGTACGGCTACGGCGCGGGCCTCACCGCCTACCTCACCGCGACCCTGGTCCGCCGCCCCCGCATGCTGCCCGCGCTGCTCACCCGGCTGCCGCGCGGCCTCGCCCACGCCCGGTCCATGACCGCCCAGCGCGGCGAGGGCGACGGCGGAGTCCCCGGCGAACACGGCACCCAGCACCATCCCTGGCCCAGGAGCCTCTCCCGACTGGAGCGACGCGGCATGCTCTACGGCCCGATCGGCTACGCGAAGGCCCGCGTCGCGCAGGCCGGTCTGCGGAAGGCGGCGGTCCGATGACGAACGTCCCCCTCCACACCCGGATCCCCGTCCTCCTCTATCACGCCGTGATGGACGACCCTCCGGACTGGATCGCCGAATTCACCGTCTCCCCCGAGGAGTTCGCCTCCCAGCTCGACGCGATCGTCGCCAGCGGCCGCACCGCGATCACCGTCGGCACCCTCGCCGCCCACTTCGCCACCGGCGCCCCGCTGCCGCCCCGCCCCGTCGTCCTCACCTTCGACGACGGCTTCGCCGACCTCGTCGGGCCGACGGCCGAGGCGCTCGCCTCCCGCGCCCTGCCGTCCACCGCGTACCTCACCACGGGGGCCATCACCCCCGGCCGGCCCTGTCTGCTGCCGCCCGCGCCGATGATGACCCTCTCCCAGGCCCCGCGCCTGGAGCAGTACGGGATGGAGGTCGGCGCCCACACCGTCACCCACCCGCAGCTCGACACCCTCGCGCCCAAATTCCTGCGGCGCGAACTGCGCGAGGCGAAGGCGGTCCTGGAGGACGTCCTCGGGCACGAGGTCCGGCACCTCGCCTACCCCCACGGTTACAACAGCCCGGCGGTACGACGGGCCGCCGAGGCCGCCGGGTACACCTCGGCGGTCGCCGTCCGGCACGCGCTCAGCTCCGAGTCGGACGAGATCTACCGCATCGCCCGGCTCATCCTGCGCCGTGGTCACACCGTCGCCGACATCGAGCAGTGGATGGAGGGGCGCGGCGCGAAGGCCGCGCCGTACCGGGATTCGCTGCCCACGGTCGGGTGGCGGATGTACCGCAGGGCCCGCGCCCTGCTCAACGGGCCCGAGTTCGCGGGCTGAGCCACGCCGTCGGAAAGATCATCAACTCCCGTGCAAGGGACGGGGATTGAATGTCTGTACAAAACCGAAGTACGTTCCTTTGTTTCACCAAGGGGACAGTGGGGGGAGAGCCGTCGTGCAGCACCATGTGCCATCAACACCGGTCACCGGGAGCGACGGCGTACCGTCACAGTCCTCCCCGAAGGACCGGGAAGCCGCGGAGCGAGAAGCCGCGCGACGGGCAGCCGGGACGGCTCCGGCCCCCCGGCCCCGGTCCGCCCCCCTCGCCGCACTCCGGTCCCCGGCCGCCCTCAGCCTCGCCCCGCTCCTCCTCGCCGCCGTGCTCTGGCTCTGGGCGCTGCCCAACATCGACTTCCGGACCATCGAGGAGTTCGGCCTCCTCGACCGCTTCCCCCTCGGCTTCTACGCCGCCCTGGCCGTCCTGACCGGCGGCTTCGTCATCACCCTCCGCCGCGCCGGCACCGCGCCCCTCTGGCCCGCCACCTACTGCGCGGCGATGCTCGTCGCCCTCAAGGCACCGCCCGCGATCCTCTACGACACCGTCCGCTACGCGTGGGCGTCCAAGCACGACGCGATCATCAGCAGGCTGCTCACCGAGGGCACCGTCCACCCCGGGCGCGAGCTCTCCGGCGGCATGTCCGCCTACGACCAGTGGCCCGGCTTCTTCTCCCTCGACGCGGCCCTCGTCCGCGCCTTCGGCGTCGACGCCGCCGCCTCCTTCATCAACTGGGCCCCGGTCGCGCTCGGTCTGCTCACCGTGCCCGTCCTCATCCTCGTCTACCGCACGTTCAGCGACGACTGGCGGCTCGTGTGGACCGGCGTGTGGATCTTCCAGTTGGCGAACTGGGTCGGCCAGGACTACCTCTCCCCGCAGGGCTTCTCGTACCTGCTCTACCTCACCGTCTTCGCCGTCGTCGTCCGGCACTTCGTGCTGCCCGGCTCGGCGGGCGCGCTCCGCGACCGCTCCGCGCTCGACCCGGCCGCCGCGGCCGTCCCGCCGCCCACGACGACCCGGCAGCGCGCGGTCGCCGTCCTCTTCCTCGTCCCGATCATCGCCACCATCAACGCCTCGCACCAACTCACCCCCGTGATGCTCTGCGCGAGCCTCCTCGCCCTCTGCCTCACCCGCCGCTACCGCAACCTCGGGCTCCTCGCCACCACCGGCGTGATCATGCTGGTCTGGAACCTCACCATGGGCAGGGAGCTCTTCCTCGACACCCTCGGCACCCTGCGCGAGAAGGCCGGCGACCTCCTCGGCAACTCCCGTCCCGGCTTCGCCGGCGACCCCACGGGCCCCGGCCCGGAGCTCGTCGGCAACGCCAACGTCCTGATGGTCCTCGCCCTCGGCGGGCTCGCCGCCGCCGCCGTCCTGCTCCGCCGCAAGCTGGCCCGCAGCGCCCTGCCGCTGGTCCTGGCCGCCGCGGCACCCCTCCCGATGTTCGCCGTCAATGACTACGGCGGCGAGATGATCTTCCGCGTCTACCTCTTCGGACTGCCCGGCTCGGCCTTCTTCGCCGCCGCCGCGCTCGTCCCCGCCGTCGGGGCCGCGAGCCGGGCCGCCGCGCTCGCCCGCCGCACGGCCGCCGTCGCCCTGCCCGTCACCCTCGTCGCCCTGCTCGCCGGCTTCCTGCCCTCGTACTACGGCAAGGAGGGCATGCACTACGCGCCGCCCGGCGAGACCGCGCTCACGCGCCGCGCCTTCGACCGGGCGCCCGAGGGAGCCCTGATCCTCGCCGCGACCGGCGCCTTCGCCGACTCGTACTACCGCTACGACCACTACGAACGCTGGTTCTTCACCGAACAGGAGGTCGACGAGAACCTCCGCATGCTGAAGGACCCCGCGCGCTATCTCGCCGG
This sequence comes from Streptomyces sp. NPDC058650, assembly GCF_042717315.1. Lineage (NCBI taxonomy): Bacteria > Bacillati > Actinomycetota > Actinomycetes > Kitasatosporales > Streptomycetaceae > Streptomyces > Streptomyces sp. NPDC058650. The sequence goes on from NZ_JBHXRL010000018.1 coordinate 156,298, forward strand.
CGGCATCCCCGCGGGCCGCCCGGCCTACGTGATTCTCACGCCCACCCAGGGCGAGGCCGTCATCGGCGAGGGCTACCTCCCGGAGGGCGGCTTCGACACCCTCCGCGACGCGCTCAAGGGATCGCCGCTCTTCGAGGTCGTGGAGGAGAACCGGTACGGACTCGTCCTCCGCTACCGGCCCACGACCACCGGCTGACCCGCCGCCCCGCACACGTCCCGGACCCACGCCCGCACATACGCACGCACGCACGAGGAGTAGGTACGCCATGACCGGCCCACGTCTGACCCCGCGAGTCCAGCGCAGAGCCGCCCTCGCGGCCTCCGGATGGGTCGCCCTCGCCGCGACCGCGTTCCCCGGCGGCTCCCCGCTGCGCTGGATCCCCGTCCTCGCCTTCGTCCTCCTCGCGCCGGGCCTCGCGCTGCTGCTCCCCCAACCCCTCGGGCTGCGGCCCGGCGCCCGCCTGGAGGCGCTGGCGCTCGCCGCGCCCGTCAGCCTCTCCGTGGCCACGCTCACCGCGACCACCCTGTTCCTGACGAAAGCCTTCTCGCTCACCGTCTTCCTCGTCGTCCTCGCCCTCTTCGTGAGCGTCGCGGCCACCCTGCCCGGAGTGCCGCTGCCGGCCGCCACGCGCGGCGCCGTCGAGCGTGACGGCACCCGCACGTCCGGGCGCACCTCCCTGCTCACGGCCCGGTTCCGCAAACGAAGGACCGGGGGGCGCGCATGACCGGGCGCCACGGCAGGCACGACCCCTGGACCCGGCTCGCGATCGCGCTCGCCGCCGTCGGCGCGCTGACCGCCGGCCTGGGCGTCTGGTCGACCCTCTCCGACGACGACGGCTGCGCGCCCGACACCTTGCTCGTCGCGCCGTGTGGTGCCTGGTGGGGCGCGTACATCCCGTACGACAGCGACAGTTCGCTCACTCGGCCGGTGTACGACTTCGAGAGGAAGATCGGCCGCAAGCTCGACCTCGTCTACACGTACCACGACATGTCAGGGAGCAAGGCCGACGGCGAGCTGCTCACTCCCGACGAGCGGGAGCTCGGCCGGGACCGACTCCTCATGCTGGCCTGGGAGTCCACGGTGTGGACCGAGAAGCACCACGCCAACTGGACCGAGAAGCAGCTGGGGTGGAAGAACATCGCCGCGGGCACGTACGACACCTCGGTCATCGACCCGCAGGCCCTCCGGGTCAAGGAGTACGGCAAGCGGGTCTTCTTCGCCTTCGACCAGGAGGCCGACTTCCGCATCGAGCAGGGCGCCGGGACCCCGGAGGAGTACGTCGCCGCCTACCGCCACGTCCGCGACCGCTTCGAGAAGCTGGGCGTCACGAACGTGGTCTGGGTCTGGACCGTCTCCGGCTGGCTCGGCAACGCCGCTCTGATGAAGCGGCTCTACCCCGGCGACGACTACGTCGACTGGATCGGCATGGACCAGTACAACTACTACCTCTGCCACAAGTCGCCGAACTGGCTCGACTTCGACAAGAGCCAGCGCCCCAGCTACGACTGGCTCCGCAAGAACGTCTCCGCCGAGAAGCCGATCATGCTCTCCGAGTTCGCCACCGCCCCCGACCCGAAGCGGCCCGAGCGGCAGCGCGACTGGTACACCGCGATCCCAGGGGTGGCGCCGACGCTGCCGGAGGCGAAGGCGTACGTGCACTGGAACCGCGCTGTGCCCGGGCCCGGGTGTGACCTGACGGTCGACTCCGGGGCGGGCCTGGAGGGGTACCGGATCGCCGGCCAGGACCCGTATTTCAAGCAGCCCCTACCGCGCCGCTGACGACTCCTAACGGCGGCCCGCCGCCAGGCCGCGGAAGGCGCAGACCGCCATCGTGGCGCCGGCCAGGCCCAGGAAGAGCGGGAGCGGGGCGGCGGCGAAGGCCTGCTGCCCCGCCCACCCGGCCCAGACGAGGACCCACACGACGCCCGCCGTGACCCGGTCGCCCACGCCGAGGACCCGCAGCAGCAGGGCCGCGAGCAGCAGGCACAGCGCCTGGAGCACGATCGGGGTCACCACCGCCGCCGGGCCGACGGCCTCGCCGAGGAGTTCCGCGCCCGGGCCGCCGGCCGCGGCGGGCCGCAGGCCCAGCAGGGGCGGCGCGGTGTGCAGGGCGAGGAAGGTGGCGAGCAGGACCGCCCCGGCGAACGCCGGCCGGAAGGCGCGCAGGCCGACGGCGGCGCCCTGGAGGGCGACGAGCAGCAGCCCCGCGAGGAGCGTGACGGGCGGGAGCGCGGTCAGCAGGCCGGTCCCGGAGAGCCGCTCCACGTCGAGGACGCCGGCCCCGGCGAGCGGGAGCCAGAACAGCACGGCGGCCAGGCCGAGGGACAGCCAGAGCCACCGCCGGAGCCGGGCCGTCGGCCGGTCGGGCGCGTCCGGCCGGTCCGCGCCCCCCGCCTCCCGCCGCGCGGGGGTGAGCGCCGGCTCGTCCGTCCGCTGCCGGGGTACGTACACGGGGATGCCGAACGCGGGCGTCACCGAGTCGTGCGTCCCGCGCAGATAGGCGCTCTCCCGCGCCCAGTTCGTGCCGTACCCGTCCTCCGCGCGTTCCTTCACCCGCGCGGCCGCCCGGGCCCCCTCGACCGGCGCCCGGCCCTTGAGCGTGGCCCGCAGGCCCGGCACGGACGCCACCGCCATCAGCGTCATCGAGCCGAGGACGGCGTACCCCGCACCGGCGATGCCGAAGGGCCCGAGGAGGAAGACCGCGCTGCCCAGGACCATGACGCACATCGCGCCCTGGAGCGCGGCGAGCATGCCCGTACGCCCCTGGACGCGCAGCACCCCGATGTACAGCTCGACGGCGACCCGGGGGAGCGCCGCGGCGGCGAGCAGCCGCAGCACGGTCGTGCCGTTCCGGGCGTACTCCTCGCCGAAGGGCGCGAGGATCAGCGGCGCGAAGACGACGAGGACGAGCACGACCGGGACGAGCAGCAGCGCCATGCGGCGCAGCGCTCCCCTGACCCCCTCGGCGAGGGACTCGGGGCTGTGCGAGGCGTGCGCGGTGAGCGAGGAGGCCATGTTGATGGCCATGAACTCCATCGTGCCGCCGACGGTGTAGGCGGTGTAGAAGAAGGCGTTGTGCGCGGCGCCGAAGCGGACGGCGACCATCATCGGCAGCAGGCTGATCATCAGCAGGCTGAAGATCGAGCCGACGGAGTCCCCGGCGAGGAAGCGGCCGATCTCGCGCAGGGTGGGCGGCTCGCGGTCCCGGTCGGCGTGCGCCTGCCGGGGGATCAGGTGCCGGAAGACGAGCCAGCCGACCGGCACGACGGAGAGCACGATGGCCGCCGCCCAGGAGACGAAGACGCCGAGGACCGGTACGCCGACGGCGAGGACGACGAGCAGCACGAGTTTGCCGAGCGAGAAGACGGCGTTGCCGACGGGTACCCAGATGGCCCGTCTGAGTCCGGTGAGGACCGCGTCCTGGAGGGTGAGCAGGGCCCAGCCGATGCTGGCCGCCGTGAAGAAGATCCCGGCGGACACGGTGCCGAGCGGGGCGTACGAGGGGCCCCACCAGTCCAGGGTGAGCAGGAAGACGCCGCAGGCCACGGCCACGACCGCCGTGCTGACCAGGTAGAGGCGGACCACGAGCGGCCCGGTGGCGCGCCCGGCCCGGGGCACGTACCGGACGACCGCGCCGGTGAGCGTCGTCGCGGTCAGGGAGGCGAGCATCCGCTGCGCGGCGATGGCGGCGGAGCCCTGTCCGACGGCCTCCTCCGTGTAGTAGCGGGCCGCGACCAGCCAGAAGCCGAGCCCGAGGGCCGCGGAGACGCCGGTGGAGAGCATCAGCGCGTAGGCGTTGCGGAACATGGAGTTCTCGCCGGAGTCGCCCTCGGCGTCCTTCTCGCCGGCGGGAAGCGGCACGGCGGCCGAGGGCTCCTCCGCCTCCGGCCGGTCCGATTCCCGCAGCCGTACGGTGTCGGTCACCGGGCGCCGCCGGGGGCCTCCGACAGGCGCGCGGGGCGGGTCCCGGCCGCGCGCAGCACGCCGAGGACCTCGTCCGCGCGGCGCGGGTCCACCGGCAGGGCGTGCCGGGCGAACCGGGCGGCGGCCTCCGGCGCGGGGGACAGGTCGGTGAACGCCTCGCCCGCGTAGCTGTCGAGCGGCGGGTCGTAGACGTAGCCGGTGGTGATCCGGTGCCGGGCGAGGGCGGCGATCGCCGCGTCCCGGTCCTCGACGAGCAGCGGCACCCGGAACAGCGGCTGGGCCGGTTCGTCCGCGGCCCCGGGCGTGCCGTACTCGCTCGCCAGGAGCAGGGCCGTGCCCGCGCGGTGGGCGGCGAGGACGCCGTCGAGCCGGGCCAGTTTGCGGGTGGTGCGGCGCAGCCGCCCGGGGCCCGGCCGGAGCCGGTAGTCGTGCATGTCGACCCGTACCCAGGAGTGGAAGGGGGCGAGCGCGGGCGCGGCCGGCAGGGCCCGCCGCAGCTCGTCGGCGCGGAGCGGCATCCGAATCTCCTCCCGCTCCTCGAGGCCGAGCAGCCGCACCGCGGCGCGCGCGGTCCTGACGAGGCGCATGCCGCGGACGGCGGCCTCCGCGTACGGCCGTACCAGGTAGGCGAGTTCGCCGGCCGTACGGGCCGGGTGCAGCAACGCGTCCCGTGCGGCGGTGAGTTCCTCGCGCAGCGCCGGGTCGGCGAGGGCGACGAAGCCGCCGGTCTTGGCGGCGGTGTGCTTCGAGAGGCTGAAGACGGAGGCCTCGCCGTACGTGCCGACCGGGCGCCCGCCGACGGTGGAGCCGATCGCGTGGGCCGCGTCCTCGATCAGCGGGATGCCGAGCCGGTCGCATTGGGCCCGCAGCTCCGGTGCCGGGTCGGGGTTCCCGTACAGATTGGTGGTGAGGACCGCGGAGAGGCCGCGCCAGACGGACTCCGGGACGGCCGCCGTGTCGATCGACCCGTCCCGGGGGTCGAGCGGCGCCTGCACCGGGCGGAGCCCGGCGGCGAGCACGACGAAGAAGATCACGTCGTCGTTGACCGGTGACATCAGCACCCGGCCGCCGGGCTCGCACCAGTGGCGCAGCGCGAGGTAGAGACCGAAGCGGCACGACGGCACGTAGAGGCACTCCCTGCCCCCGAGCCGGTCGCGCATCCGCCCTTCCAGTTCCGCGTACGCAGAAACCATGTGATTCCCCCCTGAATCCCCGGGCTCAATGTGGCCCAATCCGGACGGCGCGTCAACAAGGCCTTCCGGTCACGCGATCGGCCTGGTGCGGGGCCGCGCGCGCGGTCGTACGGAAGGGCCCGTTCCGGGTCGGCGGATCGAGAACGCGACCGTGAACGGGCCCTTTCCGGAGCCATCTTGACGGCTCGGGGGAGCCGCCGGAGGTCATTCCTCCAGAGTGAGGCCGCGGCGCAGCCGGGCGAGGGTGCGGGAGAGGAGCCGGGACACGTGCATCTGCGAGATCCCGAGCTCCGTGCCGATCTCCGACTGCGTCATGCCGGAGACGAAGCGGAGGGAGAGGATGTGCCGTTCGCGGGCGGGCAGCGAGGCGATCATCGGCTTGAGGGAGGCGATGTACTCGATGCCGGTGAGTCCGTCGTCCTCGTAGCCGATCCGGTCGGCGAGGGTGCTCTCCCCGCTGCCGGCCTCGTCCTCCTCGGTCTTGGCGTCGAGCGAGCTCGCGGTGTACGCGTTGCTGGCGGTCATGCCCTCGACGACCTCCTCCGTGGAGATCCCGAGCTCCTCCGCGAGTTCGGCGACGGTGGGGGCGCGGTCGAGGCGCTGGGCGAGCGCGTCACCGGCCCGCGCGAGGTCGAGCCGGAGCTCCTGGAGCCTGCGGGGGACGTGCACGGACCACGAGGTGTCGCGGAAGAACCGCTTGATCTCGCCGATGATCGTCGGCATCGCGAAGGTGGGGAACTCGACGCCCCTGGTCAGTTCGAAACGGTCGATCGCCTTGATGAGGCCGATCGTGCCGACCTGGACGATGTCCTCCATCGGCTCGCTGCGGCTGCCGAACCGGGAGGCGGCGAACTTCACGAGGGCCAGGTTGAGTTCGACGAGCGTGTTCCGGACGTACGCGTGGTCGTGGGTGCCCTCTTCGAGGACGGCGAGCCGGGCGAAGAGCTGCTTCGACAGGGCGCGCGCGTCGACCGCTCCGATGCGGTCGAGGGGCCGGTCGGGCAGGTCCGGCATGTCCTGGCGCTGGGTGGGCAGGTGGTCGAGGGGCTGGGTGGGCAGGTGGTCGAGGGGGACTGCTGCCGACGGCGCGTCGGGGGTACGCGGGGCGTCGAGCCGGGGTGACATGGGTCTCCTCCATTGTTCTTCTGCTGCGGTTTGCGGCGCCTCCGAGGCCGGTCATGTCGGGTGTCCTGTCGGGTGTTCTCTACTAGGCCTACCTGGTGGACCGCGATGGTTGCAAGTGTCAATAATCCGCTTTGGGGGTATTTGCGCGGTCCGTGTGTGCGCCGAAGGGTGCCCCGCTTGTAGGGTTCGACGCACGTCAGTCGGCAGCCGCGAGAGCGAGAAGAGGCACGGCCATGGACCGCCAGCACATCGGCAGCGCGCAGCCCGCGCGCCTGCGGGTCGAGGTCCGGACCGTGGGCGTGGGAGTCGAACTCCTCACGCCCGTGGGTGAGCTGGATCACCACACCGCCGAATTGTTGCGCACGCCACTCGACGCGGCGCTCGACGCGGGCCGGTCGAGGCTCGTCGTCGACTGTTCGGGCCTCGAATTCTGCGACTCGACCGGGCTCAACGTGCTGCTCGGCGCCCGGCTGAGGGCGGACGCCGCGGGTGGCGGGGTCCATCTGGTGGCGATGCGGCCCACGGTCGCCCGGGTGTTCCGCATCACCGGCGCGGATGCCGTCTTCACCCTGCACGACACGCTCGCCACGGCCCTCCCCGGCTGAGGCGTGGCGTTCGCTCCGTACGTCCCGCCCCTCTGTCTCGTCAATCGGTGAGGTGAAGCGCTGATGGACCAAGCTTCCGACGTCCGTACGCTCGCCCTCGGCGAGACCAGCGGCACCGTCCCGCTCGCCCGCGACTTCACGCGGTCGGCGCTCCAGGAGTGGGGGTGGCTCCCGGCCGCCACCGCCGACCGCAGGGCCGCCGCCGAGGACGTCCTGCTCGTCGTCTCCGAGCTCGTCACCAACGCCTGCCTGCACGCCGAGGGCCCCGAGCGCCTGCGCGTCCTGCGCGTCGACCAGGTCGTACGCCTCGAAGTCACCGACCGCGGCGCCGGACAGCCGGCCCCCCGCACCCCGCACCGCTCCGGCCGGCCCGGCGGTCACGGCATGTTCATCGTCCAGCGACTCTGCCTGGACTGGGGCATCGACCGCACGCCCGGCGCCCCGGGCAAGACGGTCTGGGCCGAACTCGCCGCACCCGCCTGAGGTGCCCTCCTCGGACACCCCCGAGGACTTTCACAAGTTCACCCGCTCCTCTGCCTTCCCTCTGTGAGGCCCCCGGCGTACCTTGACGGCCAATCTGAAAGACCGTCAGTTATGTTGCGGTGAGGGGTGCTCGGGTGTCCAAGGTGCCGAACCGAAGGAGAACGGCCGCCGGTCTCACGGTGGCGGTCGCGGTGGCGGGCGCCACCGTGCTGACCGCCGCGCCGGCCGCCCAGGCGACCGTCGTCGATGTGAACTACGCGTGCGTGACGAAGATCGGCCCGAAGGACGCCGTCTCGCCCGTCGACATCAAGGCCGTCAAGAGCGGCATCGGCTACACGATCACGATGTCCTTCGAGAAGGGCGTCTCCGACAGTCCGATCGAGCTGGGCAAGGGCGTCATGACCCCGCGCGCCGAGCTCGTCCTCGGCGGGGCCGCCGAGGGCACGGTGAAGGTCAAGGGCACGCCGAACACGGCCGCCATCCCGCCGGACACCCCGATCAAAATCGGCACGCTGACCGGGACGTTCACGCCGACGAAGAACGGCAAGGTCACCTTCACGGCCGGCACGCTCATCGTGCACGCCCTCGGCATGGACGCGGCCGAATGCAAGCCGAAGAACAACCCCGCGCCCTCGCTGGAACTCGACGTGACCGGGGTCGCGGGCGGGGACGACACCCCGCCGGCCGGCGACGACGGTGACGACAACGGCTCCGGGACCGAACTGCCCAAGACCGGCCCGCTCGACTCCGCCCTGGCCCTCGGGACCCTCGGCGGAACCGTCCTGCTGACCGGCGCCGCCGGAGTCCTCTGGCTCACGCGGCGCACGGCACGCTGATGCGGGCGGCGGTGCGCTCCGGGCTCGTGGCCGCCGCGACCGCCCTCGTCGGCGCGGTCGCGGCGGCTCCCCCCGGAGACCGGGCCTGGACGGCGGCACCCGCCGCCGGACGGCCGTACGCCTATCTGGAGGGCCCCGCGGGGAGCGTCCTCCAGGACACCCTCTCGGTGACCAACCCGGGCGCGCGCCCGCTCACCGTACGACTCGCGGGGGAGGGCGCGCCGGTGGCCTTCGCCGCCCGGACCGTCACCGTGCCGGCCAGGACCCGGGCGGACGTGCCGTTCGCCGTGACCGTGACCGCGGACACCCCGCCCGGCGACCACCGGGGCACCGTGCGCGCCACGGCCGCCGGACGCGAGCTGAGCGTGGAGCTGCTCCTGCGGGTGAGCGGCCCGCGCCTCGCCGCGCTCACCGTCGAGGACGTCCGCGTCGACGAGGCCGCCGGCGGCCTCCGCTACACCCTGGTCAACCGCGGCACGACGGTCCTCGCCCCGACCCTCGCGGTCCGCGCCGAGGGCCTCCTCGGCACGGTCCTCGACCGGCCGGAGCGCGCCCTCCCGCTCACCCTGCGCCCCGGCGAGCGGGTCACCCGCACCGAACCCTGGCCCGATCCGCCCGCCCTCGACTCCGTCACCGTCCGGCTGACCGCCGGCGCCCCCGGCGCGGCCCCCGCCGGCGCCCGTACCGAGGCCGCGTTCGCCGAGGGCCCCGCCCTCGCGGGGACGGCCGGACTGCTCCTCGCGGTGGCGGGCGGCGGGGCGTACGGCATCCGGTACGGGAAGCGGTACGGAAAGCGGAACGGCGAGCGGCGGCGCGGCCGGCCCCGTACCCAGCGAGCCTCGACGGGAGCGACGACATGAGGTCGACGAGGAGGTCGCGTACGGCCGCGGCCCTGCTCACGGCGGTGCTCACGGCCCTCGCCCTCGCGCTGCCGCCCGCGGTCACCGCGACGGCCGCGCCCGGACCCGTGGTCGAACTCTCCCAGGCCGAGGGCGGCAAGGGCGGCACGATCACCGTCAGCGGCAGCGGCTGGAAACCGGGCGCGCTGCTCATGCTCCTGATCTGCGGCCGGTCCGCGCCCGGCAAGGGCGTCATCGGCGGCACCAACTCCTGCTCCAACAGCGAGGGCCGGGCCGCCACCGTCGACGCCAGGGGAGCGTTCAGCGCGAAACTCCCGGTCGCCGAACCGCCCGAGCCCTGCCCCTGCGTGGTGCACGTGGCCGGCGTCACGGGCCAACAGGACGCGGTCGACAAGGCGTTCGCGGTCGCCGGACACCCCACGGCCCCGCTCCCCGAGGCCTCGGGCAACGGGCGGCTCGCCGTCCTCGCGGCCGTCCGCCTCGACGGGGCCGGCGGCCTCCTCGTCTGGTTCGGCGCGCCACCGCGCCGGGAGGTGGTCTTCACCGTCGGCAACCTCGGCTCGGCCGCCGTCAAGGACCCGGTCTTCGAAGTCGGCACGAGCCACGGCGTCTTCGCGCCGCAGTACGAGGAACGCCAGTGGCGCGGCACGATCGAACCCGGCAAGAAGGCCCTGGTCCGGCTCCCGGCCGAACTCACGGCGGGCGCGCACGGCGACTACCAGGTCTCCGTCCGGTACGCGGGCAAGGTCCTCGTCGAGCAGCCGTGGGGGGTGGACCGCCCCTGGGGCGTGACGCTCTTCTGGGTGCTGCTCGCCGTCGTCGTACCGGCGGCGCTGTTCCGGATCGGGATGGCCGTGGTGGACCGTCTCCGGCCCGCCGCCGGACGCCCCGCCGCGGGCCGCCCGTCCACCGGACGCGTTCCCCGCACTCGTACGGCCGCACTGCGCCGCCGTACCCGCACGTCCGTCCCCGCCCCCGCGAACGGGGACGCGAGGGACGACGAACCGACCACGGTCCTGCCGTGGTTCAGCCCTGACTCCGCACCGTCAGCGCCAGAGAGCAGTCCGACGACGAAGGGACATGCGTGAGTACGCAACGGAGGATGAGCGCGGCCGGGGTCGCGCTGATGCTCGGCGGCGCGGGGATCCTGATTTCCGCCGGCCCCGCACAGGCCGCCGAGGTCTCGTACAAGACGGAGTGCATCCCACCGTCCATCTCCGGTCTCCCGCCGGTGCAGGGCACCACGAAGGTGCTCGTCACCGCACCGGCGGAGGCCAAGGTCGGCGACGAGGTCGAGATCGTCTGGAAGACGGTCCAGGCCGCCTCGAAGAACCCCGACGTGCTCGACCTCGGGGCGGACACGGTGAAGCCGAGCGGCGTCCTGAAGGTGGGCGGCGCGGGGAGCGGCACCGTCGCGATGGAGGGTCCGCGGAGCAACCCGCCGATCCCCAAGAACAGCGCGATGGTGCTGCCCGAGATGAAGGGGAAGCTGAAGCTGACCACGGCGGGCGACATCACGCTGACGCCCGACAAGTACACGATCAACGTGTCCAAGCCGCTGTCGACGGACACGAAGTGCACCCCGAAGGAAGCCGTCCCGGTCGCCGCGACGATCAAGGTGACGGCGGGCGGGGGCGGCACCACCTCCGGCACCAGTTCCGGTGGCAGCAGTACGACGACCTCGGGCGGCTCCAGTACGACCACGTCGGGCGGCTCCAGTACGACCACGTCGGGTGGCTCCAGCTCGACCACGTCGGGTGGCTCCAGCTCGACCACGTCGGGCGGCAGCAGCACGACCACGTCCGGCGGTACGACCACGACCGGCGGCAGCACCACGACGTCCGGGGGCTCCACCACCACCGGGGGGCACACGGGCAGCGCCGGCACGGGCGGCTCGACGTCCACCTCGGGCGGCAGCTCCACCTCGGGCTCCACCTCTGGAGGAAGCTCCAGCTCCGCCGGCGGCTCCTCCGGCGGCAGCGGCGGGCAGACCGACTTCCCGGGCAAGGAGGTCACCGTCGCCTTCACCTGCACGTCCCCCGGCCCGCCGAACATCAACTCCAAGGTGACGATCAGCGCGAAGAAGAACGGCGCCGTCTACGACCTCACCGTCAAGACGGCCAAGGGCGTCATGGACAGCCCGGCTCCCCTCCCCAAGGGGGCTCTCGTCCCCACCATGGCGGTCAGGATCGGCGGAGCCGACAGCGGCACGGTGTTGGTCACCGGAGCCCCCAACCCCACCGCGGTCGCGGCGGGCGCCCCGGTGAGCCTGGAGGACATGAAGGGCACGTACAAGCCCGGCGCGACCGGGAAGTCCACGCTCAGCCCGGGCGCGCTGACCATCAAGGTCACGCTCGGCTCGGCGAAGATGGACATCCCGTGCCAGGTCAAGGGCGCGGTGAACGCCTCCCTCGAGCTGGACACGAGCAAGCAGTCCGGCGGGGCGAGCGGCGGCTCCGACGGCGGTTCGAGCGCCTCGGGCTCCGGCTCCGGCTCGGGCTCCGGCTCGGGTTCCGGCGGCAGCGCGGCCTCCGGCGGCTCCTCCGGTGAGAACCTCGCCGAGACCGGCGCCGAGAGCGACGGCGCCCTGCGCGCCCTCGCCCTGGTCGCGGGCACGGTCATCCTCATCGGCGGCGCGGTGTTCACCTTCACACCGTGGGCGCGCCTGAGGCGCTGAGAGCGCCGGTAGACGGCGAAGGCCGCCGCACCGAAACCGGTGCGGCGGCCCTCAGGCGCGTACGGAGCGGGGCGTCAGTGGACGCCGCCCATCATCGCCTGGACCTTCTTGCGGTACATGAAGACCGCGAAGCCGGCGCCGACGGCGAGGGCCGCCTGCAGGGCGATGATGCCTGTTCCGTTGAGGTCCACACCGGCCAGTGAGAGCAGACCGGTGGTGCAGTCACCTGCGGTGACGGCGAGGAACCAGACACCCATCATCTGGGAGGCGTACTTCTTCGGCGCCATCTTCGTGGTGACGGAGAGGCCGACGGGGGAGAGGCAGAGCTCACCGATGGTCTGGATCATGTAGATCGAGACGAGCCACATCGGGGAGACCAGGGTGCCGTCGCCCGCCATGCCCATCGGGACGATGAAGACGAAGAAGGACGCGCCGACCAGGACCAGACCCATCGCGAACTTCACGATGGTGTTCGGCTCCTGGTTCTTACGAGCCAGCCACAGCCACAGCCAGGCGAAGACCGGGGCCAGCGCCATGACGAACATGGGGTTGAGCGACTGGTACCAGGTGGCGGACGGGTCGAAGCCGAAGAGGGAACCGGTCTTGTCGTCGGCGAACAGCGACAGGGTGGAGCCACCCTGGTCGTAGATCATCCAGAAGATGGCGGCGGCGACGAAGAACCAGATGTAGCCGTTCATCTTCGACTGCTCGGTCTTGTCGAGGTCCTTGTCGCGCTTGATGCGGACGAGGACGGCGACGGGGATGAGCAGACCGGCGAGGGTGAGCGGGACCAGGGCCCAGTTCAGGGTGAACAGGTCGAGGCCGACGACGACACCGTAGAAGACGGCGGCCAGCGCGACCACGAGCGAGGCCTTGACCAGGATCCGCTTCTTCTCCTCGGCGGAGAGCGGGTTCGGGACGAGGCTGCTCGTCGGGCTCAGGCTCTTGCTGAAGGACAGGAAGCAGGCGAGGCCGAGGGCCATGCCGGCGGCGGCGAGGGCGAAGCCCAGGTGCCAGTTGACCTTCTCGCCGACGGTGCCGACGACGAAGGGCGCGACGAAGGCACCCAGGTTGATGCCGATGTAGAAGAGCGTGAAGCCACCGTCACGGCGCGGGTCGTCCGGGCCGTCGTAGAGGTGGCCGACCATCGTCGAGATGTTGGCCTTGAGGAGACCGGAGCCGGCCGCGACGAGCGCGAGGCCGAGGAAGAACATCGCCTGGCCGGGGAGGGCCAGCGAGACGTGACCGGCGATGATCACGAAGCCGGCGATGGTGACGGTCTTGCGGGCGCCCCAGACACGGTCGCCGAACCATCCGCCGGGCATGGCCATCAGGTAGACCATCGACACGTACACGGAGTAGATCGCCGTGGCCGTGGCCGCCGTCATCGCGAGGCCGCCGCCCTGGCTGCCGGTGGCCGCGTCCGTGCCGCCGGAGACCAGGTACAGAACGAGAAGGGCCCTCATGCCGTAGTAGGAGAAGCGCTCCCACATCTCGGTGAAGAAGAGGGTGGCCAGGCCGCGGGGGTGGCCGAGGAACGTCTTCCCGGAACCAGGGGTTCCGGTCGAAGCCGTCGTCAGGCTGGACGCCATGTCGATCCTTGCTCTGTCGGGACGCTCGCCTTGTGAGCGGGGTGCGCCCGGTGGGGGAGGCCGGCACCGGCGGAGCCGTTGGACTCCACCGGGATCCACGCCCCGGGAGGCGCGTCATCGCGTCCCGGAACCCGGCCCACAGGTCGTTCACTGTCTTCGAGGATCGGCGGAGCCGACCTCACGCAGAAAGAGGACCTTGGCGCATGAAGCTGGCCAAAGGTCCCCGATTACCGCTACAGACGTCGAGCCACCATACGACACGACAGTGCCGGATATGGAAGGACTTGAGAGATGGATCACAGGCTGTAGTGCAACCACGCGAGGCCATTCCAAGGTCATGAACAGGATGCCCACAGGATACGGAGGGGTCACCCGGGCCGAACGGATCCCGCCACGGCCCGGTGGCCGTGCGGACTACCATCACCCCATGACCCGTGTACTGCTCGCCGAGGACGACGCATCCATCTCGGAACCGCTGGCCCGCGCCCTGCGGAGAGAGGGGTACGAGGTCGAGGTCCGCGAGGACGGTCCGACCGCCCTCGACGCCGGACTCCAGGGCGGAGTGGACCTGGTCGTACTCGACCTCGGGCTGCCCGGCATGGACGGCCTGGAGGTCGCCCGGCGGCTGCGCGCCGAGGGCCACGCGGTCCCGATCCTGGTCCTCACCGCGCGGGCCGACGAGGTCGACACCGTCGTCGGGCTCGACGCGGGCGCCGACGACTACGTCACCAAGCCCTTCCGCCTCGCCGAGCTCCTCGCCCGGGTCCGGGCCCTGCTCCGGCGCGGCTCCAGCGAGCCCGTCGTGGCCCCCTCGACCCACGGCGTACGGATCGACGTCGAGTCGCACCGCGCCTGGATGGGCGACGAGGAGCTCCAGCTCACGGCCAAGGAGTTCGACCTGCTCCGGGTCCTGGTCCGGGACGCCGGCCGGGTCGTCACCCGCGACCAGCTGATGCGCGAGGTCTGGGACACCACCTGGTGGTCCTCCACCAAGACCCTCGACATGCACATCTCCTGGCTCCGCAAGAAGCTCGGCGACGACGCGGCGAACCCGCGCTACATCGCCACCGTCCGCGGAGTCGGCTTCCGCTTCGAGAAGAGCTGAGCCACCGTTAAGCCATGCGCCGCCGTCTGATCAACTCCACGCTCGCCGTGGTGCTCGTCGTCATCGCCGTCTTCGGCGTCTCCCTCGTCATCGTCGAGACCCGGACGATCTCCAGCAGCGCGCAGGAGAGCGTGGACTCGGAGGCGCTGCGGATCGTCTCCATCGTCGACAGCCGGCTCATCGGCGGCGAGCCGGTCAACCCGGACATCCTGGCCGAGCAGAGCGGCGCCAAGCGGTACGCGCAGATCCGCATCCCCGGCCGCGACACGATCGAGATCGGCACCCGCCCCGAGGGCAACGTCACCCGGGGCCTCGCGGAAGGGGAGCGCGGCGAGACCGTGACTGTCGAGGAGTCCCGCTCGGCCGTCACCGAGGAGGTCGGCCGGACCCTCATGATCATCGGCGCCGTGGCCCTGCTCGCCGTCATCGCCGCCGTCCTCCTCGCCGTACGGCAGGCCAACAAGCTGACGTCCCCGCTGACCGACCTGGCGGAGACCGCCGAGCGCCTCGGCTCAGGCGACCCCCGGCCCCGGCACAAGCGGTACGGGGTGCCCGAGCTCGACCGGGTCGCGGACGTCCTCGACGCCTCCGCCGAGCGCATCGCCCGGATGCTCACCGCCGAGCGCCGGCTCGCCGCCGACGCCTCGCACCAGCTCCGTACGCCCCTCACCGCCCTCTCCATGCGCCTGGAGGAGGTCGCCCTCGCCGACGACCTGGACACGGTCAAGGAGGAGGCGACGATCGCGCTCACCCAGGTCGAGCGGCTCACCGACGTCGTCGAACGGCTCCTGACCAACTCCCGGGACCCCCGCACGGGCTCCGCCGTCGCCTTCGATCTCGACGAGGTCGTCAAGCAGCAGCTGGAGGAGTGGCGGTCGGCCTACCGCAGCGCGGGGCGGGCCATCGTGCACTCGGGCAAGCAGGGGATGCGGGCCGTCGGCACCCCGGGCGCGGTCGCCCAGGTCCTCGCCGCGCTGATCGAGAACTCGCTCATGCACGGCGGCGGCACCGTCGCCGTACGGACCCGGGTCACCGGCAACCAGTCGGTGATCGAGGTCACGGACGAGGGACCGGGCGTCCCGTCCGACCTCGGCGCGCGGATCTTCGAGCGGGCGGTGAGCGGTCGCAGCTCCACGGGAATCGGCCTCGCCGTCGCCCGCGACCTGGCGGAGGCGGACGGCGGGCGCCTGGAACTGCTGCAGCAGCACCCGCCGATCTTCGCGCTCTTCCTGAGCCGGGAGGTCAGGAGCGTCTCGGACGAGACGCGCAACCGCCCCGTACGGTAGCCCCGTACGGTGAAAGGGCAGGTCAGACGCGGTTGGGCTGGCGACGGGTCGCCTGGCGCGGGGGCTGCTCAAGGAACGATTCGGCGGCCTGCACGGCTTCCTTCGCGGGCAGCGCGCGGAACACCCACGTGCGGTACGACCAGAAGCGGAACAGGGTCGCGACGCCGATGCCGAAGAACTTGAAGAAGTTGCTCGCGAGCGGGCCGTCCCAGCCGAAGCCGTACGTCGCCGCGAACAGCAGACCGTTCTGGATCACCAGACCGATCAGGCTGAAGACGAGGAAGAGCGACATCTCCTTGGTGCGGCTGCTCTTGTCCCGGTCGCGGTACGTGAAGTAACGGAACCCCACGTAGTTGAAGGCGATCGCGACCAGGGTGGCGATGATGCTCGCGCGCACGACCTGGAGATCCGTGAAGTGGCGTACGAGGTTGAACACCCCGAGGTCGACCAGGACACCGACAGCCCCCACTGCCCCGAACTTGGCGACCTCACGGAAGAGCCCGTTGAGTCGCATGCGCAGCGCGCCGGGTTCACTCATGGTGATGGCTCTGTCCCGTCCGTCCGGTGGTGACGTCCGGGCGACGTCAACCCAACCATGCTAACCAGCCCCCCCTGTCACCCGCCCGGGTACCTCGTAAACCACGGGGAAACCCGGGTCCCACCTGCGCTGTCCTTGTGACAAACCACAGGCGGACGAGTGTTCCCTGGTGGTGCGGATACCCTAAGAGGGTGACGTTTCCGGTAGTCGGTATGGTCGGCGGCGGTCAGCTCGCCCGTATGACCCACGAGGCGGGCATCCCCCTCGGCATCAAGTTCAAGCTCCTCAGTGACACCCCGCAGGACTCGGCGGCCCAGGTGGTCAGCGACGTCGTCATCGGCGACTATCGCGACCTGGACACGCTGCGTGACTTCGCGCGCGGATGTGACGTGATCACCTTCGATCACGAGCACGTCCCCACGGAGCACCTGCGGGCCCTGGAGGCGGACGGCATCCCCGTCCGCCCCGGGCCCGACGCGTTGGTGCACGCCCAGGACAAGGGGGTGATGCGCGCCAGACTCGACGAGATCGGCGCGCCGAGCCCGCGCCACCGCATCGTCGCGGACGCGGCGGACGCGGTGGCCTTCGCGGCCGAGGTCGGGGGCTTCCCGATCATCCTCAAGACCGTGCGCGGCGGCTACGACGGCAAGGGCGTCTGGTTCGTGCGCACGGAGGCGGAGGCCCGCGACCCGTTCCTCGCGGGCGTCCCGGTCCTCGCCGAGGAGAAGGTCGACTTCGTACGCGAGCTCGCGGCGAACATCGTCCGCTCCCCGCACGGCCAGGCCGTGGCCTACCCGGTCGTCGAGTCCCGTCAGGTCGACGGTGTCTGCGACACCGTGATCGCCCCGGCGCCGGACCTCGACGACGAGCTCGCGGGCCGGGCCCAGGAGCTCGCCCTCCGCATCGCCAAGGAGCTGGGGGTCGTCGGCCACCTCGCCGTCGAGCTCTTCCAGACCACGGACGGCCGCATCCTCGTCAACGAACTGGCGATGCGCCCGCACAACTCCGGTCACTGGACCCAGGACGGCGCGATCACCTCGCAGTTCGCCAACCACGTCCGGGCGGTTCTCGACCTCCCCCTCGGCGATCCGCGGCCGCGCGCCCGATGGACCGTGATGTGCAATGTCCTGGGCGGCGACTACCCGGACATGTACTCCGCGTATCTGCACTGCATGGCCAGGGACCCGCAGCTCAAGATCCACATGTACGGCAAGGACGTGAAGCCCGGCCGCAAGGTGGGGCACGTCAACACCTACGGCGACGACCTCGACGACGTGCTGGAGCGCGCCCGTCACGCCGCCGGATATCTGAGAGGAACGATCGTCGAGTGAGCAGCATGAGCACCGCCCCCGTCGTCGGTATCGCCATGGGATCCGACTCCGACTGGTCCGTCATGGAGGCCGCCGCCCAGGCCCTGGACGAGTTCGAGATCGCGTACGAGGTGAACGTCCTCTCGGCGCACCGGATGCCGCGCGAGATGATCGCGTACGGCGAGGAGGCCGCGGGCCGCGGGCTCAAGGCGATCATCGCGGGCGCGGGCGGCGCCGCCCACCTGCCCGGCATGCTCGCCTCCGTCACCCCGCTCCCGGTCATCGGCGTGCCGGTGCCGCTGAAGTACCTCGACGGCATGGACTCGCTGCTCTCCATCGTGCAGATGCCGGCCGGCGTCCCCGTCGCGACGGTCTCCGTCGCCGGCGCGCGCAACGCGGGCCTGCTCGCGGCCCGGATGCTCGCCGCGCACGACCCCGAACTCCTCACCCGGATGAACGACTTCCTCCAGGAGCTCAACGACCAGGCCACGGAGAAGGGCAAGCGCCTGCGGGCCAAGGTCGAGGGCGCGGACTCGTTCGGCTTCGGCAAGTGAGCGCGGCCGAGCGCCTCGCGGAAGCCCGCGAACTGCTCGCCGCCCACCCGGTCGTGGACGGCCACAACGACCTCCCGTGGGCGCTGCGCCAACACGCGGGCTACGACCTGGACCGCATGGACATCGGCGCGGACCAGACCGGCGCGCTCCACACCGACCTCGCCCGGATGCGGGCCGGCGGCGTCGGCGCCCAGTTCTGGTCGGTCTACGTCCCCTGCCGGCTGGCCGGGGACGACGCGGTCAGCGCGACCCTGGAGCAGATCGACATCGTCGACCAGCTCCTGGAGCGGTACGCCGCCGACCTCGCCCCGGCGCTGACGGCGGACGACATGGAGGCGGCCCGGAAGCAGGGCCGCATCGCCTCGCTCAAGGGTGCCGAGGGCGGCCACTCGATCAACAACTCCCTCGCCACCCTCCGCGCGCTGCACACCCTGGGCGTCCGCTACCTGACGCTCACGCACAACGACAACAACGACTGGGCGGACTCGGCGACCGACGAGGCGGGCGTCGGCGGGCTCTCCGCCTTCGGCCGGCAGGTCGTCCGCGAGATGAACCGCTCCGGCATGCTCGTCGACCTCTCGCACGTCGCCGCCACCACCATGCGGGACGCGCTCGACACCTCGACCGCGCCGGTGATCTTCTCGCACTCCTCGGCCCGGGCGGTCTGCGACCACCCGAGGAACGTCCCGGACGACGTCCTGGAGCGGCTGCCCGCCAATGGCGGCGTCGCGATGGCCACCTTCGTGCCGAAGTTCATCCTCCCCGCGGCCGTCGAGTGGACCGCGCGGGCGGACGAGAACCTCCGCGAGCACGGCTTCGACCACCTCGACACGACCGCCGAGGCGATGAAGCTGCACCGCGCCTTCGAGGAGGACGACCCGCGCCCGATCGCCACCGCCGCCACGGTCGCCGACCACCTCGACCACATGCGCGAGGCCGCCGGCATCGACCACATCGGCATCGGCGGCGACTACGACGGCACGGCCTTCACCCCGGCCGGCCTGGACGACGTCGCGGGTTACCCGAACCTGCTCGCGGAGCTCCTGCACCGCGGCTGGTCACACCCGGACCTCGCCAAGCTGACCTGGTCCAACGCGGTCCGCGCCCTCCGCGACGCGGAAGCGGTCTCCCGAGACCTCCGCTCCCGCACGTCCCCGTCGAACGCGACGATCGACACACTCGACAGTGCCGACACCACCGACGCTCCGTAGCGGAGCCGTCACCCGGACGGTCCACTCCGCCGCGCCCCCGACCGGGCCCGGTGGCACGGTGGACGGTACTGCCCCGCCGCATTGGGCGGGGCAGTACTGCATCACCGAGTTCGGAGTAGCACCATGGCAGATCTCGACGATCCCTCCCCCTTCTCTGCCGCCCTCGCCGCCGTCGGCGCGCTCGATCCCGATCCACCACCCCCGCTCGACGAAACCGCCCGGGCCCGCGCCATCCTGGCCGCCCAGCCCGTCGTCGAGGGTCATGCCGAGCTGCCCCGGTCCCTCGACCCGGAGGACCTCCCGCCCGTCCGCGCGGCGGAGGCCGGAGCGCAGTTCTGGTCCCTGCACGTGGAGGCCGACGAGGGCGTCATCGGCACGCTGCGGCGGATCGACGCGATCCGCGCCCTCGTCGCCGACTGCCCCGAGGACCTGCGGCTCGTGTACACCACGGCCGAGATGGCCCACGCCGGGAACTGCGGCCGGGTCGCCGCCCTGCTCGGCCCGGTCGGCTGGCCCGCGCTCGGCGGCTCGGCGGCCACCCTGCGGGCCTACCACGCCCTGGGCGTCCGGGCCGTGAACCTCACCCGCTTCGACCGCTTCGCCCGCGAAGCCGTACGGGAGATGAACCGCCTCGGCCTGGCCGTGGACCTCTCCGGCGCCGACCAGGACACGGTCCGCCGCGCCCTCGCGGTCACCCGGGCCCCGGCCCTGCTGACCAGGGCGGTGCCGGCGGGCCTGCCGGACGACGTGCTGCGGCTCCTCGGCGAGAACGGCGCGGTCTGCATGGTCACGGTCACGGACGACCCGGCCGCCGACGCGGACGTCCTCGACCGGGTGCGTACGGAGGCGGGCCCGTGCTCCACGGGTGTCTCGCACACCACCGCGCCGGCCCTCGGCTACGTCCCGCTCTTCGCGGAGCTCCTGCGCCGGGGCTGGCCCGCCCAGGAGCTGGTCGGGCTCGCCCACGCCAACGTCACCCGGGCGCTGCGCGAGACGGAGTTCCTGTCGCGGACGAACCGGATCCGCCCGGCCGCGGCCTGACGGCACGAAGCGGGCCTGACGGCACGAAGCGGGCCCGACCGTACTAGCGGTCCGACCGTACGAAAGGGGGGAGAGGGGGCGCGTGACAAGCGCCCCCTCTCCCCTCTTCGCGTCGTCTCAGGCGCGCGGGCGGCCCATCGCCCGGTACGTCCAGCCCGCCGCCCGCCAGCGCTCCGAGTCCAGCGCGTTGCGGCCGTCGAGGATCATCGGCGACGAGACGACCGCGGCGAGCTCCGCCGGGTCGAGCTCGCGGAACTCCCGCCACTCGGTCAGGTGCAGCACCACGTCCGCCCCGCGCACCGCGTCCAGGGCCGTGTCGGCGTACCCCAGGGTCGGGAAGACGCGGCGCGCGTTCTCCATGCCCTTCGGGTCGTAGACGGTGACCTGGCCGCCCTGGAGGTGTATCTGGCCGGCCACGTTCAGCGCGGGGGAGTCGCGGACGTCGTCCGAGTCCGGCTTGAAGGTCGCGCCGAGCACGGCCACCCGACGGCCCAGGAAGGAGTTCCCGCCGAGGACCTCCCGGGTCATCTCCACCATCTGGCCGCGCCGCCGCATGTTGATCGAGTCGATCTCGCGCAGGAAGGTCAGGGCCTGGTCGGCGCCCAGCTCGCCCGCCCGGGCCATGAACGCCCGGATGTCCTTGGGCAGACAGCCGCCGCCGAAGCCGATGCCGGCCCGCAGGAACTTGGGGCCGATCCGGTCGTCGTGGCCGAGTGCCTCGGCCAGCTTGGCGACGTCGCCGCCGGCGGCCTCGCACAGCTCGGCCATCGCGTTGATGAAGGAGATCTTGGTGGCGAGGAAGGAGTTCGCCGACGTCTTCACGAGCTCGGCGGTCGGGAAGTCGGTCACCACGAACGGCGAGCCGTCGCCGACCGGCCCCGCGTACACCTCGCGCAGCGTCTTCTCGGCCCGCCCGCCGAAGTCCTGCACGCCGACCACGATCCGGTCCGGGTGCAGCGTGTCCTGCACGGCGAAGCCCTCCCGCAGGAACTCCGGGTTCCAGGCGAGCTCGACGCCCTCGGGCAGCAGGCCCGCGAGCCGCTCCGCCGAGCCGACCGGCACGGTCGACTTCCCGACGACCAGGGCCCCTTCGCGGACGACCGCGGCGAGGGAGGCGAAGGCGGCGTCGACGTAGCTCATGTCGCAGGCGTACTCGCCGTGCTTCTGCGGGGTGTTCACGCAGACGAAGTGCACGTCGCCGAAGGAGCCCACCTCCTCCCAGGAGGTGGTGAACCGCAGCCGGCCGCTCGACCCCTCGATGCCGGCCACGTGCTTCGCGAGGAGGTCCTCGAGCCCCGGCTCGTACATCGGGACGCGTCCGGAGGAGAGCAGCTCGATCTTCTCGGGGACGACGTCCAGGCCGAGCACCTCGAAGCCCAGTTCCGCCATGGCCGCGGCATGGGTGGCGCCGAGGTAGCCGGTGCCGATCACAGTGATCTTGAGGGCCATGCGGTACTCCAGTGACGTCGGGCGGAATGCCTGCCCGAGCATAGTCGTGCCTTGGCCCGGCGCCGGGCCACGCCCTACCCTTTGGGTTACTTAACGGTAGTTAGCAAGCGTGGGAGTGAGTGAACGTGGCGGGTTCGACCGATTTCGACCTGTATCGGCCCTCCGAGGAGCACGACATGCTCCGGGAGTCGGTGCGTGCGCTGGCGGAGGCGAAGATCGCGCCGTTCGCGGCCGCGGT